>NZ_JAXCIL010000002.1:1547332-1856799 GCF_034387475.1 Pseudomonas sp. Teo4
ATCCAGGCACTCGACCTGCTGGGCCGTAAAGTACTGATGACCCAAGGCGAGGCGCTCAAGGGCTTCACCAAGATCGTGCACAAGTTCTGCCAGGCGCAGGAAGGCAACGAGGCGGTCAAAGAGTTCGTCGAGCCGCTGGCTGCGCTGAACAAGGAGTGGGGCGAGCTGACCATGAAGGTCGGTATGGCCGCCATGAAAGACCGTGAAGAAGTGGGTGCTGCCTCGGTGGACTACCTGATGTACTCCGGTTATGCCTGCCTGGCTTACTTCTGGGCCGACATCGCCCGCCTGGCGGCCGAGAAACTGGCTGAAGGCACCAGCGAAGCGGCGTTCTACACCGCCAAGCTGCAGACTGCGCGCTTCTACTTCCAGCGCATCCTGCCGCGCACCCGCACCCATGTGGCAACGATGCTGTCCGGTGCCGGTAACCTGATGGCGATGAAGGAAGAAGACTTCGGTCTGTCCATCTAAGCCGTCCGCTTGAACAGAAGCCCGTCTGCCTTCGCTGGCAGGCGGGCTTTTGTATTTCTGGGCCGTGCAGCCCCAAAGATCCAGTTACAACAAAAGCTCAAGCCCTCCGGCCCTACTGCCGTTAAACACCCCGTGTACTCATCTATTCATGTGCGCTGCCGATGAAGTAGGGGCACAATGCCATTATTGATCTGCCGGGTCGGAGATTACCCTTGTTTCGTCTAAACGCTGTACGCGCGAGCCATTTCCTGCCTTCGCTGTTTCTCTTGTTGTCGGGGCTCGCGGCGGCGTATGTGAGAGACCTCAGTGTCTTCTTCACGTCGCTGTTCAATGTCCTGCCCACCCTGGTGCTGCTGCTGGGTGGCGCCTACTGCGCGGTGTACCGCCGCCAGCGCGAACTGTTCCTGATGGTGACGGTGTACATCGCCTATTTCCTGCTCGACACCCAGACCGACTTCTACCGTGACAACGGCCGGGTGCGCGAGGACGCGGCGGTGATATTCCATCTGGTGTGCCTGCTGTTGCCCGCACTGTTCGGCCTGTTCGGCGCCTGGCAGGAACGCACTCACCTGGCCCAGGACCTGCTCGCCCGGTTCGCTGTGTTGTTCGCCGTCGGCAGCGTCGCGGTGGCGCTCGAGCAGAGTTTCCCCACTGCGCTGCTGGCCTGGCTTGCGGAAATTCGCTGGCCGGCGCTGCATGGTCAGTGGATGAGCCTGATCCAGATGGTTTACCCGCTGTTCATAGGGGTGTTTGTCCTGCTGGTCGTGCAATACCTGCGTGAACCACGGCCGCTGCATGCCGCGCAGGTCATTGGGCTGATCGGTATCTTCTGGATGCTACCGAAGACCTTCATCCTGCCGTTCACCCTCAACATCATGTGCAGCCAGGTGATGCTGATGATTGCAGCGGCGGTGTCCCACGAGGCTTACCAGATGGCCTTCCGCGACGAGCTGACCGGGCTGCCGGGGCGCCGTGCGTTGAACGAACGTATGCAGCGTCTGGGGCGCAACTACGTGATCGCCATGACCGACGTCGACCACTTCAAGAAATTCAACGATACCCACGGTCACGACGTCGGTGACCAGGTGCTGCGGCTGGTTGCCAGCCGGCTGTCCAAAGTGACCGGGGGCGGGCGTGCCTATCGCTACGGCGGTGAGGAGTTCGCGCTGGTGTTCGCGGGGAAGACGGCCGAGGAGTGCCTGCCGCACCTGGAAGCTGTACGTGAAATGATCGCCAACTATGCTATGCAACTGCGTGACCAGAACAGCCGCCCCCAGGACGACACTGCAGGCCGGCAACGGCGTGGTGGCAATGCGGCCACGACGGTGTCGGTGACCATCAGTATCGGCGTTGCCGAGCGGCTGGTGGAGCACCGTAATCCTGAAGAAGTGCTCAAAGCCGCTGACCAGGCGTTGTACAGCGCCAAAGGCGCGGGGCGTAACTGCGTGATGGTATTCGGGCAACAATCGCGGCGCGGGGCCGTCCGCATGGCGTGACTGAAACTGACTATTCGGTCGCGTGATGACCCTATGTCTCGCAAAAGTTGTTCGGTTACACTGCCTTCAATCCAGTGCCGCGGTTCCGTGAGACCGCCCGACCCTGTTAGCGAGAGGTAGTCATGGCTGAATATAAAGCGCCCCTGCGCGACATGCGTTTCGTTCTGAATGAAGTCTTCAACGTGGCTGAGCTCTGGGCGCAACTGCCCGCCCTGGCCGAAACCGTGGACGCGGACACTGCCATGGCGGTGCTGGAAGAGGCCGGCAAGGTCACGGGCAAGACCATCGCCCCACTCAGCCGCGCGGCGGACGAGGAAGGCTGCCACTGGGACAACGGTGCAGTGCGCACGCCGGCAGGTTTCATCGAAGCCTACAACACCTATGCCGAAGGCGGCTGGGTGGGCGTTGGCGGCGACCCACTGTTCGGCGGCATGGGTATGCCCAAGACCATTTCGGCCCAGGTCGAGGAGATGGTCAATGCCTCCAGCCTGGCCTTCGGCCTGTACCCGATGCTGACTGCTGGCGCTTGCCTGTCGATCAACGCTCATGCCAGTGAAGCGCTCAAGGAAAAGTACCTGCCCAACATGTACGCAGGTGTATGGGCAGGCTCCATGTGCCTCACCGAACCCCATGCCGGTACCGACCTGGGCATTATCCGCACCAAGGCCGAACCCCAGGCTGATGGCAGCTACAAGGTCAGCGGCACCAAGATCTTCATCACTGGCGGCGAGCACGACCTGACGGAAAACATCATCCACCTGGTACTGGCCAAGTTGCCGGATGCCCCGGCCGGGCCCAAGGGCATCTCGCTGTTCCTGGTGCCCAAGTTCCTGGTCAATGACGACGGCAGCCTGGGGGCGCGCAACCCGGCGACCTGTGGCTCGATCGAGCACAAGATGGGGATCCAGGCCTCGGCCACGTGCGTGATGAACTTCGACGAAGCGGTCGGCTATATCGTGGGCGAGCCGAACAAGGGCCTGGCGGCCATGTTCACCATGATGAACTACGAGCGTCTTGGCGTGGGTATCCAAGGCCTGGCTTCGGCCGAGCGCTCTTATCAGAACGCCGTCGAATACGCCCGTGACCGCTTGCAAAGCCGCGCTCCGACCGGCCCGCAGGCCAAGGAAAAAGCCGCGGACCCGATCATCGTGCACCCCGACGTGCGCCGCATGCTGCTGACCATGAAGGCGTTGATCGAAGGTGGCCGTGCCTTTTCCACCTACGTGGCCATGCAACTGGACAGTGCCAAGTACAGCGAGGACGCCATCACCCGCAAGCGCAGCGAAGAGCTGGTGGCGCTGCTGACGCCGGTCGCCAAGGCCTTCCTGACCGACCTGGGTCTGGAGTGCACAGTGCACGGCCAGCAAGTGTTCGGCGGCCACGGCTATATCCGTGAGTGGGGCCAGGAGCAACTGGTGCGCGACGTGCGTATCACCCAGATCTACGAAGGCACCAACGGCATCCAGGCGCTGGACCTGATGGGACGCAAGGTCGTCGCCAGCGGTGGCGCCTATTACCGGCTATTCTCCGACGAGATCCGCCAGTTCATCGCCAGTGCTGGCAGGGAACTGGCTGAGTTCAGCAAACCGCTCGGTGCCAGTCTCGATCAGCTCGACGGGCTGACGGAGTGGGTGCTGGAGCAGGCCAAAGGCAACCCGAACGAAATTGGTGCGGCCTCGGTTGAATACCTGCATGCCTTCGGCTATGTGGCCTACGCCTATATGTGGGCGTTGATGGCCCGGGCGGCCAAGGCGGGTGAAGGGGATGAGGCGTTCTATTCAGCCAAGTTGGGGACTGCGCGGTTCTACTTCGCACGGCTGTTGCCGCGGGTGAATTCGCTGGTGGCTTCGGTGAAGGCGGGGAGTGAGTCGCTCTACCTGCTGGATGCCGAGCAGTTCTGACGCTCTGCGGTTTACACAAATCCCTGTAGGAGCCGGCTTGCCGGCGATTGGAGCAAAGCCAATGCCTGACAATGCCTCCGCTTGTAAGCTTTCTCCTACACGACGTGGTGACTTTTCGCCACTGGCCTAAGATTGGATCCATAGCTAATATTTCCCACATGGACGTTGCGCAGGAAGCGCAAAGGACAGAACAGGGACAACGATGGAATTCCTGCCAGGATGGCGGGGCGATAGGGATGTCACAGGGAAACAGTCTGGAAAACCCCGCTTCGGCGGGGTTTTCTTTGTGCGCGTGTTTTTACCCGAGCACATCCAGGGGCGAAGTCCCCAGCTGGCGCGCATCGGTCTCTTCTTCCAGCAGCGTGCGCAGCAACTCCACTGACGCCTGCTGACGCTGTGCGTCGCGAAAGACCAGGCCAACCTTCAGCGGCACGCGGGGCTCACTGAGGGGTTTCCACAGCAGGCCTTGGTCGTCCTCGGCGGCCTCCTTGGCTCGCCCCGGCAATATGGTCGCCAATGCGGTGTGCGCCAGGCTGTCGAGAATCCCGGCCATGTTGTTCATTTCGGCCTGAACCTGCGGTCGGCGGCCCTGGCTCGCCAGTTGTTCCTTCCAGATCTGGCGGATCTGGAACTCTTCCCCAAGCATCAGCATCGGCAACTCAGCAGCCTGTCGGATGGACACCTTCTTGAAGTCCTTCAAGGGGTGGGTGTCCGGGATGACCAGTTGCAGTTCATCTTCGTACAGCAGCAAACCATGCAGCCCAGGCTGGCGGGGTGGCAGGTAACTGATGCCGATATCCAGGCTGCCGTTGAGCAGGCGCCGTTCAATCTCCAGCCCCGACAGCTCGTAGATCTGCACCACCAGGTGGGGTTGTGCCTTGCGCACCCGTTCCAGCAGACGCGGCACCATGCTTGGCCGCACGGTCTGCAGCACGCCGATGGCCAGCGTACGCAGGGACTGCCCTTTGAAGTTGCGCATGGCCTCATGGGCCCGCTGCAGGCCGTCGAGCAAGGGCAGGGCATGGTTGTACAGGGTATGGGCGGCCAGGGTCGGCAGCAGCCGCTTGTTGCTGCGCTCGAACAGGCTCAGGTCGAGGCTGTGTTCCAGTTGCCTGATCTGCTGTGACAGCGCGGGTTGTGACAACGACAGGCGTTCGGCGGCACGGCCCACATGGCCTTCTTCATACACCGCGACGAAATAACGCAGTTGGCGAAAATCCATAAGTGATACTTATCGAAAAAGCTGGAAAAACGGAATGGCTTCAGCAGCCTGCGAAGCCTAGTCTATCGCCGTATTCCAGCAGGTTACAGCGCTGATTAAGGCGATTGTTACCTCGGATGAAAAACACTTTTGATAGGCAAGGCAAAATATCAAGCGCCGGCGTTTCGACCGGACCCTGCCCGCCCTTTACCGTGATTGGTTGGAGCCCCGATGAACCTGTTCAACCTGCGCCGTTCGGCCCCTGCCGCGGTCGCCGAGCCCAAGCGTGCGCCGGTGATCGTGCCGGATGCGCCGCAGTTGTCCCGTGAGCGTCTGATGCCGACTAGCGAGCGTGCCCCGCAGGTGTTCGTCAGGGGCCAAGGCTCCTGGTTGTGGGACAACGAAGGCCATGCCTATCTGGACTTCACCCAAGGTTGTGCGGTCAATAGCCTCGGTCATAGCCCCAGCGTGCTGGTCAAAGCCTTGGGCAACCAGGCCCAGGCGCTGATCAACCCAGGTTCGGGGTTCCATAGCCGTGGTTTGCTGGCGTTGGTCAACCGACTGTGCCAGAGCACCGGCAGCGACCAGGCTTACCTGCTCAACAGCGGTGCCGAAGCGTGTGAAGGGGCAATCAAGCTGGCGCGTAAATGGGGCCAGATGCATCGCAACGGTGCCTATCACATCATCACAGCCACGCAAGGGTGCCACGGCCGTAGCCTGGGCGCGCTGTCAGCCTCCGACCCGCTGCCGTGCAACCGCTGCGAGCCGGGCCTGCCAGGCTTCAGCAAAGTGCCATTCAATGACCTGGCGGCGCTGCATGCCGAGGTGGATTCGCGCACCGTGGCGATCATGCTCGAGCCCATTCAGGGCGAGGCAGGCGTGATTCCAGCAACGCGGGAGTATCTGCAGGGTGTCGAAAAACTCTGCCGCGAGCTGGGCATCCTGCTGATCCTCGATGAGGTGCAGACGGGCATCGGTCGCTGTGGCGCGCTGCTGGCCGAGCAAACCTATGGTGTGCGTGCCGACATCGTCACCTTGGGCAAAGGCCTGGGCGGGGGCGTGCCCCTGGCGGCATTGCTGGCACGCGGTACAGCCTGCTGCGCCGAACCAGGCGAGCTGGAAGGCAGCCACCACGGCAATGCACTGATGAGTGCCGCAGGCCTTGCCGTACTGGATACCGTGCTGGAGCCGGGCTTCTTCGAACAGGTCCAGGACAGTGGCCGTCATCTGCGCGATGGGTTGAGCCGCCTGGCCGGCCGCTATGGTCAGGGCGAAGTGCGTGGCCAGGGCCTGTTGTGGGCGTTGCAGTTGCAGGAGGACTTGGCTCAAGACCTGGTCCAGGCCGCCTTGCACGAGGGCTTGCTGCTCAATGCGCCCCAGGCTGATGTGGTGCGCTTTTCGCCAGCGCTGACCGTGAGCAAGGGCAACATCGACGAGATGCTTCTACGTCTTGCCCGCGCCTTCGCCAGGCTCCATGCGCAACAGCAAAACCGCCGCGAGGTGCCGGCCTGACCGGTAGTCGCGACTCACCCGATTTTCAACGAACCGTCTCGCGTTTCTGCGCATCGCCCTTGGCCAGCTTCATTTGGCTCGGGGCGTTTTTTTTTGCCTGGCGTTTGCTGTGGAACCTCTGGCTGGCGCGGCTAGTCTCTGTTGAAACCCCTTCAGGAGAGATTCACATGGACTTCATCCGCATCATCATCGCGATCATTCTGCCGCCCTTGGGCGTGTTCCTGCAGGTGGGGTTTGGCGGAGCGTTCTGGCTAAATATCCTGCTGACCTTGCTGGGGTACATTCCGGGAATCGTGCATGCGGTGTACATCATCGCCAAGCGCTAGCCTGTCAGGGCCTCATCGTCGCGGTTCGTCGCCACGACAAGCCGGCTCCCACAGAACCGCGTTGATCTTCAGATCACTGTAGGAGCCGGATTGCCGGCGATTGGGCTGCAAAGCAGCCCAGGTCTCACAACCCCAGCACCCGGCAATAGAACTTCCACTCTTCCTCCAGCGCATGCGCCAGGTTCTGCGCATTGCGAAACCCATGGCGCTCGCCTGCGTAGAAATGCCCCTCGGCCTCGACGCCATTGGCCTTCAAGGCCGCCAACATCGATCGAGTCTGCTCTGGCACCACCACCGCATCCAGTTCACCCTGGAAGAAAATCACCGGTGCCTTGATACCTGCTGCATGCAGCAGCGGCGTGCGCTGGCGGTAGCGCTCGGCATCCCGTTGCGGGTCGCCGATCAACCAGTCCAGGTAGTCGCCTTCGAACTTGTGCGTGGCGCGGCCCAGCGCAACGGGGTCACTGACGCCATACAGGCTGGCCCCGGCGCGGAAGACATCATGGAAGGCGAGGGCGCACAACGTGGTATACCCACCTGCGCTGCCTCCTCGAATGAACGCCTTGCGCGCATCGATCAGCCCCTGCCCAGCCAGATGCTCTACGGCTGCGCAGGCATCTTGCACATCGCATTCGCCCCAGCGCAGGTGCAGGGCCTGGCGGTAAGCCCGGCCATAGCCGCTGCTGCCCCGATAGTTGAGGTCGGCAACCGCAAAGCCACGCTGGGTCCAGTACTGGATGCGCGGGTCGAGCACCGGGTAGCAGGCTGAAGTCGGGCCGCCATGTATGAACACCACCAGTGGCGTCGGGCCTTGCACATCAGAAGCCGGGTAGAAGAAGCCATGGGCGATTTCGCCAGCGCTGTCGTAGTGGATCGGCTGAGGCAGGCTGACACGTTGGGGCGGCAGTACTTCGGCGCCACCTGCCAGTACGTGCACCTGGTGGGTATGGCGGTCGATGGCGACCACCGCTGGTGGGCTGACCGGGGACGCAGCGATGGCATAGAGTTGATCGGCATCCATGGCCAGGCTGCGAAAGCGCGTATAGGCGCTGGCGAAACGTTCGACCTGGTTACCCGGCGTACGTAGCCCCAGCTGCCCGAAACCATCTTCAAACCAACTGGCCAAGTAGCTTTGCGGCCCCATTGCCAACCAGCTGCTGGCGCCGAGTTGCCAAGGCGCGGCAGCGTGGTCGGCCGGTTCAGCGGGCAGGGCCTGCCAGCGGTCATTGACCTCGCCCCAGGGCTGCCAGAAGCCGTTACGGTCGGACAGGCAGTACAAGCGGCCTTGTGTGTCGAAGCGTGGTTGCTGCAGGGACTCGTCGCCTGCCACCACACACCGTGTCGGCCCCCAGACGCCGTCGGCATCCTGTTGGCGCTGCATCAGGCGGGTACGGGTCCAGGGCTGGGCAGGGCGGTCCCACTCGACCCAAGCCAGGCGCGTGCCATCGTCACTCAGGGTGGGGGATGCGTAGAAGTCAGCGCCTTCGGCGAGGACTTCACGGGTTCCCTCGCCGAGCGCAACCAGGCAGTGCTCGACACTCGTACCACGGCGCTCTTCGACGGCCAGCACCTGGCCGGCATGCCATAGCAGATCACCGTAGCGGCATTCCGGGTTCTGGGTAATCGGGCGAGGTGTAGCGCCCTCCAAGGCCTGGGTATAGATCTGTTGATCCTGCTCGTTGACGAACAACAGCCCGTCGCCCCCCAGGCAGAAACTGCCGCCGCCATACTCATAGACCCGGCTGCGCACACTGAAACCATCGGGTGTGAGGCAGTGCGCCTGCTGGTCGCGCCAGTGCCAGATACGGCAGGCGCCATCGGCCGGGCGGAATTCGTTCCAGAACAGCCCCGCCTCACCGACCTTGAGTTCGGCAAAGTCGGTGCTGGCAGCCACCGCCTGGGCGGCACTGAACTCAGCCACGGGCAATCACACGGGAGTTGCGCGCATTGCGGAAAGTCATCTGCTCGATTTCCAGTTGGGCTGTTTCAGCCTCTTCACGGGCCTTCAGAATGATGCCGTGGTCGGCCGACTTGGCGCACACGGGGTCGGCATTACTGGCATCGCCGGTAAGCATGAATGCCTGGCAGCGGCAGCCTCCGAAGTCTTTTTCCTTCTCGTCGCAGGAGCGGCAGGGTTCTGCCATCCACTCGTAGCCGCGGAAGCGGTTGAAGCCGAACGAGTCGTACCAGATGTGGTGCAGGTCATGGTCACGTACATTGGGGAACTGCACCGGCAACTGTCGGGCGCCGTGGCACGGCAGGGCGGTGCCGTCCGGGGTGATGGTGAGAAACAGGCTGCCCCAGCCGTTCATGCAGGCCTTGGGGCGCTCTTCGTAGTAGTCGGGGGTGACGAAGATCAGCTTGCACGGGTTGCCCTGGGCCTTGAGCTTGTCCCGGTACTCGTTGGTGATGCGTTCGGCGCGTTCGAGCTGGTCGCGAGTCGGCAGCAGGCCCAGGCGGTTGAGGTGCGCCCAGCCATAGAACTGGCAGGTGGCAAGCTCCACAAAGTCGGCTTCCAGCGCGATGCACAGTTCGATGATGCGGTCGATCTTGTCGATATTATGCCGGTGCGTGACGAAATTGAGCACCATCGGGTAGCCGTGGGCTTTCACCGCGCGGGCCATTTCCAGCTTCTGCGCGAAGGCTTTCTCAGAACCGGCTAACAGGTTGTTCACCTGCTCGTCACTGGCCTGGAAGCTGATCTGGATGTGGTCCAGGCCAGCTTTCTTGAAGTCGGCGATGCGTGCTTCGGTCAGGCCGATGCCCGAGGTGATCAGGTTGGTGTAGTAACCGAGCCGGCGAGCCTCACCGATCAGCTCGGCAAGGTCCTGGCGCACCAGCGGTTCACCGCCGGAAAAACCGATCTGTGCGGCTCCCATTTCGCGGGCTTCGGCCATCACCTTGAACCACTGCGCGGTAGTCAGCTCCTGGCCCTGGGCGGCGAAGTCCAGCGGGTTGGAGCAGTACGGGCATTGCAGCGGGCAGCGGTAGGTCAGTTCGGCCAACAGCCACAACGGCAGGCCGACCTCGGGTGTGGGCGGCAACTCAGGCGAAGACGATCCAGTGTTCGGCACGGGCCACCTCCATGAACTGCTCGATGTCGTCGGCTACTTCCGGGACACCGGGGAACTGCTGCTCGAGTTCGGCAATGATTGCCGCCACGTCGCGCTGACCATCGATCAGGCCACCGATAAGCCCAGCACTTTCGTTGAGTTTGATCATGCCTTCGGGGTACAGCAATACGTGCCCCTTCTGTGCTGGCTCGTACTGGAAACGGTAGCCGGGGCGCCAGTTCGGCACCAGCTTGCGATCGAAACTCATAGGGCGATTCCCTTGTGCCAGACCCGCTCGCGGGTGACGGAATGGTAGGGCGGGCGGTTCAGCTCGTAGGCCATGCTCATGGCGTCGAGCATGCTCCAGAGGATATCCAGCTTGAACTGCAGGATCTCCAGCATACGCTCCTGGCCCGCGCGGGTGGTGTAGTGCTGCAAGGTGATCGCCAGGCCGTGCTCGACATCGCGTCGGGCCTGGCCAAGGCGCGTACGGAAGTACTCGTAGCCGGCCGGGTCGATCCACGGGTAGTGCTGTGGCCAGCTGTCCAGGCGCGACTGGTGGATCTGCGGGGCGAACAGTTCGGTCAGCGAGCTGCTGGCCGCTTCCTGCCAGCTGGCGCGGCGGGCGAAGTTGACGTAGGCGTCCACGGCAAAGCGCACGCCGGGCAATACCAGTTCCTGGGAGCGCAGCTGGTCCGGGTCCAGGCCCACGGCCTGCCCCAGACGCAGCCAGGCCTCGATGCCACCGTCCTCGCCGGGCGCACCATCGTGGTCGAGCAAGCGCTGGATCCATTCACGGCGTACTTCGCGGTCAGGGCAGTTGGCCAGGATCGCAGCATCCTTCATCGGGATGTTGATCTGGTAGTAGAAGCGGTTGGCCACCCAGCCCTGGATCTGCTCGCGGGTGGCGCGGCCTTCGTACATCGCCACGTGGTAGGGGTGGTGGATGTGGTAATAGGCGCCCTTGGCGCGCAGGGCCTGCTCGAACTCGGCAGGGGACATCGGGGTTGTATCGCTCATTCAGCGTACTCCAGAAACAGCAGGGCCTCTGTGGGAGCTGGCTTGCCAGCGATCACCGGCGAAGCCGGTGCCATGTAGCGCGGTACCTGCATCGCCGGCGAGCCGGCTCCCACAGAAAGCGCGTGCCTCACAGTTCGATGCTCATGCCGTCGTAGGCGACTTCCACACCACGGCGCTCCACCTCGGCCCGTTCCGCTGAGTCTTCGTCCAGGATCGGGTTGGTGTTGTTGATGTGGATAAGCACCTTGCGCTGACGCGGGAAGCCATCCAGCACCTCGAGCATGCCGCCTGGGCCATTCTGTGCCAGGTGGCCCATCTCGCGGCCGGTACGGGTACCGACGCCGCGCCGTTGCATTTCATCATCCTCCCACAGCGTGCCATCGACCAGCAGGCAATCGGCGCCGTGCATCATCGCCAGCAGCTTGTCGTCCACCTGACCAAGCCCAGGGGCGTAGAACAGCTTGCCGCCGGTGCGGGTGTCTTCGACCAGCAGACCCAGGTTGTCGCCCGGGTGCGGGTCGAAGCGGTGCGGGGAGTAGGGCGGCGCAGCGCTGCGCAGAGGGAAGGGGGTGAACTTAAGGTTCGGGCAGGCTTCGATCACGAAACTGCCTTCAAGCTCGATGCGGTTCCACACCAGGCCACCGTTCCAGTGGCTGAGCATGTTGAACAGCGGGAAGCCGGTGGTGAGGTCCTGGTGGACCATGTCGGTACACCAGACCTGGTGCGGGCAACCTTCGCGCAGGCTGAGCAGGCCGGTGGTGTGGTCGATCTGGCTGTCGAGCAGGACGATTGCATTGATGCCGGTGTCGCGCAGGGCACGGGCCGGCTGCATGGGCGCAAAGGCCTGGAGCTGGGCACGGATGTCTGGTGAGGCGTTGCACAGGATCCAGTGCTCGCCGTCGTCGGACAGGGCGATGGATGACTGGGTGCGTGCTGTGGCGCGCAGGCTGCCATCGCGGTAGCCCTTGCAGTTGGCGCAGTTGCAGTTCCACTGCGGGAACCCGCCACCGGCGGCTGAGCCGAGAATCTGGATGTACATGGTTACTCTCTACCCGAAAAAGCGTATCCGAAAAACGAAAACGCCCCGGCGGGCCGAGGCGTCGAACCGCGACTGGGCTTAGCGGCTGGCGAAGTACATGGTCACTTCGAAGCCGATACGCAGGTCAGTGTAAGCAGGCTTGGTCCACATGGGTTTGCTCCTTCCGGGTGGGTTGAGGTTGTCAGTTGGCAGGTAGGTTGCCGCCCTGCTTGGACGGCGCCATAAACTGAGATTGCGCTATCTTACAAGAAAAATTTGTACCGAAAGGTTAATTCTTCGAAAAGCGCCGTTGCAGTCTGCGTAACAATCCACCTCAGGCTTGCTGCCAGGTTTCATCCGGTGGCGCTGCATTGGCCAGGCAAAGCCAAGCAGCATCAGGGTTTGAGCAAGCATGCAGCAGATCGTCCAGGTCGCTTTGCTGTGTCTGCAGGATAGACCACCGTAGGTCGGACAGTTCTCTCGAATGTGTAGCCAGATGTGCCTGCCAGGCCCACTCGACCACCTCGGCGTTCACCATGTTGGGTTCGCAGAACTGCGCCGCCAGGGCTTGGCGAGCGTTGGGGTCAAGCTGCACGCCTTCAAGCAGGAGGTGCTTGAGGTGGTCAAGAATTTCGTCATGGGAGGCATGCGGCGATTGCACGCCAAACAGCAGCCCGTTGATGCCTTCGATCTGACGGAAGGCGCTGAACACTGCGTAGCCCAGTTGCAACTCTACGCGCAGGCGCTGGTACACCGGCCCTTGCAGCAATTGGGCGAGCAATCGACCGGTGGCTTCATCTGCGGTTTGAAGAGGGCAGAACAGCAGCAGGGCATTTTCACTGCCCGCTATTTCAGCGTGATGCCAGCGGCGACGGGCCCACAGTCTTGGCTGTTCGGGTACCGAGCCGTTGCCTGGACATGCTTGCAGAGCGGCACCCAACCCCTGCAGCCCGTCATCATCGAGACCCACCGCCAGGCCATGCCACGGTGCGTGCTGCCATACGCCATCAAGTTGCAGTTGGTCGAGTACGCAAGAAGGCAGAGGCTCTGGTTTCGCTGGCTGCAGGACGTCCGGCAGTTGCTTGAGCAATGCCCGGATTGGGATCAAAGCAGGCTCTGGTTGCGGCCTGACTTGCCAGCTGTCGGGGTTGCGCAGCTGTGCCAGTGCTTGCTCGACGGTGCGGATCACTGCCGCAGGCAGCCCACTGGCACGTAATTGCCAGCATTCGCCTGATGCATCGAGGTGCAGCTGTACGCCGGCTCGCTCGGCACGTTCTTGCAAGGGTTTCAGCGCCTGTACAAGCAGGCCATGCAGACGCTCGCGCAGTGGCGATTTAATGCACCAACGCAGGTAGACGGCGGCGAACTGGCGTGTGGCAGGGAGTTCGTTGCTGACGGCCAAGGCCGCTGGCAGTGATCCGCGGCCAGCGGGCAGCTCGGTAATCGACAGCACGTCGGTCTCTGGCAGATGCCATTGGCCTTGGTTGCGCCATGGAAGGTTGTCGAGCAGTGCACGAAGCGCAAGCAGCCCGTTGTCGTCCAAGGCTGAAAAGGGTTTACCGGCACTGTCCCGGCGCGCCAGTTCAAGGGCGCTGGCAAGCTGTTCGCGGCTCTGCTGCAGGAGGGCAAACTCGGCGTTGAGTTGTCCGCTATCGGCTTGGCGAATGAAGCCGAACCAACCTTGCAACATGGCATTGGCCTCATCGGCGCTGGCAGATGCGCTGAGCTGCAACTCGATATGCCAAAGCAATTGTCCCGCGTAGGCGTACAGCGTCTCTGCCTTGAACCCTTGCAGCCAGCTGCGCTGGCGCAACGTTGCAAGCCAGCCACCGGGACGGGTGTCGCTTAGCAAGGTAACCAGCAGGTCGAGCGCCTGTTCAGCACCATCGCCCAAAGCTTCATGGGCGAATGTCATGGACCTAGCGGTGGCCGATAAGGCTGGAGGCGGACTCTGCCGTACCTTTTCTCCAGAAGCGAACTGGCTGCCGTATAGCTTGCCTAGCTGCTCCAACTCATCCAGCGTCTGTGGGCCAGTCAGGCTCAGGACCATTTGACCGCCCTGGTAGAAGCGCTGGTGGAAGCCTCTCAGTGCCTGCTGAAAGTCAGGGCTTTGCAGGGCGAGGGTATGCCGGTTACCGGCATGAAAGCCGCTTAGCGGGTGGTACGGCGACACCTCTTGCAGCAGGCTGAACTGGCGCTGGGCCTCAGGGTTGCGCGACCAGGCGATGAATTCAGCGTGGATGACTTCACGTTCGCGGCGCTGGCGCTCGATGCCCAGGTCAGGTTCGGCGAGCATCTGGCACAAGCGCTCCAGCCCACCGGCCAGAGCAGTGGTCGGCACCTCTAAGAAAAAGTCCGTGGTGCGTTCCCGTGTGCTGGCGTTGACCTGTCCGCCAAGCGTCTGGACATAGCGCATCAGGCCGTCGTTCAGCGGGAAGAGGGTGGTGCCCAGGAAGAACAGGTGTTCCAGAAAGTGGGCAAGGCCCGGCCAGCGAGGTGGTGCGTCGTGGCTGCCAGCGTGAACCCGCACGGCGGCTGCCGAACGCTTCAGGCGCGGGGCGTGGCGCAGAGTGAGCTGCAAGCCGTTGGTGAGGGTGAGGTGGCGGATGGCGTCAGGCATGGGAACTCCGGGGCAGGTGTTCATGCTAACCCATTTGTATTGCCTGGCCGGGCCTCATCGCCGGCAAGCCGGCTCCCACAAGGACCGCGCAGATCTTGAGATCACTGCAGTACCTGTGGGAGCTGGCTTGCCGGCGATGAGGCCGGTACAGGCAGCGCAAGACAGTTGCTCCCACAGGTACTGCAGTGGTTTTGAAGACGGTGCGGTCCATGCGGGAGCCTGCTTGCCGTAGCGACGAACCGCGGCGATTGGGCCGCATGGCGGCCCCTCGTCAGCTGCTGCGCGAATGCAGGTCCTGGCGCAGATCTGCCAGATACGGAAACGCCTCCCGTCCCAGTGTCACCCGCTCATGCGCAAGCTCAGCCAGCAACAGGCATTCATCATGCCCAGCCACGGCCAACTGGCTGCCATCCGGCCCAACGATGCTGCTTTGCCCGCAATACTTGATCTCGCCTTCGGCACCGCAATAGTTGGCATACACCAGATAGCACTGGTTCTCTTGTGCCCGAGCCCGCACGGTCACTTGGCAAACGAAGTCGTAGGGTTCCATGTTCGCCGTAGGCACCAGAATCAGATCGGCACCCGCCAGCGCCAGGCGCCGCGCATTTTCCGGAAACTCGATGTCGTAGCAGATCAGCATGCCGACCTTCCAGCCCTCCAGTTCGACCACCGGAAAGTGGTCGGGGCCGGCGCTGAACATGGAGCGGTCCAGCTCGCCGAACAAGTGTGTCTTGCGGTAGTTGCTCAGGCTGCTGCCGTGGGCATTGATCAACTGCACGCTGTTGTAGATGGACCCGTCATCGGCACGCTCCGGGTAGCCGTACACGATGGCGATGCGGTGGGCCTGGGCAATCTCTACCACGCTCATGGCCGACGGCCCATCAGCGGCTTCGGCGAGGTGTTCCACCTGTGCCAGTCCGATGTTGTAGCCGGTCAGAAACATCTCCGGGCACACCAGCAGTTGCGCCCCTCGCTCGGCCGCCAGCTGCGCCTGGTGCTGCAGCCGTTCAAGGTTGCCGGGCACGTCCAGTGGCTTGGGCGTGCCCTGGAACAGAGCAATGCGCATGGCGCCTCCTTGTCTCAGTCGGCCAGGGCGATGGGACCGATTTCATCGAATACATCGCCAGGGCCTGGGTTGTCCGGGTGGGTGCTGCCACCGAAGTGGCTCATGATACCCCACACCGCATTCAGCGAGGTCTGTACCGCGCCCTCGACCCAAGCGGGGGTCCATGAAACGTCGTCGCCGGCGATGAACATGCCACGTTGCTCGGCAGGCATGTCCTGTTGCATGAAGTGCGCGTACATGCGCTGGTTGTAGCGGTAGTGCCCCGGCAGTGCCCCTTTGAACGCCCCCAGGAAGTGCGGGTCGGCCTCCCAGGAAATGGTGATCGGGTCGCCGATGATATGCCCGGCGATGTCGGTCTTGGGGTAGATCTTCTTCAGCGCATCGAGGGCCAGCTGTACGCGCTTTTCCACCGGGTGTGGAAGCATTTTCAGGGCGTCGCTCATCCAGGCGTAGGACAGGCAAATCACCCCAGGCTTGTCGTCTCCGTTGTCGAACAGATACGTGCCCCGGGTCAGGCGGTCGGTGAGGGTCATGCTCATCAGGTCGCGGCCGGTTTCCGGGTCTTTGTCCTTCCAGAACGGGCGATCGACCATGACGAAGGTTTTTGACGACTGCATGTAGCGTGTGCGGTCCAGTGCCATCCACATCTTCTGCGAGAACAGCGACTCTTCGCAGTCGATCTGGGTGGTCAGCAGCCAGCTCTGGCAAGTGGCGAGCACAGCGCCGTAGTGGCGGGTATCGCCCCAGTTGTCGGTGACGGCCAGGCGGCCATCGGCGGCGCGGGCAATGCGTTTGACCCCAGTGCGCGGCGCGCCACCGTGCAGCGCGCTCAGGCTGGTGCCCTCTGGCCAATGGGCACAATGCTCCGGAACATGACGCCAGATGCCCTGAGGCACTTGTTCTACACCGCCGACAATCAGGTGCTGGTGGTCGTCGCAGTTGGTCATCACCACCCGGAAGATTTCCAGCATCGAGTTGGGGAAGTCCGAGTCCCAGCCGCCGGTGCCAAAACCGACTTGGCCGAACACTTCGCGGTGCTGGAAGCTCAGCTTGGCGAACGAGCGCGAGGTGGCGACGAAGTCGTAGAAGGTGCGGTCGTCCCACAGCGGCACCAGTTTGTTCCACAGTTCTTTGAGGCGTGGTACGTCGCGGTCGCGGATGGCTTGCTGGATATCGGCGAATTGGGCGCCGCTTTCCAGTGCGTCGGCCCAGGCGTCAGCTACCTCGTGGAACAGCGCAGGAAGGTCGGTTGCCTTCTCGGCGTAGTAGGTCTGGCCTTCCAGGTCGATCACCGTGCTACCCGAGGCAGAGGTCAACGGGTTAGGGAAGGGTTTGGTTTCTAGGCCCAGCTTGTCCACGTAGTGATAGAAGGCTGTGGACGACACTGGAAAACGCATGCCTCCCAGCTCGGCGATGATCCCGTCGGTACCGTTGAACGGCTGCGAGCGCAGCCGGCCACCCAGCTTGGAGGCTTCGTACACCACCGGCTTGAGGCCAAGTTTCATCAGCTCGTACGCCGCCACCAGGCCAGCGATGCCGGCACCGACGATAGCGACTTCCTCGCCATGGCGCTCAGCCGGAATGCTGCCCAGGCCAGCGGGGTGTTCCAGCCAGTTGTCGAAGGCAAAAGGGAAGTCTGGGCCGAAGATGGTGATGGGTTGCTTGCCGTCGGCGGGGTGGCGGTTTTTCTTGTTCATAAATGACCTTGCCAGAGGGCTGCGCAGGGGGCGGAGCCTGAGTATAGGAGATGGCTGGTGGTCATTTTATGAAGCGGGGTGTTCGTAATTAAGATGCAGAGTAGTGGCGAAATGTGTTTTTTATCGTCGTAATGTCGTCATGATGGATGCTTATGACGAATCAGTTCAGGGCTGCCAAGTGCTCCACTGTCTCTGGAAATTTTTGCACCAGTCGAATCAGCGCAACCGCCTGGGCGTTGGGTCTGGAGCGGCCCTGTTCCCAGTTTTCCAATGTGCGGGCGTTAGTACGCAGGTAGTTCGCAAACAGCGCTCTAGACATGTTGAGGCGATGGCGAAGCTCTACCAGCTCGCTAGGTTCCAGTGGAGTGAGTGACTGGAAAGCCACCTTGTGTGAGCGCAGCGTCATCTTGTCTGTGCGCTCATCAGCCAGGGCGTCGAAGCCTTCAGTGAGTTCAGTGAAGAGGTTGCGGGGCATGGGGAGTCCTCATGAGTTGTTCGCGTTCGAGCAAGTTCTTCAGCGCTTGCCGCTGCAGATCGGTCAATTCGTCCTGCATGTCCTTTCCGTACAAGGTGAATAACCAGAACTGCGCGCCGGTCAGCCAGTAGTAGATGACACGGATGCCGCCGCGCTTGCCCTTGTGCCGCAGAACGTCAGAGAAACGAAGCTTTCTGAGGCCTGGTTCCTTTGATGACGTCGCCTGCATGTGTGTACGGGTCACCCACATGGGTTACACAAAAGTTCACTCACATAGGTGACAACACCTCGCCGCTCTGCGCTAGCGTGAGTGATTTGCAGGGTGTAACGCTTGTAGGAAGCTTCCGAAAAGTTGCGAAGGCTGATGTACCGCTTGCAGGAAGCCTTCCTAGATCGGCTGTCCGCGATCGACCTTGCTGCTGAGGATGATCGACGTGGTGGTTTTCTCCACCCCATCGACGCTGCCAATCTGGTCGAGCAACTGGTCTAGCTGTTCTGGCGAATCGCTGCGCAGCCAGGCCACATAGTCGAACTCGCCGCTCACCGCACACAGCTGCTGCACTTGGCCCATCGCACTCAAGCGCCGCACCACTTCCTTGCCGGAACGTGGCTGCACCTTGATGCCCACATAGGCCTGCAGGCCACCGCCGACCAAGCGCTGGCCAAGACGCACGCCGTAGCCGGTGATGACCTTGTTCTTCTCCAGACGCTCCAGCCGCGAATTGACCGTGGTGCGGGCGATGCCAAGCTGGCGGGCGAGGGTGGCGACGCTTTCGCGGGCGTTGATCTGGAGGAGGGCGATCAGCTGGCGGTCGATTTCGTCCAGGGCGATGGCGCGGGAGTCCGGCATGGTGGATCTCTACGATGGGTGCGTTAGCCTAGCCACCCTGAGGCAGAAAGAGCAAGGCTGCACAGTAGGCACAAAAAAGCCGCGGCTGATGCGCGGCTTTATCGTATTTGGTGGGCCCACACGGACTCGAACCGTGGACCAAAGGATTATGAGTCCTCTGCTCTAACCGACTGAGCTATAGGCCCTCAGAAGGTGGGCGGATTATAACGAGGGTTTTGAAAGCGTGCCATCCGAAAGATCGGACAGTGCTATGCGAAGAAACGTAGCAGCGAACTCTTCCGGAGAAAGGGGCAGGCTTACGATGTAGCCCTGAATCTGTTCACAGCCTTCATTGGCCAGGAAACGTTGCTGGGCCTGGCTCTCCACGCCTTCGGCAATGATGGTCAGCTGCATGCTGCGGCCGAGGGCAATGATGGCGCGGGCGATGGCGGCGTCGTGGGGGTCGTCGGGCAGGCCGCGGATGAACGACTTGTCGATCTTCAGGATGTCCAGAGGCAGGCGCTTGAGGTAGCTCAGCGAGGAGTAGCCAGTACCGAAATCATCGATGGCCAACTGAACGCCCAGTTGCTTGAGCTGGTGTAGCACGGCCAGGGCTTCCTCGGCCTGGCTCATGATGAAGTTCTCGGTGATCTCCAGTTGCAGGTCGCCGGCTTTGAGTTGGTAGGTCTTGAGCAGGCTTTCTATGCGTTTGGCCAAACCAGGGTGGCGTAGCTGGGCGCCAGCCAGGTTGATCGACAGTGGACCGAAGGCGCTGTAGCGCTTCTTCCAGGCGTGCATCTGCCGGCAGGCCTGTTCCAGCACCCAGTCACCCAGTTGCAGGATGGTGCCGTTTTCCTCGGCCAGATGAATGAAGTGCTCTGGCGGGACTTCACCGAAAGTGGGGTGGCTCCAGCGAAGCAGGGCTTCGGCGCCGACCAGGCTTTGGGTCTTGAGGCTGAACTTGGGTTGGTAGCTAAGGCTCATCTCGTTGCGTTCGATGGCGCGCCGCAGTTCGTGCTCCAGGGCAATACGCTCGCTGGCCTGGACCGTGAGGTCGCGGGTGTAGGCCTCGACACGGTTGCGGCCCTTGGCCTTGGAGCGGTACATGGCTGCGTCGGCGTTTCGAATCAGTGTGGCGACGTCGGTGCCGTCCTGTGGATAAAGGCTGATGCCAATGCTGGCGCTGGTGAAGAATTCATGTTCTCCCGCTTGGAACGGCGCGTTGAAGCAGGCCAGCAACTTGTTGGCGATGGCGCTGGCGTCGCTGGGCTTGTGCAGGCCTGGAAGGAGGATGATGAACTCGTCGCCACCCAGGCGCGCCACGGTGTCGACGTCCCGTACCTGTTCCTTGAGGCGCTGTGCGATACCTTTGAGCAGCAAGTCGCCGACTGGGTGGCCGAGGCTGTCGTTGATGTGCTTGAAGCGGTCCAGGTCAAGGAACAGCACCGCACCCTGGCGGTTGGAGATTTGCGCGCAGGTCAGCACAGCTTGCAGGCGGTTCTCGAACAGGGCGCGGTTTGGCAGGCCAGTCAGCGGGTCGTGGTGGGCCTGGTAGTCGAGCTTGGCCTGGGCGTGCTTGAGGCTGGAGATGTCAGCAAATACTGCGACGAAGTGGGTAATTTCGTTGTCGCTGTTACGCACGCCGCTGATGGTCAGCCAGCCCGGGTACAACTCGCCGTTCTTGCGCTTGTTGTAGATTTCGCCTTGCCAATGGCCCTCGGCGGTAAGCTGGTGCCACATGGCGGCGTAGAAGGCGCTGTCATGCTGGCCGGAAGCGAGCAGGCGCGGAGTCTGGCCTAGGGCCTCAACCTCGCTGTAGCCGGTGATCTCGCTGAAGGCGCGGTTAACCGCACTGATGCGCTGGTCGATGTCGGTGATCAGCACGCCTTCGGCGGTGTTTTCGAACACGGTGGCAGCCAGTTGCAGCTTTTCCTGCATCAGGTGGCGTTCGGTGATGTCGCGGGCGATGGTCAGCATGCAATCGACGCCGGCAATCGGCAGCGGCCGCGCAGAGAGCTCGCAAAGGCGTATCTGCCCATCGCTTCGACGAATCAGGCAGCTGAAATCACGAACGAAGCCATCACGGTTGAGTAGCTCGATCAGGCGCTTGCGTTCGTTCAGGTCCACCCAGATACCAAGGTCCAGGGATGTCTGGTCGATGGAGGGGGTGAAGTCGTAGCCGGTGAGACGACAGAAACCCTCGTTGACCTCGATCAGCAGGCCATCGCTCTGGCGCGACAGCAGCAAGCCGTCAGGAGAGGCGTGGAAGGCTTTGGCGAACTTCTCTTCCGAGGTTTGCAGCTGTTGTTGTGTTTCCTTGAGTTGGCTGATGTCGCGCACCGCCACTACCAATGCCTGGGTGCCGTCGAGTTCGAAGGTTTCGGCCGATGTCAGGCCGGTGAACAGCTGGCCGTTGCTGCGTCTGAAGCTCATTTCCAGGTTGCGGATTCCGCCTTGGTGCAGGCGCTCGAGCAGCAGTGGTCCGGTACCGTCGACGCCCCACAGGTTCAATTCGGTGGCGGTGCGGCCGATCACCTGGCCCGGCGGAAGGCCAATCTGTTCCTCGAAGGCTTCGTTGACCTCCAGCAGGCAGCCGTCGCTGTGGCGGGCGATGAGCAGGATGTCGGGGCACTGTTGGAAGACCGAAGCGAATTTTTGCTCGGACAGGCGCAGGGCGTCTTCGGTCCGTTTGGTTTCGCTGATATCGATCATCAGCCCGCGCATCAATGGTCGATGGCCGTGTTCGATCATGCTGACGATATTGCGGATCCACACTGGCTGCCCGTCGGCCCGCATCACCCTGTAATCCAAGCTGTGGTCACGGCCTGCAGCGGTTTCGCTTTCGCTGAACGCCTGGGCCCACAGGGCGTCCTCGGGGTGAAGGATGCTGCGCCAGAAGCCGGGCTTGAGCCAGTCGTGCAGCGGGTAGCCGAGCAGGTCTTCGGCATGGGGCGAAACGTAGCTGTAGGTGAAGTCGTTGGCGTCGGCTTCCCAGGCAATCGCCGACAGGCTCTCGACCAGACCACGATAGTGGTATTCGCTGCTGCGCAGTTCCTGTTCCAGGGCAATGCGCCTAGAAATTTCAGAACTCAGCCGGCGATTGATGCGGATCACTGCGGCAAGTATGGCCACCAGCACCATAACGCCCGGCAGGCCGTAAAGCAGCATGTCGTGCCAGAAGGTGCGCTGGTCGACCACATTGCCAACCCAGCGTTGCTGAATCTGATTGATCTCGCTGCTGGACATGTCGGCCATGACTTTGTCGAGGATGCCAACCAGGATTTTTTTATCCCTGGGGGCGGCCATTGCCAGCTGGTAGCGATAAGGCGTTTCGCCGCTGACGTACAGGCCGTCGAGCTTCAGCTGGCGCAAGCTCCAGATGCTTGAGGCCAGGTCGCCGACGACTGCATCCACTTCGTCGGTGGCCAAGGCCTGTAATGTCGAGCTGACGTTGGGCATGGCCACCAGGTTGAGGTCCGGGTGGTGCGTGCGCAGCAGTTCGTGGGGTGCGTAGTTTTCCACCACGGCGATCTTCAGGCCGTACAGGTCCTTAAGCGTGCGGGGCTGGGGGCCGCCTTCGTGGGCAAGGATGACAATGGGGAAATCCAGGTACGGGCGGGTGAAGGCCAGGTAGGTCTGGCGTTCTGGCGTGGACATGATGCCAGGTAGCAGGTCTATGCGACTGGTTCGCGCCTGCTCCAGCACTTCGGTCCAACTGCTGGGCTCGACTGGTTTGAGCGCTACCCCAAGGCGCTCCTGAATCAAGGCGATGTAATCGGCGGCCAATCCCTGGTATCTGCCCTCCTGGTCGCGGAACTCGAAAGGTGGCCAGGAAGCATCGACACCCAGCCTCAGCTGCGGGTGGGCAGCTAGCCAGGTCTTTTCCTCGTCAGTCAGGGTCAGGGCGCCGGCCGTTGTGTTCCAAAGGATAAGGAGCAGCAACAGAATGGCCGGCATCAAGGGCATAGCGGCCTCGCATTCAGGTGGTCTGAAGTCGAGTGTAGACGGGCATTTCGCCTATGGGGTAGCCGTGTACCACAACCTTTTTTTGCATAAGAAAAACCCCGGCCTGGGCCGGGGTTCGTCATCACTCGTCGAGGAAGGAGCGCAAGTGCTCGCTGCGGGTCGGGTGGCGCAGTTTGCGCAACGCCTTCGCTTCGATCTGACGGATCCGCTCACGCGTTACGTCAAACTGCTTGCCCACCTCTTCGAGAGTGTGGTCGGTGTTCATGTCGATACCGAAGCGCATGCGCAGCACCTTGGCTTCGCGTGCGGTCAGGCCCGAGAGCACGTCACGGGTCGCTTCCTTGAGGCTTTCGACCGTGGCCACGTCGATCGGGGACTGCATGGTGGAGTCCTCGATGAAGTCGCCCAGATGCGAGTCTTCGTCGTCACCGATCGGGGTTTCCATGGAGATCGGCTCTTTGGCGATCTTCAATACCTTGCGGATCTTGTCCTCAGGCATTTCCATGCGCTCACCAAGCTCTTCCGGGGTCGGTTCACGGCCCATTTCCTGCAGCATCTGCCGGGAAATACGGTTGAGCTTGTTGATCGTCTCGATCATGTGCACCGGAATACGGATGGTGCGAGCCTGGTCGGCGATCGAACGGGTGATCGCCTGACGAATCCACCAGGTGGCGTAGGTCGAGAACTTGTAACCACGACGGTATTCGAACTTGTCGACCGCCTTCATCAAGCCGATGTTGCCTTCCTGAATCAGGTCGAGGAACTGCAGGCCACGGTTGGTGTACTTCTTGGCGATGGAGATCACCAGACGCAGGTTCGCCTCGACCATTTCTTTCTTGGCGCGACGGGCCTTGGCCTCGCCGATGGACATGCGACGGTTGATTTCCTTGATCTCGGCAACGGTCAGGCCGGTCTCGGTCTCGAGGTCGATCAGCTTTTGCTGGCAAGCAACGATGGCAGCGTCCTTTTCACCCAGGGCGGCAGCCCATTTGGTGTTGCGCTTGGCCAGGTCACCGGACCAGGTCTGGTCGGTTTCATTGCTTGGGAACAGGCGCAGGAAGTCGGCACGCGGCATGCGCGCATCACGTACGCACAGCTGCATGATGGCGCGTTCTTGCTGACGCAGGCGGTTCAGGGCGTCGCGTACACGCTCTACGAGGCTGTCGAACTGCTTGGGCACCAGCTTGATCGGCATGAACAGATCGGCCAGGGCCTGCATCGCACCGATGCTTTCGGCATGATCGCGACCGTGCTTTTTCAGCACCTTGAGGGTGATGGCGAGTTGATCCGAGACGGCACCGAAACGCTGGCGTGCGACTTCAGGATCCGGGCCGCTTTCGCCCTCTTCCTCGTCGTCACTGCTTTCTTCGCCTTCTTCGTCTTCGTCCTCTTCTTCCTTCGCAGCCGCGCCGGTTTTAGCGCCTGGAACAGGCACTTCATCGGTTTCGGCAGCGATGTTGTCGTCAGGGTCGATGTAACCGCTGAGAACATCCGACAGACGGCCACCCTCGGTAGTGACACGGTCATATTCGCTGAGGATGTAGTCGACAGTGCCCGGGAAGTGGGCGATGGCGCCCATGACTTCACGGATGCCTTCCTCGATACGCTTGGCGATTTCGATCTCGCCTTCGCGGGTCAACAGCTCGACGGTACCCATTTCGCGCATGTACATGCGCACCGGGTCGGTCGTGCGGCCGATATCGGTTTCAACGGCCGCCAACGCAGCAGCGGCTTCTTCGGCCGCAGCTTCGTCGGTGTCGGCTTCCGCCAACAGAAGGGCATCCGCATCCGGAGCACTCTCGAATACGTTGATCCCCATGTCGTTGATCATGCGGATGATGTCTTCCACCTGTTCCGGATCTGAAATATCCTCAGGCAGGTGGTCGTTGACCTCCGCGTAAGTCAGGTAGCCCTGCTCACGACCGCGGGTGATCAACTCTTTGATACGAGACTGCTGTTGCGCTTTTCCGGACATAACACCCTATCCACTGAAGGTCTTGGCGGGCAAAAAACAAGCCGAGGATTATACCCGAGCATGGGCCTCACGCGCCAGATGAGGTCGGCGTTTGTGCGGGAACATTCCGGCTCAGCAGGGCGAGGAGCTGAGATTTTTCCTCGCTGGTCAATTCGCTTTGACGTGATTTCCTGAGCAGTTGTTCCAGGCTGCGCTCGCGTTGGCGGGCGGACAAGCTAGTTATAGTGTCGAAAAACTGTTGTTCAAGGTTGTCGGCCACGATCAGCCATTCCTTTTCCGCCAGAGCCCGCAACAGGCGACCTTGTTCGGTGCCGTGCCAGCGTGCGATCAGCTGCATTGAGCTTAGCCCAGGATTTTTCTGCGCGGCTTCGATCAGCGCAACCAGTAGCTGGCTGTACAGGTGTTCTTCGTCGGCGAAATGGCTGGCGTCCTCCACTTTCCCCGCCAGAAGCGGGTGATGCAGCAGGGTTCGCAGGGCGGCCAGGGTGGGCGGTTCCACCGGCGCGGGCACTCGCGGCGGGGCTTCGTCACGTTGCTGCCAAGGCTTGCCGCCCTTGCGGTTCTTGTCCCAGGGCTTGTCGCTCCACTGCTTCTTGCCGCCCCCCTTGTTGGGCTTCCACTCCTGCTCCTGGTGGGCGGGGGCGTAGTCGTGCTGCGGCATGTCGCCGTAGTCGGGGGTGTAACTGGCCATGGCGTCGTAGTCGTAGCCAGGGTCGTAGTCCGGCACGCTGCTCGGGGCTGGAGCGTGTTGGGCCAGCTGTTCTACCTGCTGTGGATCGAGGCCGGTGATTTCCTTCAGGCGATTGCGCATCAGCTGACGCAGGTTGGCGCCTGGAATCTTTTCGATCAACGGTGCGGCCAAGGTCGCCATATGGGCCTTGCCTTCCAGTGAGCGAGGGTCGGCCTCGTTGCTCAGTTGCTCGAAGAAGTAGTCTGCCAGCGGTTGGGCGTGCTGGTTGATGCGGGCCATGAAGGCATCGGTGCCTTCGGCGCGTACCAGGCTGTCCGGGTCTTCACCTTCGGGCAGGAACAGGAAACGCGCGCGCCGGCCATCCTGCAGGGTCGACAGGGTCGACTCCAGGGCGCGCCAGGCAGCCTTGCGCCCGGCCTGGTCGCCGTCGAAGCAGAAAAGCACGCTGGGTACCACGCGGAACAGGCGCTTGAGGTGTTCTTCGCTGGTGGCGGTGCCAAGGGTTGCCACGGCATTGCGCAGACCCTGCTGGGCCAGTGCGATGACGTCCATGTAGCCTTCGACGACGATGATTTCATCGAGGTTGCGATTGTTCTTGCGTGCCTCGTACAGCCCGTAAAGCTCCTGGCCCTTGCGGAACACAGGGGTTTCCGGGGAGTTGAGGTACTTGGGTTTGTCGTCGCCCAGCACGCGGCCGCCGAAGGCGATGATGCGGCCGCGGCTGTCGCGAATCGGGAACATCACGCGGTCGCGGAAGCGGTCATAGCGCTTGCCGCTTTCGGCGTTCTCGATCAGCAGGCCGGCATCGATCATCACCTTTTGCTGCAGGCTGTCGGCGCCAAGGTGCTTGAGCAGGTTGTCCCAGCCAGGTGGTGCGAAGCCCAGGCCAAAGTCGCGGGCGATTTCGCCGGACAGGCCGCGGCCTTTGAGGTAGCCCACCGCCGCCTTGCGGGTTGGGTGGCTGCGCAGGGCCTGGCGATAGAAGCCAGCGGCGGCATCCAGCAAGGGATACAGCGGTGAGTCGGTCGGCTGACGGGGCTTCTGCGCGCGCCGGCCTTCCTCGCGAGGTACTTCCATGCCCGCTGCGCGGGCCAGTTCTTCCACGGCCTGGGGGAAGTCCAGGTTGTCGTGGTCCATGACGAAGCCCAAGGCATTGCCACCGGCCCCGCAACCGAAGCAGTAGTAGAACTGCTTGTCAGGGCTGACCGTGAAGGAAGGTGTCTTTTCCTTGTGGAACGGGCAGCAGGCGGAGTAGTTCTTGCCGGTTTTTTTCAGCTGGACGCGCGAACTCACCACGTCGACGATGTCGAGGCGGTTGATAAGGTCGTCAATGAAACTCTGGGGAATCAGCCCGGCCATGGCAGTCTCGTCATCTGGCAACTGGCAAGTCTAATCGCTAACGCGCCACATCGGAGTGGGTGCTGCTTTGGGGAAGTGCGAGGGAATGTGTGCTCGTCGCCAGCCGGTAAGGGCTCGTCAGTCAGGACGTGCACGACTGGTCGTAGACCAGCTCTGACGTGTTCAGGCAGGTTGCCGCTGTGCAAAGGAACTGCACTGGGCGCCTCAAGCGAGAAGCTCAAGGATTGAAACAACTGCTGCCATTAGCCCGGCATGGTGCCGGGCTGGGCAGAAGCTCTGCGTAGAACGTCTGTATTAGTACAGACGAACGGCGCGGCGCTGTTCGCGCTGAACTTTCTTGGCGTGACGCTTAACAGCAGCAGCTGCTTTGCGCTTACGCTCGGCGGTCGGCTTCTCGTAAAACTCGCGGCTACGAACTTCAGCCAGTACACCGGCTTTTTCGCAGGAGCGCTTGAAACGACGCAGAGCTACGTCGAAGGGTTCGTTCTCTTTAACTTTGACGGCTGGCATCCAGGGCTACCTTAATTCATTACCGGGGTAGACGTGCTCCTGGCAAAACAAAAGGTGTGCTGGAGAACGTCGGTTTTCAAGGGTTGCGGATGTTAACCCTTAGCTGGCCGGAATGCAAAGCCTCTGATCGAAAACCGCTGGTCGGCACCCGGCACGGGGACTATCATGCGCGGCTTCGAATTCAGCCCCCACAAGGGACGAACCCATGCTAGTACTGGGATTGGAAACATCCTGCGACGAAACCGGCGTCGCATTATACGACAGCGAGCGCGGTTTGTTGGCCGACGCGTTGTTCAGCCAGATCGACCTGCACCGCGTGTTTGGCGGAGTGGTGCCAGAGCTTGCGTCGCGTGACCACGTCAAGCGCATGCTGCCGCTCATCCGCCAGGTGCTGGATGAGGCCGGCTGCGTGGCCACCGAGATCGACGCCATCGCCTACACCGCGGGTCCTGGCCTGGTCGGTGCGCTGCTGGTGGGTGCCTCGTGCGCCCAGGCCCTGGCATTTGCCTGGGATATTCCGGCAATCGGCGTTCATCACATGGAAGGCCATTTGCTCGCACCCATGCTGGAGGAACAGCCTCCTGAGTTTCCGTTCGTCGCCTTGTTGGTGTCCGGCGGCCATACTCAGCTGGTGCGTGTCGATGGCATCGGCCGCTATGAACTGCTGGGCGAGAGCCTGGACGATGCGGCCGGCGAGGCATTCGACAAGACCGCCAAGCTGATCGGCCTCAACTATCCGGGTGGCCCTGAGATTGCTCGTCTGGCCGAGCAGGGCGTCCCAGGGCGCTTCGTGTTCCCGCGTCCGATGACTGATCGTCCTGGCCTGCAGTTCAGCTTCAGTGGCCTCAAGACATTCGCGCTCAACACCTGGCAGCAATGCCGCGATGCCGGTGACGACAATGAGCAAACCCGTTGCGACGTGTCCCTGGCGTTCCAGCAGGCGGTGGTGGAGACTCTGACCATCAAGTGCAAGCGTGCTCTCAAGCAAACCGGCCTCAAGCGCCTGGTCATCGCCGGTGGCGTGAGCGCCAACAAGGCGCTGCGGGCATCGCTGGAAGAAATGCTGGCCGGCATCAAAGGCAACGTGTACTACGCTCGCCCCAGGTTCTGCACTGACAACGGCGCGATGATCGCCTATGCCGGCTGCCAGCGCTTGCTGGCCGGGCAGCAGCAGGATCTGGCGATCAGCGTGCAGGCCCGCTGGCCTATGGAGCAGTTACCGCCGGTCTGAAAAAGACCGCAGGTTTGTCAGAAGTGGCGTTCGCGTCCGGCAAAAAGGTCCCGCAGATTGTTGCGGTGCCGCCAGACGATCATGACGGTCAGCACGCTGATTGGCAGCAGCGCTTCTGGCTCGCGCCATGCCAGTAATGGCAGGGTCAATGGCGTGGCGATCAATGCGGCCAGCGAGCTGGTGCGGGTGAGGTAGAACGTAAGCATCCAGGCGCCGATGGCCAGCAGTGCGGCGGGGAAGTACAGGCCCATGAGCATGCCGGCTGCTGTGGCAACGCCTTTGCCACCCTGGAAGTGGAAGTACAGCGGGAACAGGTGCCCAAGCACTGCGCAGACGCCAACCCAGCCCTGTTCCTGAAGGTCCAGGCCAGCAAGGCGGGCCAGCAGGACGGGCAAAAGCCCCTTGCACAGGTCGCCAAGCAGGGTCAGGATCGCGAGTTTACGGCCCGCCAGGCGTAGCATGTTGGTGGCGCCAGCATTGCCCGAGCCGCTGGAACGCGGGTCCGGGCTGCCTGTAAGGCGGCTTAGGACAATGGCGAAGGACAGCGAGCCGAGCAGGTAGGCGAGCAGCGCCAATAACCAAAACATGCTAACTATTCCGGGCGAGGACGCCCTGATTCTAACGGCGCCAGTCGCCCTTGTCGTGCTGTGGAGAGAAGTGCTTGGACAGAGTGTTCATCGAAGGCCTGGAAGTCGATACCGTCATCGGTGCCTATGACTGGGAGCGGGATATTCGCCAGTGCCTGCGCCTGGACCTGAGTTTCGCCTGGGACAACCGCCCCGCAGCGGCCGGTGACGATCTCAGCCTGGCGCTGGACTATGCCAGCGTTTCGGCGCGTATCCAGGCATTCGCCGAGCAGGCACGCTTCGAACTGGTGGAAACGTTCGCCGAGCGTTTGGTCGCCACGCTGATGGAAGAGTTCCATATCCCTTGGGTGCGGCTGAAACTGACCAAACCAGGTGCGGTCCCGGCAGCCCGTGGCGGTGTTGGCGTGGAGATCGAGCGCGGATGTCTCTGAGCACGGTATACCTGGGCCTGGGTAGCAACATAAACCGCCAGGCACACCTGTGTGCCGGGCTGGACGCGCTGGCGGGCATTCTCACGGACATGCGCTGCTCTCCGGCATTCGAGAGCCAGGCGGTAGGGATCAAGAGTGGCCCGTTCATCAACTTCGTGGTCACCGGCAAGACAGACCTTCCACTGATGGAGTTGGACCGCCGGCTCAAGTTCATCGAGGCGGATAACGGCCGCTACGCACCTGACCGCAAGGGCTTGCCACTGGATATCGACGTGCTGATGTATGACGATCTGCACGGCACCTTCGATGGGCTGGTGTTGCCCAGGGCAGAGATTTTGAAGAACGCTTTCGTGCTGTGGCCGTTGTCGCTGCTGGCGCCTGAGTTGGTGCATCCGGGGGCCGGGAAGAGCATGGCGCAGTTGTGGCAAGAGGCGAGCATCGATCAGGTGCTGGCGCCCGTGGCGTTCGAGTGGCGGGGGTTGCAGCTGACCCTGGTTTGACCCGGAGCTTGGGTCGAATCTGCTGGCCCTATCGCCGGAAAGCAGCTCCCACTTGGACCAGGCTGATCTTGGGATCACTGCAATACCTGTAGGAGCCGGCTTGCCGGCGATGAGGCCGGTACACTCACCGCAAGACAATTGCTCCCACAGGTGCTTCGCCACCCCTGTGGAAGTGGGTGTAAAGCTCAGTGTTTGTAGGCCTGCAGCGCCTCTAGCCGCTTGTTCTTCAATGCCTCTCCCAAGGCCTGCCCAGTCAGTCCTGCCTCCACCAACGGCTTCACGTCCACCTCTCTGGCCGCCGCTGCCGCTCCACGCAAATACCCAGCCTGTGGATAAGTTTGTTCGCCGCGCCCAAGCGCCGCCATCTCGCACGCGGTAATGAAATCCTCGAAGCGCTGCGGCCGCCGATACACGTCGAATTTCTGCAGCATCTCCAGCAAGGCTGCAGGCTCAAGGTCCAGAGCCCCATCGGCACGTGCGGAAAACTCTCCCATCAACACAGCCAGTTCCTGGCATTCACGCGGTGCCTTGAAGCGCTGGTTGACGGCCTTGATGGCTGTCGGCTCCACGGTGTGCAACAAGCAAGCCCAGCGCACGTGCAGCGGTTGGTGATGCTCGGCTGCCTGTACCAGCGCTGCCAGTGAAGCCTCTTCATTGGGGAGCTCGGGCATCATCTCCTGAAGTGCATCGCAGTCGCGCATCACCTGGAAGAACACTTGTGGCCGGTCCTCCATCAGTGCTCTTTCGATCTCTTTCCAGCTGCGCTCTGCGGTCAGTGCCTGCAGTTCGCCTGATGCAGCGATCTGCCGCATCAGCGCCAGAGTCTCGTCAGCGACCCGGAAACCGAGTGGTGCATAACGTGCGGCAAAGCGGGCAACTCGCAGCACACGAAGGGGATCTTCGGCAAACGCCGGGGAAACATGGCGCAGGATTCGATGTTCAAGGTCGGCTTGGCCGTGGTAAGGATCGAACACAGTTCCTTGGTCATTCTCGGCCATCGCATTGATGGTCAGGTCGCGGCGAATGAGGTCCTCTTCGAGCGTCACGTCCGGGCTGGCATGGAAGGTAAACCCGCCATAGCCGCGTCCGCTCTTGCGCTCGGTGCGCGCCAGCGCGTATTCCTCTCCCGTCTTGGGGTGCAGGAAAACCGGAAAATCAGCGCCGACCGGGCGAAAGCCCTTGGCGTGCATTTCTTCGACCGTAGCACCCACCACCAGCCAGTCGATGTCGCTGACCGGGCGCCCGAGCAGACGATCACGCACCGCGCCGCCGACTTTGTAAATTTGCATGTGCAGCCTCCATAACTGCCCACAGGATACCCTGTTGGCAGTTATGGCGGTGCGTCGAGCTAGAGGTGGTGAATGACAGCCAGGTCCATGCGGCCATAGTCGCCGCTATCGCTGTGCTCGCCGCGGGGCGGCATGTGGTGGGTTTTCATGATCTGGTCGCCTTGTACGGTTTCCAGGTGGATATCGAAGCCCCATAGCCGGTGCAGGTGCTTGAGCACTTCATCGGTGGAGTCGCCAAGCGGCTTGCGGTTGTGTTGCTGGTGACGCAGGGTCAGTGAGCGGTCGCCGCGGCGATCGATACTCCAGATCTGCACGTTGGGCTCGCGGTTGCCAAGGTTGTACTGGGCAGCCAGCTGTTCACGGATGATCCGGTAGCCGGCTTCATCATGGATGGCAGGCACCAGCAAGTCGTCGCGCTGGTCGTCATCGAGGATGCTGAACAGCTTGAGGTCGCGTATCACCTTGGGTGACAGGTACTGCAGGATAAAGCTCTCGTCCTTGAAGCTGCTCATGGCGAACTTGATGGTCGACAGCCAGTCGCTGCCAGCGATGTCCGGGAACCAGCGGCGATCTTCCTCGGTCGGGTTCTCACACATGCGGCGGATGTCGGTATACATCGCAAAGCCCAGCGCATAGGGGTTGATGCCGCTGTAGTACGGGCTGTCGAAACCAGGCTGGAACACCACGCTGGTATGCGACTGCAGGAACTCCATCATGAAGCCTTCGGTGATCAGGCCCTCGTCGTACAGGTCGTTCATCAAGGTGTAGTGCCAGAAGGTCGCCCAACCTTCGTTCATCACCTGGGTCTGGCGTTGCGGATAGAAATACTGGGCAATCTTGCGCACGATGCGCACCACTTCACGCTGCCAGGGCTCGAGCAGTGGCGCGTTTTTCTCGATGAAGTAGAGGATGTTCTCCTGTGGCTCGGCGGGGAAGCGCGCATCATCACGCTCACCGCCTTTTTCGGCTCCCTTGGGAATGGTGCGCCAAAGGTCATTGATCTGCCGTTGCAGGTGTTCCTCACGCTCGTTCTGGCGGCGCCGTTCTTCTTCGGCGGAAATGGGGTAGGGGCGTTTGTAGCGGTCCACGCCATAGTTCATCAAGGCGTGGCACGAGTCGATGAGGTCTTCGACGGCATCAATACCGTGGCGCTCCTCGCACTGGGCAATGTACTGCTTGGCGAACACCAGGTAATCGATGATTGAGGTGGCATCGGTCCAAGTGCGGAACAGGTAGTTGCCTTTGAAGAAGCTGTTGTGGCCATAGCAGGCATGGGCGATCACCAGTGCCTGCATGCACATGGTGTTTTCTTCCATGAGGTAGGCGATGCACGGATCTGAGTTGATCACGATTTCGTAGGCCAGGCCCATCTGGCCGCGGCTGTAGGATTTCTCGGTACTGAGGAACTGCTTTCCGTAGGACCAGTGGTGGTAACCCAAGGGCATGCCGACGGAGGCATAGGCGTCCATCATCTGCTCGGCAGTGATCACCTCGATCTGATTGGGGTAGGTGTCCAGGGCGTAACGCTCGGCCAGCCGGCTGATTTCCCGATCGTAGGTCTGGATCAGCTCGAACGTCCACTCGGACCCCGTGGAGATGGGTTGGCGTCTCTGTGCTCTGGCGGTCATGTGGCTAACCTGCGCTGGAAGAGTTCACGGAAGACCGGGTAAATATCGCCGGCCGATACCAACTGCTGCTGGGCGAATGTGTCGGGGAAGCCCTCGCCGATTCGCTCGTACTCGTACCACAACGCCTGATGTTCTCGCGGGGTGATCTCGACGTAAGTGTAGTACTGCACGTGCGGCATGATCTGCTTGGAGAGGATCTCGCGGCAGATCGGTGAGTCGTCGTTCCAGTTGTCGCCATCGGAGGCTTGCGCGGCGTAAATGTTCCAGTCGCTGGCCGGGTAGCGCTCGGCCATGATTTCCTGCATCAGCTTGAGCGCACTGGAAACGATGGTGCCGCCGGTCTCCCGGGAGTAGAAGAACTCTTCCTCGTCGACTTCGCGGGCGCTGGTGTGGTGGCGAATGAATACCACCTCGATGCGGTCGTAATTGCGCTTCAGGAACAGGTACAGCAGGATGAAAAAGCGCTTGGCGATGTCTTTGGTCGCCTGGGTCATGGAGCCCGATACGTCCATCAGGCAGAACATCACCGCCTTCGAACTGGGGTTGGGCTGTTTCACCAGCAGGTTGTACTTGAGGTCGAAGGTGTCGAGGAAGGGCAGGCGGTTGATGCGCGCCTTGAGGCGCTCGATCTCCGCTTCGGTGTCCTGAATGTCGGTGAAATTGTCGGGTTCTTCGACTTTAAGGCGATCCAGCTCCTTCTGAGCTTCGCGCAACAACGCACGGCTGCTGCCGGTCAGGGCAATACGCCGGGCATGGGCTGAGCGCAGGGTGCGTACGATATTGATCCGGGACGGGTTGCCTTCGTTGGCGATGCCCGCGCGGACCGTCTTGAACGTGTCGGCACCAGTCAGGTGGCGTTTGACCAGATTGGGCAGCTCCAGGTCCTCGAACATGAACTCGAGAAATTCCTCCTGAGTGATCTGGAAGACGAATTCATCCATGCCCTCGCCGGAATTGCCTGCCTTGCCGCGACCCCCACCGCCGCCGCCACCTTGGGGCCTGGGGATGTGCTCACCAGCGGTGAACTCCTTGTTGCCAGGGTGCACGATGGTCTGCTTGCCACCTCGACCGTGGTGCAGCACCGGTTCATCGATGTCCCGTCCCGGAATGCTGATCTGCTCGCCATGCTCCATGTCCATGATGGAGCGGCGGCTCACCGCTTCTTCGACGGCTTTCTTGATGTGTTCACGGTAACGCCGCAAGAAACGCTGGCGATTGACCGTGCTCTTGTTCTTGCCGTTCAGGCGTCGGTCGATAACGTAGCTCATGGTCCCTCCCGGTAGCTGGGAACAGCTGCACGCTTCAAGCTACGAGCTGCATACAAAAGCAGCCGCCGCCGCCCGCGGCTGACAGGGCAGCCTTGGGCGCGCGGCGTGTAGCTTGCCGCTTTATTGCGATTTCCTGACCCGCAGGTACCATTCCGACAGCAAGCGCACCTGCTTGTCGGTGTAGCCACGTTCCACCATCCGGGTGACGAAGTCGTTGTGTTTCTTCTGGTCCTCTTTGCTGGCCTTGGCGTTGAAGCTGATGACCGGCAGCAGGTCTTCGGTGTTGGAGAACATTTTCTTCTCGATCACCACCCGCAGCTTTTCATAGCTCAGCCAGCTTGGGTTCTTGCCGTTGTTATTGGCGCGAGCACGCAACACGAAGTTGACGATTTCGTTGCGGAAGTCTTTCGGGTTGCTGATGCCAGCTGGCTTCTCGATCTTCTCCAGTTCCTCGTTGAGTGCGATGCGGTTGAGGATCTCGCCGGTTTCCGGGTCGCGGTACTCCTGATCCTGAATCCAGAAATCGGCGTACAGCACGTAGCGGTCGAATATGTTCTGCCCGTATTCGCTGTAGGACTCCAGGTAAGCGGTCTGGATTTCCTTGCCGATGAATTCGATGTAGCGCGGCGCCAGGTATTCCTTCAGGTAGCGCAGGTAGCGTTCGCGCACTTCGGCCGGGAATTGCTCCTGTTCGATCTGCTGTTCAAGCACATACAGCAGGTGGACCGGGTTGGCCGCGATCTCGTGTGGGTCGAAGTTGAAGACCTTGGATAGAATCTTGAAGGCGAAGCGGGTCGACAGGCCGTTCATGCCTTCGTCCACGCCCGCCGCATCGCGGTACTCCTGGATCGACTTGGCTTTCGGGTCGGTGTCCTTGAGATTTTCGCCGTCGTAGACCCGCATCTTGGAGTAGATGTTGGAGTTTTCCGGCTCTTTAAGGCGCGAGAGCACGGTGAACTGGGCAAGCATCTTGAGTGTATCCGGTGCGCAGTGGGCCCTGGCCAGCGAACTGTTGATCAGCAGTTTGTCGTAGATCTTGATCTCATCGCTGACGCGCAGGCAGTACGGCACCTTGACGATGTAGATACGGTCGATGAACGCTTCGTTGTTCTTGTTGTTGCGGAAGGTGTGCCATTCCGATTCGTTGGAGTGGGCCAGCAGAATCCCGGAATACGGGATCGCGCCCAGGCCTTCGGTGCTGTTGTAGTTACCTTCCTGGGTGGCGGTAAGCAGCGGGTGCAGGACCTTGATTGGCGCCTTGAACATCTCGACGAATTCCATCAGGCCCTGGTTGGCCCGGCACAGCGCGCCCGAGTAGCTGTAGGCATCGGCGTCGTTCTGTGGGAATTCTTCGAGTTTGCGGATATCCACCTTACCGACCAGTGCGGAGATATCCTGGTTGTTTTCGTCCCCAGGTTCGGTCTTGGCAATGGCCACCTGATTGAGGATCGACGGATACAGCTTGACCACCTTGAACTTGCTGATGTCGCCGCCGAACTCCTGCAGGCGCTTGGTGGCCCAGGGTGACATGATGGTGTTCAGGTAGCGGCGGGGGATGCCGTATTCCTCTTCGAGAATGGAACCGTCTTCGGCGGCATTGAACAGCCCCAGGGGCGATTCGAATACCGGCGAGCCCTTGATGGCATAGAACGGCACTTTCTCCATCAACTGCTTCAGTTTCTCTGCCAGGGACGACTTGCCGCCGCCCACCGGGCCCAGCAGGTAAAGGATCTGTTTCTTCTCTTCCAGGCCTTGGGCCGCATGGCGGAAGTACGACACGATCTGGTCGATGCACTCTTCCATGCCATGGAAGTCGGCAAAGGCCGGGTAGCGGCGTATGACCTTGTTGGAGAATATTCGCGACAGTCTGGAGTTGGTTGAGGTGTCGATCAGCTCGGGCTCACCAATGGCCAGCAACAGCCGTTCGGCCGCCGAAGCGTAGGCGCTACGATCCTCTTTGCACAGCTCGAGGTACTCCTGTAGCGAGAGTTCTTCCTGGCGTGTTGACTCGAAACGTTGTTGGAAGTGGCTAAAAATGCTCATGACGTCACCTCGCTCGATACGTGGAGACGACGCCGGATCAGTCAGCTGATGCTGGCATGCAAGCGGCTCTGCCGATTGCTGTATACCCCCCAGAACACCCTGTAACGCTACCGATGACCCGCACGCCGGTGTACCGGCTCTCCCCTTTTTTGGATGGCCTGGGCTTAAGGATAGTTGGTAATACGCAAGGTCAAGGGCGTGAGGCCGAGAAGTTGCTCTCGACCGTTCGTCAGAAAAGGCGCGAGCCCGCACGGGGCGCGGGCTGCAGCAATAATGAAAAAATTATTCGGCGCTACCTTGGGCGGTCTCGGCCGGGTAGGTGGTGCGCCACAGCTCGAAGCCGCCATCGACGCTGTAAACGTCCGAGAAGCCTTGGCCAACCAGGTAGGCGGCTGCGCTCTGGCTGGAGTTGCCGTGGTAGCAGACCACCAGGGTCGGGGCATCCAGATCGGCGTTGCGGATGAAGTCGGCGACCGAGTGGTTGTCCAGATGCTTGGCGCCGGTGATGTGGCCGGCGGCAAAGGCTTGCGGGTCGCGAATGTCGACGACGACCGCACCTTCCTTCTTGCGAAGCTCCAAGGCCTGCTCAGGGGGGATGCGCTTGAATTCGCTCATGGGTACGGTTTCCTTCAGGGTTGGTCGTTCATTCTAGTGGGTTGTGCCGGTTGGCGTAGGGTGCCGTCGTCGGCGCAGTCGCAGCGGTGGTATTCGCCACTGTCGACGTTGTACAAGGTCATGGCGCCGCCCCACACGCAGCCGGTGTCCAGGGCGATCACGCCGGGTTCGTCGACACGGCCTTCCAGGGCTGCCCAGTGACCGAAGATGATCTTCACATGGCGTGAGCGGCGGTCCTTGTGCGCATACCAGGGCTTGTAGCCCCTAGGGGCTGTGCCCAGGCCTTCCTTGCTCTTGAGGTCGAGCTTGCCTTCGGCGGTGCAGAAGCGCATGCGGGTCAGGTAGTTGGTGATGACCCGCAGGCGCTCGACGCCCGCCAGGCTCTTGCTCCACTTGTTCGGCTCGTTGCCGTACATGCCATCCAGGTAAAGCTTCAGGCGCCCGTCGTCACGCAGTACCTCCTCGACTTCGCCAGCTAGCTCAAGGGCTCTGCCGAGGGTCCATTGGGGTGGAATGCCAGCATGAACCAGGGCAATGCCGCGCGGCTCGTCGTAATGCAGCAGCTTTTGCTGGCGCAGCCAGTCGAACAGCTGGTCGGCGTCAGGCGCTTCGATGATTTCACGCAGGGTGTCGCTTTTCTTCAAGCGCTCGACGTTGTGCCAGGCAGCGAGCAGGTGCAGGTCATGATTGCCCAGCACGCAGACCAGCGATTGGCGGATCGAGTAGAGAAAGCGCAGCGTCTCGAGCGACTCTGGGCCACGGTTGACCAGGTCGCCGACCAGCCACAGACGATCAACGGCCGGGTTGAACTTGACGCGTTCAAGCAGGCACTTGAGCGGTTGCAGGCAGCCTTGCAGGTCACCGACGGCGTAGGTGGCCATCAGTGCAGGGCTCCGGGTACCGCCAGGCGGAAGGGGGCGATCTCGGCGTCGAAGCGCTTACCGTCTTCGGCGAACATCTGGTAGCTGCCCTGCATGGTGCCCACGCGGGTGCTGATGACCGCGCCGCTGCTGTAGGTGTGGCTTTGGCCCGGGTCGATGGTCGGTTGTTGACCAACCACGCCTGCGCCGCGCACTTCCTCGACTTCGCCGTCACCGTTAGTGATCAGCCAGTGGCGGGACATCAGCTTGGCTTTGACCGAACCGTTGTTTTGAACGGTGATGGTATAGGCGAAGGCAAAGCGACTGTTTTCGGGGTCGGATTGGTCTTTGAGGTAACGGGTCACGACGCTGACGTCGATCTTGTAGCGGGGATCGGACATGCAAAGGCCTTGGGCGAACTGACGCAATAATGCAGTCTAGGCCATTGAGAGGGGGGAGGGCCAGCGGTGTGGGCCAGTAGAAACCGGTTAATCAGTTCTGGCCTCTTCGCGGGTAAACCCGCTCCCACAGAGGCTGCACAGATTTCCGGGACTGTGCGATTCCTGTGGGAGCGGGTTTACCCGCGAAGGGTCGGATCAGGCTTGCTGAATGGCCAGCTGGTCAGCCAGGCGCACGAACGCTGCCAGGTCCAACTGCTCAGGCCGCAGGCTGCCGTCGACGCCAGCCGCCTCGATGGCCTGGCTGTCGAGCAGGCCTTTCATGGTGTTACGCAGGGTCTTACGGCGCTGGTTGAAGGCCTCGCGCACCACGTGCTCCAACAGCCGAGCATCCTTGGCCGGGTGCGGCAGCACTTCATGGGGTACCAGGCGCACGATGGCCGAATCCACTTTCGGTGGCGGGTTGAATGCGCCGGGGCCGACGTTGAACAGGTGTTCCACGCGGCAGTGGTACTGCACCATGATCGACAGGCGGCCCCAGTCGCCACCGCCAGGGCCGGCGGCCATGCGCTCGACCACTTCCTTCTGCAGCATGAAGTGCATGTCGCGGATCAGCCCGGCATGGCTGAGCAGGTGGAAGATCAGCGGGGTGGAAATGTTGTAGGGCAGGTTGCCGACCACTTTCAGGCTGCGCGGCGGTACGCCCAGCTGATTGAAGTCGAACTTCAGGGCATCGCCCTGGTGCAGGCGGAAATTGTCGCGGCCGGCGAACTTGTGCTGCAGGATCGGCACAAGGTCCTTGTCCAGCTCGACGACGTCCAGCTGTGCACCGCTGCCAAGCAGGCCTTCGGTCAATGCGCCCTGGCCCGGGCCAATCTCCAGCAGGTGCTCACCCGCCTTGGCGTTGATGGCACGCAGGATGCGGTCGATGATGCCGGCGTCGTGCAGGAAGTTCTGGCCGAAGCGCTTGCGCGCGCGGTGTTGGTATTGCTCGTTCATGGTCGGTTCTCGGCCATCTGGTAGGCGGTTTCCAGCGCGACCCGCAGGCTGCCGGTGTCGACCTTGCCGGTGCCGGCCAGGTCCAGGGCGGTGCCGTGATCGACCGACGTGCGGATGATCGGCAGGCCCAGCGTCACGTTGACCGCAGCGCCGAAGCCTTTGTACTTGAGTACGGGCAAGCCTTGGTCGTGGTACATCGCCAGCACCGCGTCGCAGTGCTCCAGATATTTGGGGGTAAACAGGGTATCGGCCGGCAGCGGGCCGCGCAGGTCCATGCCTTCGTTGCGCAGGCGGGCCAGTGTCGGCTCGATGATGTCGATTTCTTCGCAGCCCAGATGGCCGCCTTCACCCGCATGGGGGTTGAGCCCGCACACCAGGATGCGCGGGTTGGCGATGCCGAACTTGTCGCGCATGTCGGCGTGCAGGATGCGGGTGACCCGCTCCACGCGCTCGACGGTGATAGCGTCGGCGATGTCACGCAATGGCAGGTGCGTGGTCACCAGGGCCACACGCAAGCCATGTGTGGCCAGCATCATCACCACTTGAGCGGTGTGCGTCAGTTCGGCGAGGAATTCGGTATGGCCCGAGAAGGCGATACCGCTTTCGTTGATCACGCCCTTGTGCACAGGGGCGGTGATCATCCCGGCGAAATGCCCGTCGAGACAGCCTTGGCCGGCCCGGGTCAGGGTTTGCAGAACGAAGGCGGCGTTGGCCTTGTCGAGCTTGCCTGGCACTACCGGCGCGGACAGGGGCGTATCCCACACGTACAGGCTGCCGGCAGGCGCGGGCTGGTCGGGCCATTGGCCCGGCGAAACCGGCAGCAGATTGACGGCCAGCCCCAGCTGCGCGGCCCGCTCGGCGAGCAGGTCACGGCTGGTGATGGCGATCAGGGGATGGGGCTGGGCGTCGGCGGCGAGCAGCAGGCACAGGTCGGGACCTATGCCAGCTGGTTCGCCGGGGGTGACGGCGAAGCGCAGGGGCTTCACTGTGCGACCTGGTCAGCGCCAGGCAGTTTGATTTCAACGTAGGCTTCGTCGCGGATCTGGCGCAGCCAGGTCTGCAGCTCTTCGTCGTACTTGCGGTTACGCAGAACGGTCAGGGCTTGCTGTTCGCGCGCCTGTTCAGTGCTGTCGGTGGCGCGGCGGCCCAGCACTTCCAGAACATGCCAGCCGTACTGAGTCTTGAACGGACGGGTCACGACGCCTTGCTGGGCGTTGGCCATCTGCTCGCGGAACTCAGGCACCAGGCTGTTCGGGTCGACCCAGTTGAGGTCACCGCCGTTGAGCGCCGAACCCGGGTCTTCCGAGAAGCTCTTGGCCAGGGTGGCAAAGTCTTCGCCGTTGTTGATTCGCTCGTAGAGTTTCTCGGCCAGTTGCTCGGTGGCCGCCTCGCTGCGAACTTCGCTTGGCTTGATCAGGATGTGGCGCACATGCACTTCGTCACGCAGCACGTTCTCGCTGCCGCCGCGCTTCTCTTCCAGCTTGATGATGATGAAGCCGCTGGGAATGCGCAGTGGTTGGGTGATGTCGCCAGTGGTCATGCTGCTGAGCAGCTTGGCAAACTCAGGTGGCAGCTGGCCAGCTTTACGCCAGCCCATCTCGCCGCCTTCCAGGGCGTTTTCGCTGGCCGAGTTGGCAATTGCCATCTGGCCGAAGTCGGCACCCTGGCGCAGTTGCTGGTAAACGTCACCTACCTTGCGCGCAGCTTTCTGGATGTCGTCCGAGTTGGCGCCTTCCGGGGTTGGGATCAGGATGTTGGCCAGACGGTACTCTTCCGACATCTGCATCTTGCCCAGGTCCGAGGCGAGGAAGTTCTTCACTTCCTGTTCGGACACCTGAATGCGCTCGGCCACACGGCGCTGGCGCACGCGGCTGATGATCATCTCGCGCTTGACCTGCTCACGGGCGTCGTCGAACGACAGACCGTCGTGGGCCAGGGCAGCGCGGAACTGGTCCAGGGACATGCCATTGCGCTGGGCAATGGTGCCGATGGCCTGGTTCAGTTCTTCATCGGTGATGCGGATGCCGGAGCGCTCGCCGATCTGCAGTTGCAGGTTCTCGACGATCAGGCGTTCCAGCACCTGCTGTTCCAGGGCGCCGGTCGGCGGCACGCCGCCGCCGCGCTTGGCGATGGTTTGCTGGACTTCGTGGACGCGTTGGTCCAGTTGGCTTTGCATGACCACGTCGTTGTCGACGATGGCCACCACACGGTCCAGAGGTTGCACCGCGGCGTGAACCGCGCTGCTCAGCAGTGCAGCGCCCACCAGCAGCGGGCGCAGACGATCAATAAGCTTGGTCTTCACGTGTACGGTAACCTTGAATGCCTTCGTCGAGGAAAGACTCGACCTTGTTGCCTACCACGCCACCGAGGCCTTTCAGCACGATTTGCAGGAAGATGCCATGGTCGCCTTTTTCGTTTTCTGGAACGGCTTGGCTGAAGTCGTCGTAGTCGATCCAGTAACGGTTGATCAGACGCAGCTTCCAGCAGCAGTTGTCATACTCGAAACCGCCCATGGCTTCCAGGGTGCGGTTGCGGTTGTAGTCGTGCTGCCAGCGAGCGATGACGCTCCACTGCGGGACGATCGGCCACATGACCGAGAAGTCATGTTGCTCGATCTTGTAGTAGTCCTTGACGTAGTTCGGGCTGCCTGGGGTGCCGTAGTCGCCACCACCTACCTGCCAGGTACCGGTCAGCGAGTCGTAACGAACCAGGTCGTTGCGGTAGCGGTAGCCCAGGTTGACGATCTTGTTCGGGTTGTCTTCCGGCTGGTAGTGGAACATTGCGCTACCCGAGCGCGGGCTGCGGCTGTCCGGGTCCCAGTTGTAGTCGGCATCCATGCGCCAGTCGCGGTTGAAGGCGAACATGTACTGCAAGGCGTATGGCGAAACATCCGACTGCGAGTCTGCGCGGGTGCGCCAGTCGATGCCTGGCATCTGGACCTTGCGGTCTTGGAAATACAGGGCCTGGCCGACGCTGACGCGTTGACGTTCGAAGCCGTTTTCTTCAATCCAGCGAGAGGTCACGCCCAACGACAGTTTGTTCTCGTCACCGATGCGGTCGCTGCCGCTGAAGCGGTTGTCACGGAACAGCGAGCTGTAGTTGAAGTAAGTTTCGCCGGTGTCGAAGACTGGAATGTCCTTCTGGTCCTCATACGGTACGTAGAGGTAGAACAGACGCGGTTCGAGAGTCTGGCGGTAGTTCTTGCTGAAGTACTGGGTGTCGCGGTCGAAGTACAGGCCGCTGTCGACACTGAATACAGGAACGCTGCGCTCCTGAGTGCTGGAGAAGTCGCCACGCAGGTCGCGAGTGGCAGCGCTGGCGCTGGCCAGGTCTGCCTTGCCCTCGCTGTCCAGGTCCAGATCATAGTGGGTATAGACATACTTCAGCTTCGGCTTGACGAAGCCATAACTGGCTTCCATCGGCAGGCTGATGGCCGGAGCGAGGTTCAGACGGGTACCGTTGGCGCGAGCCAAACCGAAGATGTTTTCGTCAAGTCGACGGCCATCGGCACCGGCGGTGGTATCAAGTACGCCATCTTCGTTGAACACTGGGCCGGTTTTCAGATCACGATCGAAGCGAACCGCTTCGGTCTGGTAGCTGAAATCGAAGCCGCCAGGGTGATACGGCAGCATACCGTTGAGGGTGAGCTGCGGCAGCTTGTCATACGGCGTGATTTTCGAGATGGTCGCCATCTCATAGGCATGCACGTTAAGGCGCGCCTGGTAGCCGTCGCCACGATAGGTCAATGCACCTTGCTGGTTCAGCGCATCACGGCTTTCAACACCAATCTGATCAGTTTCCAGATCCTGGAAGTAGAACGGATCGCTGATATCGGTGTAGTCAACTTCAGCCATCAGGCGCTCATCCAAGCCACCTTTGTGCTGCCAGTTGATCATCCAGCGCTGATCCTTGTAATCAGTCTGGTCCTTGCGATCGTCGTTCTTGTCGTTCAGGTAAGCGCCACCGAACTGGCCTTCGCTGGATTTGGTCAGGTAACGGAACTCACCTTCCATCAGCAGGCCACGCTTGGTCATGTAGCGCGGGTACAACGTGGCGTCATAGTTCGGCGCCAGGTTGAAGTAGTACGGGGTGACCAGCGTGAAGCCGCTGTCACTGGTCGAGCTGAACGACGGCGGCAGGAAGCCGGACTGGCGACGGTCGTCGATCGGGAAGTAGATGTACGGTGTGTAGAACACCGGAATATCCTTGACCCGCAGGGTGACGTTGGTCGCGGTACCGAAGCCGGTGGCCGGGTTCAGGGTGATGTTGTTGCCCTTCAGCTGCCAGGCGTTGCTGCCTGGTTCGCAGGTGGTGTACGTACCGTCCTTGAGGCGGATGATGGCGTTTTCGCCACGCTTGGCGTACAGGGCGTTGCCGCGGATATGCGACTTGTGCATCACGTATTCGGCGTTGTCGACCTGCGCTTCGCCGGTGTCGAGCTGAATCTGCGCTTCGTCGCCGACGACCAGCGAGCCATTATCGCGAATCTTGACGTTGCCCTTGAGCTCGCCACGGTTCTCGGCCTGGTACAGGTTGGCTTCATCGGCTTCGACCTGCATGCTGCCCTGGCGCATGACCACGTCACCGGCAAGTGTCGCGATCTGCTGCTCTTGCTGGTACTTGGAAACCTTGGCATTGATGTAGGTCGGCGACTCGTCCTTGGGCGTGGTGTCGGCCATGCCAGGGCGGGTCGGTTCGATATAGGCGCCACCGCAATACGGGCCGGTTTCGGCCAGCTGGGCTGCGGTGAGCTTATCGCGCGGAACCCAGTCCAGGTGACTGTAGTCTTCGCTACGCGACTTCAGGCCACGGCCCTTGCTCTCGGTGACCAGCATCGGCTTGTCGCCGGACTCGGTCGCTTCGGCCTCGGTACCGGTGCTGACGGCAGCACCCTCGTGCACCGGGCGCGGTGGCAAGTTGCTGACAGAGGTTTTGGGCTTGCAGTCCCAACCACCGGAGGCGGACACTTGGCAGTCAAACTGCTCGGCTGCCACCACGTACGACGTGGCCAGAGGTTGCAGGGCCAGCAGACCGCCGGTCACCAGCAACGGAAACTTTCTACGAAACGCGGGGGATTTCAATGCCATCTTATTAGTCCGGGCTTCCTGCGTGCCATCTGCCCGCGTGTGGGGCCGCACGCCTCTCGATGGTCTGAAAAAGATGCTGGATAATAAAGCATGACCCGCTTGACGGCTAGGGCCGTCGGAGACCCTTGTAATGCCTGATCACGATGTACGCCTGCAACAACTGACAGTCTGGCTCGATGAGCAGCTCAATCAACTTTTCCACATCAACGCCGCCGAGGGCAGCCTGACCGCCGCCAGCAGCGACGCAAGCTTCCGCCGCTACTTCCGCTGGCAGGGCACAGGCCGCAGCTTCGTGATCATGGATGCGCCACCGCCACAGGAAAACTGCCGGCCTTTCGTCGCCATCGATCACTTGCTGGCCAGCGCTAACGTCCATGTGCCGGTGATTCACGCCGAAGACCTCGAACGCGGCTTCCTGCTGCTGGGCGACCTCGGCCACCAGACCTACCTCGATGTCATCGATGCCGACAACGCCGACAACCTGTTCCACGACGCCATCGACGCGCTGCTGGCCTTCCAGCGCCTGCCGATGGACGCGCCACTGCCGAGCTATGACGATGCTCTTCTGCGCCGCGAAGTCGAACTGTTCCCCGAGTGGTATGTGGGGCGCGAGCTTGGCCTGAGCCTAAGCGAAGCCCAGCAGGCCACCTGGAAACGTGTCAGCCAGATGCTCATCGACAGCGCCCTGGCCCAGCCCAAGGTGCTGGTGCACCGCGACTTCATGCCGCGCAACCTGATGCAGAGCGAGCCGAACCCAGGGGTGCTGGATTTCCAGGACGCGGTTTATGGCCCGGTGACCTATGACATCACCTGCCTGTTCAAAGATGCCTTCCTCAGCTGGCCGCAGGCACGGGTAGAAGGCTGGCTGCGCGACTACTGGCAGAAAGCGCAAGCAGCCGGTATCCCGGTGCAGGATTCGTTCGAGGCGTTCCAGCGCGCCAGCGACCTGATGGGGGTGCAGCGCCACCTCAAGGTGATCGGTATCTTCGCCCGAATCTGCCATCGTGACGGAAAACCACGTTATCTGGCCGACGTACCGCGTTTCTTCGCCTATATAGATGAAGTGATCGGTCGCCGTCCCGAATTGGCGGAACTGGGTGAACTGATCGCCGAGCTGAAAGCCGGAGTGCATGCATGAAGGCAATGATCCTGGCGGCAGGCAAGGGCGAGCGCATGCGTCCCCTGACCCTGCATACGCCAAAGCCGTTGTTGCCGGTCGCGGGCCAGCCGCTGATCGAGTACCACCTGCGCGCCCTGGCGGCCGCAGGTTTCACCGAGGTGGTGATCAATCACGCCTGGCTTGGTCAACAGATCGAAGACCACCTGGGCGATGGGCACCAGTTTGGCCTGAGCATCCGCTATTCACCCGAGGGTGAGCCGCTGGAGACCGGGGGCGGTATCTTCAAGGCCCTGCCGCTGTTGGGGGACGCGCCGTTTCTTCTGGTCAACGGCGATGTCTGGACCGATTACGACTTCACCCACTTGCGCGCGCCGCTACAGGGCCTGGCGCATCTGGTGCTGGTCGACAACCCTGGCCATCATGGGCGTGGCGACTTCCGCCTGGTTGGCGAGCAGGTCGTGGATGGCGACGATGCGCCTGGCACGCTGACCTTCAGTGGTATCTCGGTACTGGACCCGGCACTGTTCGCCGGGTGTGCACCGGGCGCCTTCAAGCTGGCCCCGCTGCTGCGTATGGCCATGGCTGACGGCAAGGTCACTGGTGAGCATTACTCTGGCCACTGGGTCGATGTGGGCACCCGCGAACGCCTTGCCGAGGCCGAGCGCCTGATTCTTGAGCGCGCCTGAAATGTGGTGGCCGAGCACAGTGATAGGTGCTGGAGCCGGTTTCGCGGTGGCCAGCATACCCGGTGCCTTGCTGGGCGCTTTGCTGGGCCAGGCCATGGACCGGCGCCTGCGACTGCAGGGTTGGGAGGACATGCGCGAGCGTCTGGGTGGCCGCCCGGCATTGCAAGATGAGGAGTTACTGTTTGTTCTGCTCGGGCGTCTGGCCAAAAGTGATGGCCGGGTAGCGGAGCAGCACATTCAGCAGGCACGACAAGAAATGGTGCGCCTGGACTTGGCCGAGTCCGCCAGATTGCGTGCCATTGCTGCGTTCAACCGGGGCAAGGCGGGCAAAGATCGCCTGGCTGGCCACCTGCGTCGTATTCGCGAGCAGCCGCATGCAGCGGAGGGCACCTTGCGTGCCTGCTGGCGGATGGTCTGGGCCGATGGCAAGGCGGGGCGGCGCGAGCGTGAGTTACTGCTGGACTGGGGGCAGAAGCTGGGCTTGAGCCGGCGCCAGGTACAGGCGATGTCGCTGGAGTACGAGCCGCGCAAGCCCAATGTTCAGGGCGGCGCCATGACTTACGCGGCCGCTCTGCGTCTATTGGGCGTAGAGGCTGACACCGAGGGCGGTCAGGTCAAGCAGGCTTACCGCCGGCTGGTGAGTCGGCACCACCCGGACAAGTTGGCGGGCAGCCATGCCAGCGAGGCCCAGGTGCGTGAAGCGACCGAACGGACTCGCGAGCTGCACCAGGCCTATGCGCTGATCCGCAAGCGGCGGGGGCTTTGACGGCTCGCCTGCTCCTACAAGGGCGATGAAAACCCTGTAGGAGCCGGCTTGCCGGCGATTAGGCCGGAACAGCCCCAGCCATTCACTCCTGCGGACTCATCCACCCTCGCACCCGACGGAACAATTGCTCTTGCTCGGCAGCTTGATTGCCAGGAATCGCCGTGAGCGCCACCTGCCTATACTGGCTGTCCTTCTGCCGCTTGCTCGCCTGCAGGCGTTGCTGAGCTGCGCGACTGTCGCCAGTGCGGGTGGCGTAGTAAAGGTCGGCGGTCGGAACCTTCAAGCTCGGTGCCAAGGTTTGCAGGTCCTGCTCGACCCGCGCAGGTGTCTGTGGCGCAACCATCACCAACTTCTGTACCTGAGGTGGTTGTTTTTCACTCAGGTAACGTGCCGCCCAGTAAGCGCCACTGCCATGGCCGATAATGACGATGCTGCGGGCATTTTGCTGCTGTGCGTAGGCCACTGCTGCGTCAAGGCGGGCGAAGATGCGCTCGGCGTCGGCCTGGTCGGCCTGCTGGCCGGCCTCTTGTGCATCGGTACTTTCGGCGGTGTCGGCGTCGGCTGCGGTCGCTTGGGCGACGTTGGCATTGGCATCGTCCGGGGTGTCCTTGGCTGGTGCGCTTTCGCCCTTGGCGGGTTCGGGTGCAACTGCCGGCTTGTCCTCGACCCGTGCCAGCGGGCTGTCGGCGAGCAAGTCGGGGAGGGTGATGCTCAGGCTGTGCCAGCCAACATCAGGGAACTTGCGACGCAGCGGCCCGACCGCATTGGGCCAGTCGGCTGTTTCGCCAGCGCCTGGCACGATGATCACCGCACCTTGGGGGTCGCCATCATTGGCCGGTTTCCACAGGGCCAGAAAACTGTCCGCACCCGCTTGCAAGGTGTGTTGTTCAGCTTTGGGGGCCAGGCGCTCCAGGGCTTGGGCATCCTCCTGGCTACGCTCCAGCAAGGGCGCGCGAGTGGCGGCGGGCGCTGGCGTTTCGGCAGCGGCCTGTGGTTTTTCGGCATCGGCAGCCATGGCGCCGAGCGGTAGAAGCGAGGCCAGGCAGCACATTGCCAGCGTCGTGCGATAAAGTGTGGACATGAATCAACCCAAGGCCAGAATGATACCGGCAGCCTAATAGTATTTGCCCGCGACGGCCATGCTGCATGGCCGCCCTTGCCAAGACGAGCGTGTAGATGAAGCGAGTGCGTCGCCTGTTGGTTATCGGCTGCTTATGGCTGCCCTTGATTGCCTTGGCCAGGCCGGAAACACCCGCGCTGGTGGCGCTGGAGCCTGTGCAGCAACAGTGGCTCGAGGCCCATCGCAGCCTGCGGGTCGGCATTGTGCTGCAGGCGCCCTACGCCCAGTTCGACCGGCGCTTGCAGCAACTGTATGGGGCCAATGTCGAACTGGTGAACTGGCTGGCGCAAGCGCTGCACCTGGACCTTACCTGGCGCAATTTCCCCGACCAGGCCAGCCTTGAGCATGCCCTGCAGGCCGGTGAGGTTGACTTCGCTCCGGGCCTGACCCAGACGCCCGCCAGCCTGCGCCTGTGGTTGTTCAGCGACCCCTACATGCGCGTGCCGCAACTGGTGGTGGGGCCACGCACCGGTGCGGTGGCCGTGGAGCTGGAAAAACTCGGGGTCGAAGAGCGCATGGCGGTGCGCATGCCAAGCACCCTGGCTGACTACCTGCGGAGCAACTACGCCAACCTCAACCTGCAAGGTGTGCCGAACGAACGCCAGGCACTGCAATTGGTTGTCGGTGGCCAGGCCAGCTATGCGGTGCTGGATGAAGCCCAGCTCAGTCGACTGTCCCGCGAAAGTGAGTTCGGTGAGCTGGCGGTGGTCGGTGATATCGGCCTGCCACAGTTGTTGCGGGTTGGTTCGCGCCGTGACTGGCCGCTGCTGGCTGATGTGCTCGAGCGCGGCCTGCAGGCCATGCCGGCCAAGGAGCTGGAGCAACTGCACCAACGCTGGCTACAACCGAAATACCCCCGCTTCAGTGAGTCGGCCGGCTTCTGGCAAAACCTGGCATTGCTGCTGGGCTTGCTGCTGTTGTGTGCCCTGGCCACCTTGGCCTGGCAGCGCCGGCAGCAACGCCAGGTCGAACGCAGCCTGCTGGCGACCCGTGAAACCCTGGCGCAGCGCCAGACCCGCGAAGAAGCCCTGCGCCTGAGCCAGTTCGCCATCGACCAGAGCACGGTCGGCATTCTCTGGGTCAATTGGGACAGCCACATCCGCTACGCCAACCATGCTGCCGAACGCATGCTTGGTTACGGCGAAGCCCAGTTGCTGGAGCGCCCGCTGATCGATTTCGAACCGAGCCTGAATATGGACCGCTGGCTGGAACTGTGGAAGGCGGCGCGAGCCGGAGACGGTGGCGCCCGGCAGTTCGAAACACAGTGCCAGCGCGCCGACGGCAGCCGTTTGCCGGTGGAGTTGTCGCTGAGCTTCCTGCGCTTTCGCGATGCCGAGTACCTGGTGGTGTACATTGCCGACGTCACCGAGCGCCACCGCGCCCTCGCCGCATTGCGCGAGAGCGATGCGCGGCTCAAAGGGATCGCTGGCAACGTGCCTGGGTTGGTGTTCCGCCTGGAACCAGACCCCGCCGAAGGGGATCTGGAGTTTCCCTACATCAGCGAAGGCAGCGAGGCGCTGGTCGGCTACACGCCAGTACAAATCCAGCACCCAGACATGGGCCTGCGCAACCTGGTCCATCCGCAGGACCGAGCGGATTATCACCAGGTCCAGGACCTGGCCATCGCTACTGGCCAGGACTGGTCCTGGCAAGGGCGCATCCTGACCCGGGAAGGGGAGCAACGCTGGGCCGACATCAAAGCCAGTGCTCGGCGCCTTGCCAGTGGGCGGGTGGTTTGGGATGGCATCGTCTGGGACATTTCCCAGAGTAAACAGGCGCAGCTGGCGCTGGCCCGGTCTCAGGAGCAGCTACGTGAGCTGTCAGCGCACCTCGAGAGCGTGCGCGAGGAAGAAAAGGCGCGCATCGCCCGAGAAGTGCACGACGAACTGGGGCAGATGCTCACCGTGCTCAAGCTGGAGCTGTCGATGTGCGAACTGGCCTACGCCGAGCTCGACCCCGGCTTGAACGAGCGCCTTGCCAGCATGAAGCGCCTGATTGCCCAACTGTTCCAATTGGTGCGCGATGTCGCCACCGCCTTGCGGCCGCCCATTCTCGATGCGGGTATCGCCTCGGCCATCGAGTGGCAAGCCCGTCGCTTCGAAGCGCGCACGCAGATACCTTGCCTGGTGCAAGTGCCGGATAATCTGCCAGCATTGAGTGATGCCAAGGCCACCGGGCTGTTCCGCATCCTGCAGGAGGCCCTGACCAACGTCATGCGCCATGCCCAGGCCCACAGCGTGGAGATCGAACTGGTGCGCGAGGCAGAACAGTTGCGCATGACGGTCAGCGACGATGGCGTGGGCTTTTGCCGCGACCAGGCCCGGCCGACCTCGTTCGGCTTGGTTGGGGTGCGTGAGCGGGTGCTGATGCTCGGTGGCAGCATGGCGCTGGACAGTGAGCCGGGCGAGGGCACCAGCCTGAGCGTGGCTATTCCGTTGGAGTAGGAGAACGATCGTGATTCGAGTGCTGGTGGCCGAAGACCACACCATTGTCCGCGAAGGCATCAAGCAACTGATTGGCCTGGCCAAGGACATGCAAGTGGCGGGTGAAGCCTGCAACGGCGAGCAACTGTTGGAAACCTTGCGCCATACCCCGTGCGAGGTGGTTTTGCTGGATATTTCCATGCCCGGTGTGAACGGCCTCGAAGCCATTCCGCGAATTCGCGCACTCAGCGACGCCCCGGCGATTCTGATGCTGTCGATGCACGACGAAGCCCAGATGGCGGCGCGTGCGCTCAAGGCCGGTGCGGCTGGCTATGCCACCAAGGACAGTGACCCGGCCTTGCTGCTCACCGCCATTCGCCGGGTGGCCGGGGGCGGTCGCTACATCGACCCGGCCCTGGCCGACCGTATGGTGTTCGAGGTCGGCCTGACCGAGACGCGGCCGCTGCACACGTTGCTTTCCGAGCGGGAGTTTTCAGTGTTCGAGCGCCTGGCTCAGGGCGCCAACGTCAATGACATCGCCCAGCAGTTGGCGCTCTCCAGCAAGACCATCAGCACCCATAAAGCGCGACTGATGCAGAAGCTGAAGGTCAACTCGTTGGCGGAGCTGGTGAAGTACGCCATGGAGCACAAGCTGGTGTGACTGTTCTGGTTGCGACAACAACCCTCTGAGCCCTGTGGGAGCGGGTTTACCCGCGAAAGGGCCTGGCCTGCCATTTGCGGCGCCTGTGCTGGCCTATTCGCGGGTAAACCCGCTCCCACAGAGTATGGCGCAAGGCCTGTGGTCTATTCCAATTCCGCCATCCTTGTAGGGCAATCCCTACAAGAAGTCTTCCATCCGGATGATGGCATTCTCTCAGAACCCCCGATTTCCGGGGGCTTGCACCTTGTCTAGTCTGTGTCTACGCAGTCATCCAACAAGAAGGTGCAGGCATGAGCGAGGCGAATTCAAAAGCGGCCACCAGCGAGACGCTGGTCAGCTTCCGTGGTGTGCAAAAGAGCTACGACGGCGAGTCGCTGATCGTCAAAGACCTCAACCTGGACATTCGCAAGGGTGAGTTCCTGACCCTGCTGGGCCCCTCCGGCTCGGGCAAGACCACCAGCCTGATGATGCTGGCTGGTTTTGAAACCCCCACCGCCGGTGAAATCCAGCTGGCCGGGCGCTCGATCAACAACGTGCCGCCGCACAAGCGTGATATCGGCATGGTGTTCCAGAACTACGCACTGTTCCCGCACATGACCGTGGCCGAGAACCTGGCCTTCCCGCTGAGCGTGCGCAACCTGAGCAAGACCGACATCAGCGAGCGGGTAAAGCGCGTGCTGAACATGGTCCAGCTGGACGCCTTCGCCAAGCGCTACCCGGGGCAGCTGTCCGGTGGCCAGCAACAGCGTGTGGCGCTGGCGCGGGCGCTGGTGTTCGAACCGCAACTGGTGCTGATGGACGAACCGCTCGGTGCGCTGGACAAACAGCTGCGCGAACACATGCAGATGGAGATCAAGCATATCCACCAGCGCCTGGGCGTAACCGTGGTCTACGTGACCCACGACCAGGGTGAAGCGCTGACCATGTCCGACCGGGTAGCCGTGTTCCATCAGGGTGAGATCCAGCAGATCGCCGACCCGCGCACCTTGTATGAAGAACCCTGCAATACCTTCGTCGCCAACTTCATCGGTGAAAACAACCGCATCAACGGCACCCTGCTGGCCAGTGATGGCAAGCGTTGCCAGGTGCAATTGGGGCGTGGCGAGCGGGTCGAGGCACTGGCGGTTAACGTCGGTCAGGCTGGCGAGCCCGTCACCCTGTCGATCCGTCCCGAGCGCGTGCGCCTCAACGGCCACAGCGAAAGCTGCGTCAACCGCTTCTCCGGCCGGGTGGCCGAATTCATCTATCTGGGCGACCACGTGCGGGTGCGCCTGGAGGTTTGCGGCAAGGCTGACTTCTTTGTCAAACAGCCGATTGCCGAGCTCGACCCGGCGCTGGCCGTGGGCGATGTGGTACCGCTGGGCTGGGAGGTGGAGCACGCGCGCGCGCTCGATCCGATTGCCGAAGCCCATTGATGGATTGTTTCACCAACCCTGTACTGTGGAGAGAATAAGAATGCGCAAGCAGTTGAAACTGACCGCCCTGGCCCTGGGCCTGTTCGCCGCCGGCCAGGCCATGGCGGCGGACCTGACCGTGGTGTCCTTCGGCGGTGCCAACAAGGCGGCCCAGGTCAAAGCGTTCTACGAGCCGTGGGAAAAGGCTGGCAACGGCAAGATCGTTGCGGGTGAGTACAACGGTGAAATGGCCAAGGTCAAAGCCATGGTCGACACCAACAGCGTGTCCTGGAACCTGGTGGAGGTGGAGTCGCCAGAGCTGGCCCGTGGTTGTGACGAGGGCATGTTCGAGGAACTCGACCCAGCCCTGTTCGGCAACGAAAGCGACTATGTCAAAGGCGCTATCCAGCCTTGCGGCGTAGGCTTCTTCGTGTGGTCCACGGTACTGGCCTACAACGCCGACAAACTCAAAAGCGCGCCTACCAGCTGGGCCGATTTCTGGGACACCAAGAAATTCCCGGGCAAGCGCGGCCTGCGCAAGGGCGCCAAGTACACCCTGGAATTCGCGCTGATGGCCGACGGTGTGGCGCCCAAGGACGTCTACCAGGTGCTGGGCACCAAGGAAGGCGTGGACCGCGCCTTCAAGAAACTCGACGAGCTCAAGCCCAGCATCCAGTGGTGGGAAGCTGGCGCCCAGCCGCCGCAGTACCTGGCCTCGGGTGACGTGGTCATGAGTTCGGCCTACAACGGCCGTATCGCTGCGGTGCAGAAAGAAAGCAACCTGAAGGTGGTGTGGAACGGCGGTATCTACGACTTCGACGCCTGGGCCATTCCGAAGGGTGCCAAGAACGCCGACGAGGCGAAGAAGTTCATCGCCTACTCCGTGCAGCCTGAGCAGCAGAAGACTTACTCCGAGAACATCGCCTACGGCCCGGCCAACTCCAAGGCTGTGCCACTGCTGGCCGATGCGGTGAAGAAAGACATGCCGACCACGCCTGAAAACATCGCCAACCAGGTGCAGATCGACGTGGCCTTCTGGGCCGACAACAGCGAGCAGCTGGAGCAACGCTTCAACGCCTGGGCGGCGAAGAAGTAACAACCCGGGAAGCGGGGCCGCTGTGCGGCCCTATCGCTGGCAAGCCAGCTCCCACAGGGATCGCACATTCCCTGAAATCAGTGCAGCACCTGTGGGAGCCGGCTTGCCGGCGATAGGGCTGCGCAGCAGCCCCAATTTCAGCCTGTTTCACGGAGTTCGCCATGGCCATTGCAGTGCCCCTAAACGAAGGCGCAGGTCCAAGTCTCAAACAGCGCCTCAAGCACGCCGAGCGGGTCAACCGCTGGAAGGCGCAGGCATTGATCGCGCCGCTGGCGCTGTTTCTCCTGCTGGTGTTCCTGGTGCCGATCGCGGCGCTGCTGTACAAGAGCGTCGGTAACCCGGAAGTGGTTGGCGGCCTGCCGCGTACGGTCGAGGTGATCGGCCAGTGGGATGGCAAAAGCCTGCCCGGCGAAGATGTTTACAAGGCGCTGAGCCAGGACCTGGCCGAGTCGCGCAAGAACCAGACCTTGGGCGACCTCTCCAAGCGCCTGAACATGGAGCTGGCCGGCTACCGCAGCCTGCTGGCCAAGACTGCACGGGCGCTGCCGTTCAAGGCCGAGCCTGCTTCTTATAAGGATGCCTTGCAGGCGCTCGACGAGCGTTGGGGCGATCCTGCCTACTGGCAGGCGATCCGCCGCAACACCAGTTCGGTGACGTCGTTCTACCTGCTGGCTTCGCTCGATCACCGTATCGATGACCTCGGCGAGCTGGCCAAGGCCACCCCGGACCAGGCCATCTACCTGGATATCTTTGCCCGCACCCTGTGGATGGGTGTGGTGATCACCGCCATCTGCCTGGTACTGGCCTACCCACTGGCCTACCTGCTGGCCAACCTGCCGACCCGGCAGAGCAACCTGCTGATGATTCTGGTACTGCTGCCGTTCTGGACCTCGATCCTGGTGCGGGTGGCGGCGTGGATCGTGCTGCTGCAGTCGGGTGGCCTGATCAACAGCGCGCTGATGGCAATGGGCATCATCGACCAGCCGCTGGAGTTGGTGTTCAACCGCACTGGCGTGTACATCTCGATGGTCCACATCCTGCTGCCGTTCATGATTCTGCCGCTGTACAGCGTGATGAAGGGCATTTCGCCGAGCTACATGCGTGCGGCGATCTCGCTGGGCTGCCACCCGTTCGCCAGCTTCTGGCGGGTGTACTTCCCGCAGACCTACGCAGGTGTGGGTGCCGGCTGCCTGCTGGTGTTCATCCTGGCGATCGGCTACTACATCACCCCGGCGCTGCTGGGCAGCCCGAACGACCAGATGGTCAGCTACTTCGTGGCCTTCTACACCAACACCAGCATCAACTGGGGCATGGCCACCGCACTGGGCGGGCTGTTGCTGCTGGCAACCGTGCTGTTGTACCTGATCTATAGCTGGCTGGTCGGCGCCAGCCGTCTGCGCCTGAGCTGAGGAGCCTTGTCATGCTGAGCCCATACATGTCGCCCGTGGAGCGGGTCTGGTTCTACAGCCTGCGCATTCTTTGTGGCTTGATCCTGCTGTTCCTGGTCTTGCCGGTGCTGGTGATCGTACCGTTGTCGTTCAACAGCGGCAGTTTCCTGGTCTACCCACTGCAGGGCTTTTCGCTGCAGTGGTATCACGACTTCTTCGCCTCGGCCGAGTGGATGCGGGCGCTGAAGAACAGCATCATCGTCGCCCCCGCAGCCACCGTGCTGGCCATGGTGTTCGGCACCCTGGCATCTATTGGTCTGACCCGCGGCGACTTCCCAGGCAAGTCGCTGGTGATGGCGCTGGTGATTTCGCCGATGGTGGTGCCGGTGGTGATCATCGGGGTGGCCAGTTACCTGTTCTTCGCGCCATTGGGGATGGGTAACAGCTTCGCTTCGTTGATCCTGGTGCATGCTGTGCTGGGTGTGCCGTTCGTCATCATCACGGTGTCGGCGACTTTGCAGGGCTTCAATTACAACCTGGTGCGGGCTGCAGCCAGCCTGGGCGCCTCGCCACTGCTGACCTTCCGTCGGGTGACCCTGCCGCTGATTGCGCCGGGTGTGATTTCCGGTGCGCTGTTCGCCTTTGCCACCTCGTTCGATGAAGTGGTGGTGACACTGTTCCTCGCCGGCCCCGAGCAGGCGACCCTGCCGCGGCAGATGTTCAGCGGGATTCGCGAGAACCTGAGCCCGACCATCGCGGCGGCGGCTACCCTGTTGATCGCGTTCTCGGTGATCCTGCTGCTGACCCTGGAGTGGTTGCGTGGGCGCAGCGAGAAGTTGAGGACCCAGCAGCCGGGCTGATCAGTACCGGCCTCATCGCCGGCAAGCCGGCTCCCACAGAGTCTGCGTAGTTCTTGAGAACTGTGCTCTACCTGTGGGAGCGGGTTTACCCGCGAAGGGGCCGGCACAGGCAAAACCAAGCACCGGTCGTCACCGCGTGATACCAATCAGCCCCTATCCGCTTCCCTGAGTTACAATGCGCGCCACCGTGATTCTGCCAACAGGTGCGCCATGCAGCCCTACGCTATTGCCCCCTCCATTCTCTCCGCCGATTTCGCCCGTCTGGGCGAGGACGTCGACAAGGTGCTGGCCGCCGGGGCCGACATCGTTCACTTCGATGTCATGGACAACCATTACGTCCCCAACCTGACCATCGGCCCGATGGTATGCACCGCCCTGCGCAAATACGGCGTGACCGCGCCAATCGACGTGCACCTGATGGTCAGCCCGGTCGACCGCATCATCGGCGACTTCATCGAAGCCGGCGCCACTTACATCACCTTCCACCCGGAAGCCAGCCAGCACATCGACCGTTCGCTGCAGCTGATCCGCGACGGCGGTTGCAAAGCCGGCCTGGTGTTCAACCCGGCCACCAGCCTGGATGCGCTGAAGTATGTAATGGACAAAGTCGACATGGTCCTGCTGATGAGCGTGAACCCAGGTTTCGGCGGGCAGAAGTTCATCCCCGGCACCCTCGACAAGCTGCGCGAGGCCCGCGCCCTGATCGATGCCAGTGGTCGTGACATCCGCCTGGAAATCGACGGCGGCGTCAACGTCAACAACATCCGCGAGATCGCCGCCGCGGGTGCCGACACCTTCGTTGCCGGTTCGGCAATTTTCAACGCGCCGGACTATCAGGAAGTCATCGCCAAAATGCGCGCCGAACTGGCCCTGGCCCGCCCATGAGTGGCTTCGAGCAGCTGTTCCCGGGGGCGCTACCCAGGCTGGTGATGTTCGATCTGGACGGTACCCTGATCGACTCCGTCCCCGACCTGGCCGCTGCTGTGGATCGCATGCTGCTCGAACTCGGGCGCCAGCCCGCTGGCCTCGACGCGGTGCGCCAGTGGGTGGGCAACGGCGCCCAGATACTGGTACGCCGTGCGCTGGCCGGCAGTATCGAGCATGAAGGTGTCGATGACGCACTGGCCGAGCAAGGGCTGGCGCTGTTCATGGAAGCCTATGCCGAAAGCCATGAGCTGACCGAGATCTACCCCGGTGTGAAGGACACCCTGCGCTGGCTGCGCAAGCAGGGCGTTGAGATGGCGTTGATCACCAACAAGCCCGAGCGTTTCGTCGGTCCGCTGCTGGACCAGATGAAGATTGGCCGATATTTCCGCTGGATCATCGGCGGCGACACCTTGCCCCAGAAGAAGCCAGACCCGGCTGCACTGCTGTTCGTCATGAAGATGGCGGGCGTTACCCCTGAGCAGTCACTGTTCGTTGGCGACTCGCGCAGCGATGTGCTGGCGGCCAAGGCGGCAGGGGTGAAATGTGTCGGCCTGACCTATGGCTACAACCATGGCCGACCGATTCATGACGAATCACCCAATCTGGTGGTCGACGACCTGCGCGCCTTGCTGCCTGGTTGCGCAGACCCGGCCACTGGGATAACGTTGGCGGACCTTCAAGCCTCACAAGACAGAGAGTCCACCGTGGCGGTTACTGGCAAATTCTGGATGAAAGTCATCAAGGCCCTGGCCCGTTGGCGCTGGCGCGCCTGACTTCTGCCCGCCGGCGCCTGCCGGCCCGTCCGCTTGCCCGACCCTATTGCTGCTTGCCACGAGGCTACCCATGACCCGCGAAGAATTCCTGCGCTTGGCCGCTGCCGGCTACAACCGCATTCCCTTGGCCTGTGAAACCCTGGCCGACTTCGACACGCCGCTGTCGATCTACCTGAAACTGGCCGACCAACCCAATTCCTACCTGCTCGAATCGGTGCAGGGCGGCGAAAAGTGGGGCCGTTACTCGATGATCGGCCTGCCATCGCGCACCGTCATGCGAGTGCACGGCTACCACGTCAGCATCCTGCAGGATGGCGTCGAGGTGGAAAGCCACGATGTCGAAGACCCACTGGCGTTCGTCGAAACCTTCAAGGACCGCTACAAGGTTGCCGACATTCCTGGCCTGCCACGCTTCAACGGCGGCCTGGTCGGCTACTTCGGCTATGACTGTGTGCGCTATGTGGAGAAGCGTCTGGGCGCTTGCCCGAACCCGGACCCGCTGGGCGTACCGGACATTCTGCTGATGGTGTCCGACGCAGTGGTGGTGTTCGACAACCTGGCGGGCAAGATGCATGCGATCGTGCTGGTAGACCCGGCTGAAGAGCAAGCATTCGAGCAGGGCCAGGCGCGCCTGCAAGGCTTGCTGGAAACCCTGCGCCAGCCGATCACGCCACGGCGTGGCCTGGACTTGAGCGGCCCTATGGCTGCAGAGCCGGAGTTCCGCTCCAGCTATACCCGTGACGACTATGAGAACGCGGTGGGGCGTATCAAGGAATACATCCTGGCGGGCGACTGCATGCAGGTGGTGCCGTCGCAGCGGATGTCCATCGACTTCAAGGCCGCACCCATCGACCTGTATCGTGCGCTGCGTTGCTTCAACCCGACGCCGTACATGTACTTCTTCAACTTTGGCGACTTCCATGTGGTCGGCAGCTCGCCAGAAGTGCTGGTGCGAGTCGAAGACAACCTGGTCACCGTGCGCCCGATTGCCGGTACCCGCCCGCGTGGTGCCACAGAGGAAGCCGATCGTGCGCTGGAAGACGACCTGCTGTCGGATGAGAAAGAGATCGCCGAGCACCTGATGCTCATCGACCTGGGCCGCAACGATGTGGGCCGCGTGTCCTCGACCGGTAGCGTGCGCCTGACCGAGAAGATGGTGATCGAGCGTTATTCCAACGTCATGCACATCGTGTCCAACGTCACCGGCCAGTTGCGCCAGGGCCTGACCGCCATGGATGCGTTGCGGGCGATCCTGCCGGCCGGCACCTTGTCTGGCGCGCCGAAAATTCGTGCGATGGAGATCATCGACGAACTGGAGCCGGTCAAGCGTGGCGTTTACGGTGGTGCGGTGGGTTACTTTGCCTGGAACGGCAACATGGACACCGCCATCGCCATTCGTACCGCGGTGATCAAGGACGGCGAACTGCATGTGCAGGCCGGTGGTGGCATTGTTGCCGACTCGGTGCCGGCGCTTGAGTGGGAAGAGACCATCAACAAGCGCCGGGCGATGTTCCGGGCTGTGGCGTTGGCTGAGCAAACGTCCAAATAAATTGTTGGGCGGGGGCTGCTTGGCAGCCCATCGCCGGCAAGCCGGCTCCCACAGGTAGCGCGATGCCCCCGAGGTACTAGTGGGAGCCGGCTTGCCGGCGATAGGGCCGGTGCAGGTCAGCTCAAAAATCGACGCTCACCCCCACGCTCACCCCCTGCTGCGTCAACTCATCGCTCTTGCGCCAGTTGTAATTCCCTCGCAGGTGTACCCCCGCTACCAGCTCATGGCTCACTCCCAGGCTCGCCCGGGTCAGGTCACTGTTCGGCGTATACCCGGTCAGCGTGAAATCATTCGCCGACAAGCTGGTCAGGTGCATCGTCACATCCTGCTGGTCATCCTCGAACTCATGCTCTTGCGCCACCTCGGCGAACAGACGGGTGCTTGGCAAGACCTGCATACTGCCCTGCAATCCCACCCCCAAACGCCTTGATGTGCGCTCTTGGTCATCGAAGCCAAGCGCCGTCGAACGCCCGCTCTTCTCGTCATAGCCATCCACCTTCACCCTCGCATAATCGGCGCTGAGGAATGGCGACAGTTGCCAGTCACTGCTGTCTGCTGCCAGGTTGTAACCAAGCCGCGCGGTAACTGCCCAGGCCTCGCCATCGGTATCGCCTTTCTCGCTACGCTCGGTCACCCCCAGCGCAAAGGTGCGCTTGAGGTCGCGATAGTCCATGTGGCCCACGCTCAAGGCAGTGTCGGCCCACCAGCGCTCCTGCCGATACTGGGCAAAGGCAGTGGCCAGATAGCTATCGAGTTTGTAGTCCGAATTCTGTTCGCCGGCTTCAAGCTTCTGCTGATACACACCGCCAGCCAGCCCCAGGCGCCAGGCGTCGTTCAGCCTGTAGCTGCCGCCCAGTGTCAGGTTGTAGCCATGGCCGTTGCCGCTGGCTGCGCTGCCTTGCTCGTCGAAGTCCAGGTCCTGCGCACCGGTGGCGACAAACGGCTGCCATTGGCCAACCGCTTGCCAGGGCGTTTGCCACTGGTTGCGCAGTTCATCCTGGTGCGCGCGGATGCTGGAATGGGCCATTTCCGGCAGCAAGGTAATCTCCCAGGGGGCGGAGAGGATCGAATAGGCGTAGTCGGCAATCAGTAGTTGGCCAGCGATGGTTGGGTGAACCGAATCGTTGAACAGCAATTTGGTGGGGTCGGGCGATGTGCCGTTTTCACCGTAGATCGGGTTGGCCACACAATTGTTGCCGCTGTAGCAGGTGCTGATCAGGCTCTGCCCGTCAGCCAGGCCAAACGGGGTGGGGTCGGCGACCGCTTCTTGCAGCAGAGCGGGTACGTTCAGCGGGATGATCTCGGCGTCGATCTGCCCAAGCTGGCTGACCAGCGACTGGTTGAACACACTCGACAGTTGCGACAGTGGGCCTTGCAATGGCGTGCCGCTGAAGCCCGGCGTCAGGCCAATGTCGGGCAGTAACCAGACCATGATGTAGCGTGCACCGCCTTGCTGCAGTGCTTTGGCGCTCGCCGCCAGTCGCCCTCCTGCCTCTGCGGCGTCTGCAGGGCTGTTCACCAGGCCTTGGAAGAAGTCGTTGCCGCCGCCGGTCAGGTAGTAGAGGGCGTTGGGGTCGGCGCGTAGGCCATTGGCCAGGTAGCCTGGGCGTTCACGATAAACCGTCCCTTCGTCCGGGTTGCCGGGAGGCACTATCAACTGGGATGTGCCGGTAATCGAGTCGAGGATTTGTTGGGTGGTGTAGCCACCCACTGCCCAGTTGTTGCCGTCCGGGCGGATACCCACCGATGTCGAGGGGTTGAGGTCGTCCGGCGCAATGCCCAGCCGCCCTCCGAGGATCATGGAGGACACCGGGGCGAATGTGCCGTCGGCCTCTCGGTTGGTGTAGCGCAGGCTGTCGGTGCCACCCTCCAGGTCCGGGAACTGGCCCGCGTCGCCGAGGCTATCGCCGAATACGATCAGCGATGAGTAGGGCGAAGGTGCCGCCAAGGCCTGACTGCCGGCCAATGAGAGGGCGCAGAGTGTGAAACGCAGAAAATGCGAACGTTGCATGGGTAGATATCCTTTTCATTGTTTTTATGGGAACAGCCCGATTGACCTTAACAAAGCAAAGGTCTTTGTTCACAAGTCCATTCGTTACCCCGTGTTTACGGGCATATTGCGCCAGGCGCCCCGGTAAGCTACTGTGCCGGGACGTATGAGCGAGACCTATCCTGTGTTGATCGTCAGCAAACTCTTGATGCGCGTAATCAAGGCCCACGCCCGTTGGCGTTGGCGCGCCTGACTTTTTCTCCTGCCGGCAAGTCCGGCCCGCCCCTGTTTGCCTTCCTCTGTGTTTCACCCGCCACCGCACGATGCGGCTAGCATTTGCGTTCGTTTTGGCGTGTAGGAAGGTTCGAATTCAAAAGTCAGTAGATTCAAGAGGTTCATCCCGATGTTACTGATGATCGACAATTACGACTCATTCACTTACAACGTTGTTCAGTACCTTGGCGAGCTGGGTGCCGAGGTCAAGGTCATTCGCAACGACGAATTGACCATCGCCGAGATCGAAGCCCTTAAACCAGAGCGCATCGTCGTGTCTCCCGGCCCATGCACGCCGAGTGAGGCGGGCGTGTCGATCGAGGCCATCCTGCATTTCGCTGGCAAGCTACCAATTCTGGGCGTCTGCCTGGGGCACCAGTCCATCGGCCAGGCATTCGGCGGTGATGTGGTGCGGGCGCGCCAAGTGATGCACGGCAAGACCAGCCCGGTGCGGCACCGCGACCTGGGCGTGTTCGCCGGTCTCAACAACCCGCTCACCGTGACCCGCTACCATTCCTTGGTGGTGATGCGCGAAACCTTGCCCGACTGCCTGGAAGTGACCGCTTGGACCGCCTTCGAGGACGGCTCGGTCGACGAGATCATGGGCGTGCGCCACAAGACGCTTAACATCGAGGGTGTACAGTTCCACCCCGAGTCCATTCTCACCGAGCAGGGCCACGAGCTGTTCGCCAATTTCCTCAAGCAGACCGGCGGCCACCGCTAAGGACCGAACATGGATATCAAGAGCGCGTTGAGCCGTATCGTCGGCCACCTGGACCTCAGCACCGAGGAAATGCGTGATGTCATGCGCCAGATCATGACCGGCCAGTGCAGCGAGGCGCAGATCGGCGCCTTCCTGATGGGCATGCGCATGAAGAGCGAGAGCATCGACGAGATCGTCGGTGCGGTTTCGGTGATGCGTGAACTGGCCGACAAGGTCGAACTGAAAAGCCTCGATGGCGTGGTCGATATCGTCGGTACCGGGGGCGATGGCGCCAACATTTTCAACGTTTCCACCGCATCTTCCTTCGTCCTTGCGGCGGCGGGCTGCCCGGTGGCCAAGCATGGTAACCGGGCCGTCTCCGGCAAGAGCGGCAGCGCCGACCTGCTGGAAGCCGCTGGGGTTTATCTGGACCTGAACCCGACTCAGGTCGCTCGCTGCATCGACAGCCTCGGCATTGGCTTCATGTTCGCCCAAAGCCACCACAAGGCAATGAAATATGCCGCCGGCCCGCGCCGTGACCTGGGTCTGCGTACCCTGTTCAACATGCTCGGCCCGCTTACGAATCCGGCCGGTGTGAAGCACCAGGTGGTCGGCGTGTTCACCCAGGCCTTGTGCCGCCCACTGGCTGAAGTGTTGCAGCGTCTGGGCAGCAAGCATGTGCTGGTGGTGCACTCGAAGGACGGCCTGGACGAGTTCAGCCTGGCCGCGCCGACTTTCGTGGCCGAATTGAAGAATGACCAGATCACCGAGTACTGGATCGAGCCTGAAGACCTCGGCATCAAGAGCCAGAGCCTGCATGGCCTGGCAGTCGAAGGGCCGGAAGCCTCGCTGGCGCTGATTCGCGATGCATTGGGCCGACGCAAGACTGAAAACGGGCAGAAAGCTGCCGAAATGATCGTACTCAATGCGGGCGCGGCACTGTACGCCGCAGACCACGCAATGAGCCTGAAGGCGGGTGTGGAACTGGCCCACGACGTCCTGCACACCGGGCTGGCCTGGGAGAAGCTGCAGGAGCTAGGCGCCTTTACGGCGGTATTCAAGGTGGAGAACGAAGCATGAGTGTGCCGACGGTGCTGGAAAGGATCATCGCCCGCAAATTCCAGGAAGTGGCCGAGCGCAGCGCGCGCGTGAGCCTCGCCGAGCTGGAGCGCCTGGCCAAATCGGCTGATGCGCCGCGAGGCTTCGCCAACGCCCTGATCGAACAGGCAAAGCGCAAACAGCCGGCGGTGATTGCCGAAATCAAGAAAGCTTCACCGAGCAAGGGTGTGATCCGCGAGAACTTCGTGCCGGCAGAGATTGCCGTCAGCTACGAAAAAGGTGGCGCGACCTGCCTGTCGGTGTTGACCGATGTGGACTACTTCCAGGGTGCTGATGAGTATCTGCAGCAGGCGCGTGCCGCTGTTTCGCTGCCAGTGATCCGCAAGGACTTCATGGTCGATCCGTACCAGATCGTCGAGGCCCGTGCCCTGGGTGCCGATTGCGTGCTGCTGATCGTGTCGGCGCTGGATGACGTGAAAATGGCTGAATTGGCCGCCACGGCCAAGGATGTCGGCCTCGACGTCCTGGTCGAAGTGCACGACGGCGATGAGCTGGAACGTGCCTTGAAGACGCTCGATACGCCGCTGGTGGGGGTCAACAATCGTAACCTGCACACCTTCGAGGTGAGCCTTGAGACCACGCTCGACCTGTTGCCGCGTATTCCGCGTGATCGCCTGGCCATTACTGAAAGCGGCATTCTCAACCGTGCCGACGTCGAGCTGATGGAAATCAACGAGGTCTACAGCTTCCTGGTAGGCGAGGCGTTCATGCGCGCCGAGCAGCCTGGGCTTGAACTGCAGCGGTTGTTCTTCCCGGATCAGATCAAGAAGACTGTTCAGCAACTGGACTGATCAAAACGAAGCCGGCCTATTGCCGGCTTTTTTGTAGGCCTGTTCCGGCCCTTTCGCGGGTAAACCCGCTCCCACAGGATTTCTGTTGCTCTCAGGGGCCGTACAGTACCTGTGGGAGCGGGTTTACCCGCGAAGAGGCCTGTGAATCCAACATCATAGGTGGATCAATGACCGATCAACCCCTGGCACTGACCGTCGAACAAGGCCTGCACGCCGAGCAAGAGCTGCTGGCGGCCGTCTGCCGCGGCGAGCGTGACGCCGGTGTGCTGTTCTGGCGCCCAACCGACCATGCCTTGGTCATGCCACGGCGCATGAGCCGGTTGGACAACTTCGAAGCGGCCTGTGCGGAGCTGGCGATTGCCGGTTGGCCGGTGCTGCTGCGTGAAACCGGCGGCGAGCCGGTGCCACAGTCTCACTCGACGGTGAACGTCGCGCTGGTCTACGTCGCGCCGCGCAGCGAAGGCGACCACGGGCGAATCGAGCATGCCTACGAGCGGCTGTGCCTGCCTTTGTGCGATGTGTTGCGCGAGTGGGGGGGCGTGGCTTCGGTGGGCGAAATCGACGGTGCCTTCTGTGACGGCCGTTTCAACGTCAATTTGAACGGCCGAAAACTGGTGGGCACCGCGCAGCGCTGGCGCCAGGGCTTGGGCGGCAAGCGGGCAGTGGTGCTGGTCCATGGCGCCCTGCTGCTGGACAATGAGCGGGAGTCGATGGTGGCGGCCGTCAATCGCTTCAACGAATGCTGCGATCTGGAGCCGCGTTGCCGGGCCGACAGCCATATCGCCCTGCATGAGGTGGTGCCCCAAGCGCCCTGGTTCGAGCGTTTGTCCCAGGCCTATGCCGATGAATTGGCGAAGCTGCCCAAGGACTAACGGGTACCGTAGACCACCATGGTCTTGCCCTTGACCTGTACCAGGCTGCGCTCCTCGAGGTCCTTGAGGACGCGGCCGACCATTTCCCGCGAACACCCGACGATGCGACCGATCTCCTGACGGGTGATCTTGATCTGCATGCCATCCGGGTGGGTCATGGCGTCCGGCTGCTTGCACAAGTCCAACAGGCAGCGGGCAACACGGCCGGTAACGTCGAAAAAGGCCAGATCACCGACCTTGCGCGTGGTATTGCGCAGGCGCTGGGCCATCTGACTGCCCAGGGCGTAGAGGATGTCCGGGTCGTGGCGTGACAGTTCACGGAATTTGTCGTAGCTGATTTCCGCCACCTCGCATTCAGTCTTGGCGCGGACCCACGCGCTGCGCTGGTGATCGCCGCCCACCGGCTCGAACAGGCCCAGTTCGCCGAAGAAGTCGCCGCTGTTGAGGTAGGCGATGATCATCTCGTGACCTTCGTCGTCCTCGATCAGGATGGTGACCGACCCTTTGATGATGAACGAAAGCGTCTCGGCTCGGTCACCGGCGCAAATGATGTTGCTCTTGGCGACATATCGGCGGCGTTGGCAGTGAACCAGCAGTTTGTCGATGTTCTTGATCTTGGCGGGTAGGGCTGAGGCAACCATCACGAAATCCTGTTCGATGTGAGGTGTGAGCTTTGTTCTAAGATGCCTGGCAGTTGACGCCAGTCATTTGGCGCCAGCTTATCAGACACTGTGGGATGTTTCGGCACAATTGCGACTCGTCTTGATCTTTTCCGACAGCCACACAAGGTCTAAGCTGACACCCTTTTCCGATATCTAGGAGTCCGGATAGATGAAGGCACGCATCCAGTGGGCCGGTGAAGCGATGTTCCTCGGCGAGTCCGGGAGCGGCCACGTCGTGGTGATGGACGGCCCTCCCGAGGCGGGTGGGCGCAACCTGGGCGTGCGCCCGATGGAAATGCTCCTGCTTGGCTTGGGTGGCTGCAGCAGCTTTGACGTCGTGAGTATCCTGAAGAAGTCGCGTCAGGCGGTGGAGAGCTGCGAGGCTTTCCTCGAGGCCGAGCGCGCTGGCGAGGATCCGAAAGTCTTCACCAAGATCCACATGAACTTCGTGGTGAAGGGGCGTGGGCTGAAGGAGGCTCAGGTCAAGCGGGCGGTTGAGTTGTCGGCGGAGAAGTACTGCTCGGCGTCGATCATGTTGGAGCGTGCAGGCGTTGAGATCACCCACGGCTACGAGATTGTAGAGCTGGGTTGAGTCTGAGTATTTGGGGCCGCTTTGCGGCCCATCGCTTATCAGTTACGCAGCGCTGGCAGGGCCGCCAGCAACCACTGCGGCAAGCACCCTCTGACAGATTGGCTCAGCTGCTCCCGCCGCTTCTGATACACCAGCCCCAGCCCAATCACCCCCAACCCGATCAAGGTCAGTACCACCGGGAACAACAGGGATTCGGCAAATACGTCGTATGACAGGTACCCCAGGTACGCCGCCACGCCCATTGCCCCGAACACCATGAACACTGGCCGGCGCAGCAACACTGCCATGCCCATCAGTCCAAGGTTGATCAGGCAGTAAATCGCTTTGCCCAGTTCGCTGCCGCTGTCCAGCAGAGTCAGGCCGCCCCAGAACGCTGCCAATCCAGCCAGATAGCCCCAATGGGCATAGTCCTGTCGGGTACGTCCATCCAGAACCAACACCACCAGCAACAGGCCAAGCCCGAACCACAGCGAAACCGTACGGCGTTGCTCCCAACTGAAGGGTGAGCCATACACCCATTCGCTCAGGTCCATCGACATGAACCACAAGGCAACGGCGATCGGCATGACGATGAACGGGTAGGGAACCAGCCGCAGCATCAGCAGGCCGGCCAGCACCGTGGCCGCTTCCATCAGCAGCCAGCCGCCTTGCACGTAGGTGTAGTACTGGTGGTAGTCCGTTTGCGCGTCGTCCATGGGCCACCAGCCAGCCATGCGTTCGAGGGCGAATACGACCAGCGGCACGATGCTGACCGCGACTGCGGCGAGTACCCCGGCGGCGATGGGTTGTCGGCGACGTTGCAGGCTCAGTGCGAACAGTGTCAGCAGCGTGATGTACAGCCCGGCGATGGCCAGCAGTGCCCCGTCACCGGTGCGCATCCAGGCTTCGGTGAGCAACCAGCCCATGGCGCCCATGATCAGCAGAGCGCCGAAATAGAACGCCACGTGTGCCAGTTGCAGGGTGCCGCGAGGGGCCGGATGCTGTTGCAGAAATGCCAGCAGGGCCTGGTCCTGGCCCGGCTGGAGGATGCCGGCTTGCACGGCGCGCGCCAGGTCCTTGGCGTCGATGCGGTCCGTCATGGTCGTGGCCCTAGATGCGGTAGGTGCTCTTGGTCATGACTTTGGCCAACAGGCTCATGCCAAAGCGGACAGGCGCGGGGAAGCGATAGCCGCCTGCCTCGAGGGCCGATTCGGCGTGCTGTTCTTCGTCGACGCGCATCTGTTCGAGGATGGCGCGAGATTTCTCGTCTTCCTCAGGAAGCTGTTCAAGGTGCTCGTCCAGGTGTTTGCACACCTGATGCTCGGTGGCGGCAACGAAGCCCAGGCTGACTTTGTCGCTGACCAGGCCGGCGAGAGCGCCAATGCCAAACGACATGCCATAGAACAATGGGTTGAGCACGCTCGGGTGGCTGCCCAGTTGGCGAATGCGTTGCTCGCACCAGGCCAGGTGATCGACCTCTTCCTCGGCGGCATGTTCCATCGCCTTGCGTACCTGGGGCAGCTTTGCGGTCAGGGCCTGGCCCTGGTACAGCGCCTGGGCGCAGACTTCGCCAGTGTGGTTGATGCGCATGAGCCCGGCGATGTGACGGGTCTGGTTTTCATCCAGCTCGACATCTGGCTGGACGATGGCCGGGGAGGGCCGGGAAGGTTGGCCGCTGAAAGGCAGCAAGGTGCGCATGGCGGTATCGGCCTGCAGCAACAAGCGGTCGAGCGGCGAGTAGTGACGTTCGGTGGCCATCGGGCACCTCCGCTAGAGTGTGCCCGACAGTTTACCGCAATCGGTCCGGGGTCGCTTGCCCTGGATCAGCCCGGCGGCCAGTGCATCTGGCGTTGGCCAAGCACGTGCATATGGATGTGATAGACGGTCTGGCCACCTTGCTCGTTGCAGTTCATGACCACGCGGAAGCCGTCGTCGCAGCCGAGCTCTTTGGCCAGACGCTGGGCGGTGAACAGGATGTGGCCGGCCAGGCCCTTGTCCTCTTCGGTCAGGTCGTTGAGGGTGCGGATGTGTTTTTTCGGGATAACCAGAAAATGCACCGGCGCCTGAGGGGCGATATCGTGGAACGCCAGAACCTGGTCGTCCTCGTAGATGATCTTCGCCGGGATCTCCCGGTTGATGATTCTGGTGAATAAGTCGTCCACAGCACTTGCTCCATGGTGAGGGTCCGGGCCGAGTTTACTCAGCCGGGCGCCGCTCGCCCAGTGGCTATTCCATGCCGATCGGGCAGTAGCGGCGATGCAGTGCCCCAGCGAGCTTACGTACCAGCCAGCGGGGTAGCAGGCGCGGGGCGAAGGCCAGCCAGCGGTTACGCCGGCCAGGCGTGATCAGGGCGCGGTTTTTGTCGAGGGCGCGTACGGTGTAAAGCGCCACTTCCTCGGGGCTCAGGCAGCGGGTGTTGCCTTCGAGCTTGGGAATAGGGCGTCTGGACGAGCGCACCGGGCCGGGGTTGAGTACCGAGACCTTGATACCCGTGCGCTTGAGTTCTTCGCGCAGAGCCTCGGAAAAGTTCAGCACATAAGCCTTGCTGGCCGCATAGGTCGCCATCCAGGGGCCGGGTGCTGCGCTGGCCAGGCCGGCGACATTGAGAATCTGCCCGCCGCCTTGTACCGCCATCAGGTTGCCGATCGCATGGCACAGACGGCTCATGGCGAGGATGTTGACCTCTAGCAGATCCTGCTCATCGGCCCATTCATGGGCGAGGAACGGCCCATAGGTGCGCAGCCCGGCGCAGTTCACCAACAGGTCGATGCGTCGCTCGCCTTCTTCCAGTTCGAGCACGAAGCCCGACAGGCGCAAGGGCTGGCTAAGGTCGCAGGCGCGGAACAGCACCTCGACACCAAAGCGCTGGGTCAGCTCGATGGCGACCGGCTCCAGGGTTTCGCGCTGGCGTGCCACCAGGATCAGATTGCGCCCGCGCCGCGCCAGGGCTTCCGCCAGGGCCAGGCCCAGGCCGCTGGAAGCACCGGTAATCATGGCGTAACGGGTCATGCAAGGCTCCTGGGGGCTGAAGAGGGCGCCTAGTGTACAGCTTGGTCAGGCAAGGTGTTGCCTTTTGCTACAGGGTCTTGTCGCGTAGGGCCTTGGTGCGGTCAAGGGCTGCGCGGTACTCGCCGTGCAGGCGCTCGATCAGTTTAGCGGTGCCGGGCAGGTCTAGGATTTCACCAACGCCCTGACCCGCAGACCAAACGGTCTTCCATGCCTTGGCCTCGTCATCGAGCGGCTTGAGCTTGCCCGGTTCGTGGCCGCTGTTGAGGGTGGCCATGTCATAGCCGGCCTGCTCCAGACTTGGGCGCAGGAAACTGGCGGGCACGCCGGACACTGCTGGCGTGTGCACGATATCCGCCGCATGGGCATTTAGCAGCATCTGCTTGTACTCAGGTTGAGCCTGGCTTTCGGCCGTGGCGATGAAGCGGGTGCCCATGTACGCAAGGTCTGCCCCCAGCAACTGGGCGGCGAGGATCTGATGGCCATGGTTGATGCACCCTGCCAGCAGCAGCGTCTTGTCGAAGAACTGCCGGATCTCGGCGGCCAGGGCGAAGGGGCTCCAGCTGCCAGCATGGCCACCGGCGCCAGCAGCCACGGCGATCAGGCCATCGACGCCTGCCTCGGCAGCCTTTTCGGCATGGCGGCGCGTGGTGACGTCATGAAATACCAGGCCGCCGTAGCTGTGCACGGCATCCACCACTTCCTTTACCGCACCGAGACTTGTGATGACGATTGGTACGCGGTGTTCGACGCAAAGCGCCAGGTCGGCCTGCAAGCGTGGGTTGGTGGGGTGGACGATGAGGTTGACCGCATAGGGAGCTGGAGCGGCCAGGCCTTTCAAACCCTGCTTGATCTCTTCAAGCCAGGCCTTGAACCCGGCACTGTTGCGCTGGTTCAGGGCCGGGAAGCTTCCCACCACGCCGTTGGCGCAGCAGGCCAGCACCAGGCGTGGGTTGGAGATCAGGAACATCGGAGCCGCAACCACGGGGAGGCGCAGGCGTCGTGCGAGCGAGGTGGGCAAGGGCATGGAGGGCTCCTGAGGGTAGGTATATCGTCAGAACGGTTTGACCACCACGAGAATTACGATGCCCAGCAGGAACAACACGGGGACCTCGTTGAACCAGCGATAGTACACATGGCTGCGGGTATTGCTGCCGCTGGCGAAGCGTTTGCGCTGGGCGCCACAGATGTGATGGTAGCCGGTCAGCAGGATTACCAGGGTGAGCTTGGCGTGCAGCCAGCCCTGGCTAAGCCAGCCCGGTGTGAGGTAAAGCATCCAGGCGCCGAACACGTAGGTGGCGATCATCGCCGGGTTCATGATGCCGCGGTACAGCTTGCGCTCCATGGTGACGAAGCGTTCCTGGCTGATGCTGTCATTGCTCTGGGCGTGGTAGACGAACAGCCTTGGCAGGTAGAACAGGCCGGCGAACCAGCAGACCACGCTGATGATGTGCAGCGCCTTGATCCATAGGTAAAGCATGGAGGGAGTTCCTTCAGGTTTTCACGGTCGTCAGATAGTAGAGGTCAAGCGCCCAAAGGGGCACCCCAAGAGTTGTTACAGGCGGCGTGCGCCCCTATCATCGTGCGCTTTCCAGTCGGCTCGTTGATAAGGGGCAAGCGTTATGATCAAGGTCGGTATCGTCGGCGGCACGGGTTACACCGGCGTCGAACTGTTGCGTCTGCTGGCACAGCATCCACAGGCCGAGGTGGCGGTCATCACTTCGCGCTCCGAGGCGGGCGTGGCGGTTGCCGACATGTATCCGAACCTGCGTGGCCACTACGATGGCCTGGCCTTCAGTGTTCCGGACAGCAAAACCCTGGGCGCCTGCGACGTGGTGTTCTTCGCCACTCCCCATGGCGTTGCCCACGCCCTGGCCGGCGAGCTGCTGGCGGCTGGCACCAAGGTGATCGACCTGTCCGCTGACTTCCGCCTGCAGGATGCCGTCGAGTGGGGCAAGTGGTACGGCCAGCCGCATGGCGCGCCCGAGCTGCTCAAGGACGCGGTATACGGCTTGCCTGAAGTCAACCGTGAGAAGATTCGCCAGGCACGCCTGATTGCCGTACCGGGCTGCTACCCAACCGCTACCCAGCTGGGTTTCCTGCCGCTGCTCGAAGCTGGCCTGGCCGACCCATCGCGACTGATCGCCGACTGCAAGTCGGGCGTCAGCGGCGCCGGTCGTGGTGCTGCCGTGGGCTCGCTGTTCTGCGAAGCAGGCGAAAGCATGAAAGCCTACGCGGTCAAGGGCCACCGTCACTTGCCGGAAATCAGCCAAGGCCTGCGCCTGGCGGCTGGCAAAGACATTGGCCTGACCTTCGTGCCGCACCTGACGCCGATGATTCGCGGCATCCACGCAACCCTGTACGCGAACGTGGTCGACACCTCGGTCGACCTGCAGGCGCTGTTCGAGAAGCGCTATGCCGATGAACCGTTCGTCGACGTCATGCCTGCCGGCAGCCATCCGGAAACCCGCAGCGTGCGTGGCGCCAACGTCTGCCGCATCGCGGTTCACCGTCCGCAAGGCGGCGACCTGGTGGTGGTACTGTCGGTCATCGACAACCTGGTCAAGGGCGCGTCCGGCCAGGCAGTACAGAACCTGAACATCCTGTTCGGGCTGGATGAGCGCATGGGCTTGTCCCACGCCGGTCTGCTGCCGTAAGCGCAGGCTTGTCCACAAGGCCCGCCCAGTGCGGGCCTTTTTATTTGGCGCGACTAAAGCCGCACAATTCTTGACCGATTTTCTCGGAGAAGCGGATAATGCGCACCATCGAGTTTTATGGCGGCACTGCGCCGGGAGAATCAACATGAGCGTCGAAACCTTCACCCCCACCGCGTTGGAGTTCACCCACGGGGCTGCGCAAAAGGTGAAGAACCTGGTTTCCGAGGAAGGCAACGATCGCCTGAAGTTGCGTGTATTCGTGACGGGTGGTGGCTGCTCGGGCTTCCAGTATGGTTTCACCTTTGATGAAGATGTGGCCGAAGATGACACCATTGTTGAGCGCGAAGGTGTTTCCCTGGTGGTCGACCCTATGAGCTTCCAGTACCTGGCGGGTGCCGAGGTGGACTACCAGGAAGGCCTGGAAGGTTCGCGCTTCGTGATCAAGAACCCCAACGCTGCCACCACCTGTGGCTGTGGTTCCTCGTTCTCGATCTGAGACTTGGCCATACGAAAACGCCGCGCAATTGCGCGGCGTTTTGCATTCTACGGTTCGTTACGCGGGATAGATCGCGCCCAGAATACGTAGCCCTTTTGCCGCCGTGACGCTGGGGCGATTGGCGGGAATGCCCTCCAGGCAGCAATGGGCCAGCCAGGCGAAGGCCATGGCTTCGACCCAGTCCGGGTCCACGCCATGAGCTGCCGTGCTGCAGACCTTCGCATCAGGCAGCAAGGCTGCCAGGCGAGCCATCAGCGCGCCGTTGCGGGCGCCGCCACCGCAGACCAGCAGGGCTTCGGTGCCTTGTTGGGCATTGCGCAGAGACTCGATGATGCTGCGACTGGTGAGCTCCAGGAGCGTGGCTTGCACATCTTCATCGCTGTACTGGGGCAGGCGTGCCAGGTGGCCATCAAGCCACTGCAGGTTGAACACCTCGCGGCCTGTGCTTTTCGGACCGCTGCCGGAGAAGAACGGATCGCTGAGCAAGGCGTTCAGCAGACCTTCCTGTACGCTTCCGCTGGCAGCCCAAGCACCGTCGGCATCATACGACTGCCCGCGCTTGCGCTCGATCCAGGCATCCATCAGCACGTTGCCTGGGCCGCAGTCGAAGCCGTGCACGGGTCTGTCGCTTTCGATCAGGCTGAGGTTGCTGAAACCGCCGACGTTAAGCACCGCCAGCCGTTGGCCGAGATGGCCGAACAAGGTTTCATGGAATGCAGGTACCAGTGGGGCGCCTTGGCCGCCGGCCGCCACGTCACGACGTCGGAAATCGCCTACCACAGTGATGCCGGTCAGTTCAGCGAGCAGTGCCGGGTTGCCGATTTGCACGGTGAAGCCGCGGGCGGGTTCATGGCGAATGGTCTGGCCGTGGCTGCCGATTGCGCGAATGGCTGCTGCCTCGAGCCCTTGCTGGGCGAGGAGGTCGCGAATGCCCTCTGCGGCAAGGCTGGCCCAGCGGTTTTCCGCCAGTGCTGCCCGTGCGATCTCGTCAGCGCCGCTGGCGCATAGGCTCAGCAGGTCCTGACGCAGGTCAGCAGGCATGGGGAGGTAGTGGGTGGCGAACAGGCGGGGCTGCTCGCCTTGTTCGATCAAGGCGATGTCCAGGCCGTCGAGGCTGGTGCCGGACATCACCCCCAGATAAAGCGCCATGGGCTCAGCGCTTGTTGGCTGCGAGCAGCGTAGCCTTTTCCTGATCCATGCGTGCGATCAGGGGCTGGCTTTGCTGCAGGAAGCGCTGGCGCTCGGCCTTGGCGATTGGGTCGGCCATCGGCACTTTCTGGCTCAAGGGGTCGACGTGCACGCCGTTGACCTGGAACTCGTAGTGCAGGTGCGGCCCGGTGGACAGGCCGGTGGTTCCGATGTAACCAATGATCTGCCCCTGTTTGACCTGGCCTCCGGTCTTGATGCCTTTGGCAAAGCCTTGCATATGGCCGTAAAGGGTTTTGTAGCGGTTGCCATGGGCGATGATCACGGTATTGCCATAACCACCACGGCGCCCTGCCAGCTCGATGCGACCGTCACCGGCGGCCTTGATCGGCGTACCGCGTGGGGCTGCATAGTCAACGCCCTTGTGCGCCCGGATCTTGTTCAGGATCGGGTGCTTGCGGCCAGCGGAGAAGCGCGAACTGATGCGGGCGAAGTCCACTGGAGTACGGATGAACGCCTTGCGCAGGCTGTTGCCATCGGCGGTGTAGTAGCTGGTGTTGCCCTGTTTGTTGGTGTAGCGCACGGCAGTGTAGGTCTTGCCGCGGTTGGTGAAGCGTGCGGACAGGATGTTGCCGGTGCCGACCACCTTGCCATCCATGACTTTCTGTTCGTAAACCACGTCGAACTCGTCGCCTGGGCGGATGTCCTGAGCGAAGTCGATGTCGTAGCCAAGTACCCGGGCCATGTCCATGGTCATGCTGTGGGAAAGGCCGGCGCGTTGGGCGGAAGCGGAAAGCGAGCTCTTGATCACGCCGTGGGCGTAAGCGGTGCGCACTACTGGCTTGCTGACTTCACGCTCGAACGTGTAACCCTTGGCGGTTTTGTTCAGGCGAATGGTTTCGAGGTTGCTGACCTTGCTGTGCAGGCTGGCCAGTTGGCCATCCTTGTCCAATTCGAACTGCAGGACCTGGCCATGCTTGAGCTGGGTGAACTGCTTGGCTTGCTTGTTGCTGGCCAGCAGGTCGTGGACCGCGTTCGACGGCAGACCGACTTTGGAAAACAGCGTAGACAGCGTGTCGCCACGGGCTACGGTGACTTCGCGATGGGCAGGGTCCTTGGCCGCAGGCTCCGGCTGGGCCTCAGGCGCTTGCGGGGCTGCTGCTTGTTCGGTACTCGGCTCGGCGTTTTCGATCTGGGCGAAGGGGGAGCCTTGATCGCCTTCTGACTGGACCAGCGGTGCATTGCTGGTTTCGTCCTTCAACTGCTCGGCAGGGCTCTCCAGTTCAAGGGAAAGCGTGGTTTTCTTGGCTTCTACCTCGCTGGAGGGAAATACCAGCAAGGCCAGGCTGAGCAGGGCGGCAATGCCGCTGGCGGCCAACAGATGGCTTTTCGGATAAAGCGGGGGCGCTTTAGGCGTTTTGTTGGTCATAGGTAAGGTGGCTTTGAAGAAAAATGAATATGGAAAAGATGAATGACATGATGAAGATGAAATAACTGTATAAAATATAACCAAATCCATTTTCACGCAAGGGCGCGTAGACGCCGTAAGGCTTCACCTGGGTCACATTCCTTTGCGAAACTTGTATTTGATGGCCGATCTTGTATGGTTGGCTCCCCTTGAATCTGAGCCTTGCGGGTCTGTCTATGAAGTCGGTTGAAGAGCAGCTGGCGCTTATCAAGCGCGGTGCGGAAGAAGTATTGGTCGAGTCGGAACTGGTGGAGAAGCTCAAGCGCGGCCAACCTCTGCGTATCAAGGCAGGCTTCGACCCGACTGCGCCCGACCTGCATCTGGGGCACACGGTGCTCATCAACAAGCTGCGCCAGTTCCAGGATCTGGGGCATCAGGTCATCTTCCTGATCGGTGACTTCACCGGCATGATCGGTGACCCAAGCGGCAAGAGTGCCACCCGTCCGCCGCTAACGCGCGAGCAGGTGCTGGACAATGCTGAGACCTACAAGCAGCAGGTGTTCAAGATTCTCGACCCGGCCAAGACCGAAGTCGCGTTCAACTCCACCTGGATGGACAAGCTGACGCCGGCAGACTTCATTCGCCTGGCTTCGCAATACACCGTGGCGCGCATGCTCGAGCGTGATGACTTCGACAAGCGCTACACCACCAATCAGCCGATTGCCATCCACGAGTTCCTTTACCCGCTGGTGCAGGGCTATGACTCCGTGGCACTGAAGGCTGACGTGGAGCTGGGTGGTACCGATCAGAAGTTCAACCTGTTGATGGGGCGTGAGCTGCAGCGCGCCTATGGCCAGGAAGCGCAGAACATCGTCACCATGCCGTTGCTCGAAGGGCTTGATGGCGTGAAGAAGATGTCCAAGTCGCTGGGTAACTATGTGGGTATCCAGGAAGCGCCGGGCGTGATGTACAGCAAGCTGGTATCGATCCCGGATACGCTGATGTGGCGTTACTTCGAGTTGCTGAGCTTCCGCTCGATGGAAGAGATTGATCAGTTCCGGGCTGACGTCGCCAATGGTGCGAACCCGCGTGACATCAAGATCAAGCTGGCTGAAGAGATTGTCGCGCGTTTCCATGGTGAAGAGGCTGCAGCCAATGCTCACCGTGCTGCGGGTAACCGCATGAAGGAGGGCGAGCTGCCAGAAGACCTGCCGGAGATCGAGGTGGTCGCGGCCGAAGACTTGCCGATCGCTGCAGTGCTGAACCGGGCAGGCCTGGTCAAGAACTCGGCGCAGGCGCGGGACCTGCTTAATGGCGGTGCCGTCAAGGTCGATGGTTCGGTCGTCGATCGCGACTTCATGTTTGCGCTTGGTGCGACCCATGTGTGCCAGGCGGGCAAGAAGGCATTCGCGCGGGTTACCCTCAAGGCTGAGTGATCGCCTGTAGTAGTTGTAGCTATATAGAAGCGGGGAGGCCGGTAGGCCTCCCCGCTTTGCTTTTCAGGTTTATTAAACTTTCTTGAAATTAAGGGTTGACGGGCTTTCGAATCCCCTTATAATGCGCCCCACTTCCGACGCAGTCGAAACGAAAAATTCCTTGTTAATCAACAGGTTGAGCGTTTCGAAAGCAGAAAGAAGCGCTGAAAGAGGTGGTTGACAACGTTTTTAAACGCTGTATTATTCGCCTCCCGCTACGAGAGATCGCAGCGAGCCAAGTGTTTGAAGCTAAACGAGTTTCTCGCAAAAAACTTCAAAATAAACACTTGACAGCAAATGAGGAAAGCGTAGAATGCGCGCCTCGGTTGAGACGAAACACTCTTAACCAAACGCTCTTTAACAAATCGAATCAAGCAATTCGTGTGGGTGCTTGTGAGTACGGACTGATAGTCACAAAGATTATCAGCATCACAAGTGGCCATGCGAGAAATCACATAGTCATTTGAGATTGCTGAGCCAAGTTTAGGGTTTCTTAAAAACCCAAGCAGTATTGAACTGAAGAGTTTGATCATGGCTCAGATTGAACGCTGGCGGCAGGCCTAACACATGCAAGTCGAGCGGATGACGGGAGCTTGCTCCTTGATTCAGCGGCGGACGGGTGAGTAATGCCTAGGAATCTGCCTGGTAGTGGGGGACAACGTTTCGAAAGGAACGCTAATACCGCATACGTCCTACGGGAGAAAGCAGGGGACCTTCGGGCCTTGCGCTATCAGATGAGCCTAGGTCGGATTAGCTAGTTGGTGAGGTAATGGCTCACCAAGGCGACGATCCGTAACTGGTCTGAGAGGATGATCAGTCACACTGGAACTGAGACACGGTCCAGACTCCTACGGGAGGCAGCAGTGGGGAATATTGGACAATGGGCGAAAGCCTGATCCAGCCATGCCGCGTGTGTGAAGAAGGTCTTCGGATTGTAAAGCACTTTAAGTTGGGAGGAAGGGCAGTAAGTTAATACCTTGCTGTTTTGACGTTACCGACAGAATAAGCACCGGCTAACTCTGTGCCAGCAGCCGCGGTAATACAGAGGGTGCAAGCGTTAATCGGAATTACTGGGCGTAAAGCGCGCGTAGGTGGTTCGTTAAGTTGGATGTGAAAGCCCCGGGCTCAACCTGGGAACTGCATCCAAAACTGGCGAGCTAGAGTACGGTAGAGGGTGGTGGAATTTCCTGTGTAGCGGTGAAATGCGTAGATATAGGAAGGAACACCAGTGGCGAAGGCGACCACCTGGACTGATACTGACACTGAGGTGCGAAAGCGTGGGGAGCAAACAGGATTAGATACCCTGGTAGTCCACGCCGTAAACGATGTCAACTAGCCGTTGGAATCCTTGAGATTTTAGTGGCGCAGCTAACGCATTAAGTTGACCGCCTGGGGAGTACGGCCGCAAGGTTAAAACTCAAATGAATTGACGGGGGCCCGCACAAGCGGTGGAGCATGTGGTTTAATTCGAAGCAACGCGAAGAACCTTACCAGGCCTTGACATGCAGAGAACTTTCCAGAGATGGATTGGTGCCTTCGGGAACTCTGACACAGGTGCTGCATGGCTGTCGTCAGCTCGTGTCGTGAGATGTTGGGTTAAGTCCCGTAACGAGCGCAACCCTTGTCCTTAGTTACCAGCACGTTATGGTGGGCACTCTAAGGAGACTGCCGGTGACAAACCGGAGGAAGGTGGGGATGACGTCAAGTCATCATGGCCCTTACGGCCTGGGCTACACACGTGCTACAATGGTCGGTACAGAGGGTTGCCAAGCCGCGAGGTGGAGCTAATCTCACAAAACCGATCGTAGTCCGGATCGCAGTCTGCAACTCGACTGCGTGAAGTCGGAATCGCTAGTAATCGCGAATCAGAATGTCGCGGTGAATACGTTCCCGGGCCTTGTACACACCGCCCGTCACACCATGGGAGTGGGTTGCACCAGAAGTAGCTAGTCTAACCTTCGGGAGGACGGTTACCACGGTGTGATTCATGACTGGGGTGAAGTCGTAACAAGGTAGCCGTAGGGGAACCTGCGGCTGGATCACCTCCTTAATCGACGACATCAGCCTACTGATGAGCTCCCACACGAATTGCTTGATTCATTGTAGAAGACGATCAAGATCCCATAGGGATCTAATGTTGTTCCTGATCAGAACTCGGAAATGAGCATTCGCATCGAATGTTGATTTCTGACTTTTGTCAGATCGTTCTTTAAAAATTCGGATATGTGATAGATATAGACTGATAACCACTTTCACTGGTGGATATCAGGCTAAGGTAAAATTTGTGAGTTCTGCTCTTAATTGAGCAACATGCGAATTTTCGGCGAATGTCGTCTTCACAGTATAACCAGATTGCTTGGGGTTATATGGTCAAGTGAAGAAGCGCATACGGTGGATGCCTTGGCAGTCAGAGGCGATGAAAGACGTGGTAGCCTGCGATAAGCTTTGGGGAGTCGGCAAACAGACTGTGATCCAGAGATCTCTGAATGGGGGAACCCAGCCAGCATAAGCTGGTTATCTTGTACTGAATACATAGGTACAAGAGGCGAACCAGGGGAACTGAAACATCTAAGTACCCTGAGGAAAAGAAATCAACCGAGATTCCCTTAGTAGTGGCGAGCGAACGGGGACCAGCCCTTAAGTTGGTTTGAGATTAGTGGAACACTCTGGAAAGTGTGGCCATAGTGGGTGATAGCCCCGTACACGAAAATCTCTTATCAATGAAATCGAGTAGGACGGAGCACGAGAAACTTTGTCTGAACATGGGGGGACCATCCTCCAAGGCTAAATACTACTGACTGACCGATAGTGAACCAGTACCGTGAGGGAAAGGCGAAAAGAACCCCGGAGAGGGGAGTGAAATAGAACCTGAAACCGTATGCGTACAAGCAGTGGGAGCCTACTTTGTTAGGTGACTGCGTACCTTTTGTATAATGGGTCAGCGACTTATATTCAGTGGCGAGCTTAACCGAATAGGGGAGGCGTAGCGAAAGCGAGTCTTAATAGGGCGTTTAGTCGCTGGGTATAGACCCGAAACCGGGCGATCTATCCATGGGCAGGTTGAAGGTTAGGTAACACTGACTGGAGGACCGAACCGACTACCGTTGAAAAGTTAGCGGATGACCTGTGGATCGGAGTGAAAGGCTAATCAAGCTCGGAGATAGCTGGTTCTCCTCGAAAGCTATTTAGGTAGCGCCTCATGTATCACTGTAGGGGGTAGAGCACTGTTTCGGCTAGGGGGTCATCCCGACTTACCAAACCGATGCAAACTCCGAATACCTACAAGTGCCGAGCATGGGAGACACACGGCGGGTGCTAACGTCCGTCGTGAAAAGGGAAACAACCCAGACCGTCAGCTAAGGTCCCAAAGTCATGGTTAAGTGGGAAACGATGTGGGAAGGCTTAGACAGCTAGGAGGTTGGCTTAGAAGCAGCCATCCTTTAAAGAAAGCGTAATAGCTCACTAGTCGAGTCGGCCTGCGCGGAAGATGTAACGGGGCTCAAACCATGCACCGAAGCTACGGGTATCACCTTTGGTGATGCGGTAGAGGAGCGTTCTGTAAGCCTGTGAAGGTGAGTTGAGAAGCTTGCTGGAGGTATCAGAAGTGCGAATGCTGACATGAGTAACGACAATGGGAGTGAAAAACTCCCACGCCGAAAGACCAAGGTTTCCTGCGCAACGTTAATCGACGCAGGGTTAGTCGGTCCCTAAGGCGAGGCTGAAAAGCGTAGTCGATGGAAAACAGGTTAATATTCCTGTACTTCCAGTTATTGCGATGGAGGGACGGAGAAGGCTAGGCCAGCTTGGCGTTGGTTGTCCAAGTTTAAGGTGGTAGGCTGAGATCTTAGGCAAATCCGGGATTTCAAGGCCGAGAGCTGATGACGAGTTGCTATTAGGCGACGAAGTGGTTGATGCCATGCTTCCAAGAAAAGCTCCTAAGCTTCAGATAACTGGGAACCGTACCCCAAACCGACACAGGTGGTCGGGTAGAGAATACCAAGGCGCTTGAGAGAACTCGGGTGAAGGAACTAGGCAAAATGGCACCGTAACTTCGGGAGAAGGTGCGCCGGCGAGGGTTAAGGACTTGCTCCGTAAGCCCATGCCGGTCGAAGATACCAGGCCGCTGCGACTGTTTATTAAAAACACAGCACTCTGCAAACACGAAAGTGGACGTATAGGGTGTGACGCCTGCCCGGTGCCGGAAGGTTAATTGATGGGGTTAGCGCAAGCGAAGCTCTTGATCGAAGCCCCGGTAAACGGCGGCCGTAACTATAACGGTCCTAAGGTAGCGAAATTCCTTGTCGGGTAAGTTCCGACCTGCACGAATGGCGTAACGATGGCGGCGCTGTCTCCACCCGAGACTCAGTGAAATTGAAATCGCTGTGAAGATGCAGTGTATCCGCGGCTAGACGGAAAGACCCCGTGAACCTTTACTATAGCTTTGCACTGGACTTTGAATTTGCTTGTGTAGGATAGGTGGGAGGCTTTGAAGTGGGGACGCCAGTTCTCATGGAGCCATTCTTGAAATACCACCCTGGCAACTTTGAGGTTCTAACTCAGGTCCGTTATCCGGATCGAGGACAGTGTATGGTGGGTAGTTTGACTGGGGCGGTCTCCTCCCAAAGAGTAACGGAGGAGTACGAAGGTGCGCTCAGACCGGTCGGAAATCGGTCGTAGAGTATAAAGGCAAAAGCGCGCTTGACTGCGAGACAAACACGTCGAGCAGGTACGAAAGTAGGTCTTAGTGATCCGGTGGTTCTGTATGGAAGGGCCATCGCTCAACGGATAAAAGGTACTCCGGGGATAACAGGCTGATACCGCCCAAGAGTTCATATCGACGGCGGTGTTTGGCACCTCGATGTCGGCTCATCACATCCTGGGGCTGAAGCCGGTCCCAAGGGTATGGCTGTTCGCCATTTAAAGTGGTACGCGAGCTGGGTTTAGAACGTCGTGAGACAGTTCGGTCCCTATCTGCCGTGGACGTTTGAGATTTGAGAGGGGCTGCTCCTAGTACGAGAGGACCGGAGTGGACGAACCTCTGGTGTTCCGGTTGTCACGCCAGTGGCATTGCCGGGTAGCTATGTTCGGAAGAGATAACCGCTGAAAGCATCTAAGCGGGAAACTTGCCTCAAGATGAGATCTCACTGGGATCTTGAATCCCCTAAAGGGCCGTCGAAGACTACGACGTTGATAGGTTGGGTGTGTAAGCGCTGTGAGGCGTTGAGCTAACCAATACTAATTGCCCGTGAGGCTTGACCATATAACACCCAAGCAATTTGCTGACGCAGATTGCGGTGGTGAAGACGAAAGAACCGAAAATTCGTAACATCACAAATTCACATATCCGAATTCGCCAAGAGTGTTCCTAAGACATTCTGGCTACAGAATTTCTTGACGACCATAGAGCATTGGAACCACCTGATCCCATCCCGAACTCAGTAGTGAAACGATGCATCGCCGATGGTAGTGTGGGGTTTCCCCATGTGAGAGTAGGTCATCGTCAAGATTCATTTCGCAAAACCCCTATCTGCGCATGCAGGTAGGGGTTTTGTCTTTTCCGGGTTTTATCCCGGCAAGGCTCCCATCGTACGTTGTGGGAGCCGGCTTGCCGGCGATCACCGGCGAAGCCGGTGCCGCAGCGGCCGCAACCTCTGTTTCCACTGGGTTATGGCCGCTATATCCGGCCCCTTTTCCTATGCAAGCCCACTACCCATAGCTATCATGCCAGCCTTATTCCAAGTCGAGACTGGCATGCTGAAGTTGTTGAATCTCCTCAAGGATGGCCGGTTCCATTCCGGAGAAGCCTTAGGTGCAGCCCTCGGGGTGAGTCGTAGTGCTGTCTGGAAACAGCTACAGCACCTCGAGAGTGACTTGAACCTGACCATCCACAAGGTTCGCGGGCGCGGCTATCAGCTGGCGGCTCCCTTGGCGTTGCTCGAGGAGCAAGCGATTGCCGAGCTTTCTCAGGGTGAGCAATGGCCGGTGTTCATTCATGACACCATCGACTCGACTAATGCCGAGGGCTTGAGGCTCGCCACGGAGGGGCAGGTTGCGCCATTCCTGGTCCTGGCCGAGCGCCAAAGTGCTGGTCGAGGGCGGCGCGGGCGTCAGTGGGTCAGTCCGTTTGCCGAAAACCTCTATTACAGCCTGGTGTTGCGCGTTGATGGTGGCATGCGGCAGCTTGAGGGCTTGAGCCTGGTTGTCGGGCTAGCAGTCATGCGTACGTTGCAGGCTTTCGGTGTAAAAGAGGTAGGGCTCAAATGGCCTAATGATGTGCTAGTCAGAGGGCAGAAAATTACCGGTATTCTGCTTGAACTGGTTGGAGATCCAGCTGATGTCTGCCATGTAGTGCTGGGTGTCGGTATCAATGTGAACATGCAGGTCAATGAGCAGGTCGACCAGGCATGGACCTCGATGCGGCGTGAACTTGGTACGAGCATTGATCGAAATCGTCTGGTGTCTTCGCTGACCCAGCAACTGCAGCATGAGTTGACGCGCCATCGTCGCTACGGGTTTGCAGCGTTTCAGGAAGAGTGGGAGCAGGCTCATCTCTGGCAGGGGCGGAGTGTATCGCTGATTGCCGGGTCCACCCGTATCGATGGTGTGGTGCTTGGTGTGGATGGGCAGGGCGGTTTGCGCCTTGAGGTCGATGGTGTGGAAAAGAGCTTCAGTGGCGGAGAGCTCAGTTTGAGGTTGCGTGATGATTCTTGAGCTCGATTGCGGTAATAGCTTTATCAAGTGGCGGGTTATTCACACTGCTGACGGCACTATCGTGGGCGGCGGCATTGTCGACTCCGACCAGGCCCTGGTTGCTCAAGTAGCGGCATTGTCATCTATTCATTTATCCGGCTGTCGCATGGTCAGTGTGCGCAGTGAGGATGAGACCGAAGCGCTCTGTGCCCTTATCGCCAAGGCGTTCGCGGTCGAAGCTCGGGTGGCGCAGCCTGCACAGGAAATGTCAGGGGTGCGCAACGGTTATGAAGATTTCCAGCGCTTGGGCATGGATCGCTGGCTAGCCGCTTTGGGTGCTTATCACCTGGCCAAGGGCGCCTGCCTGGTCATCGATCTTGGTACCGCAGCGAAAGCCGACTTCGTCGCCGGCGACGGTGAGCACCTGGGTGGCTACATCTGTCCAGGTATGCCGTTGATGCGCAGTCAGCTCCGTACCCATACCCGTCGGATTCGTTACGACGACGCTTCAGCCGAAAGGGCGCTGGCCAGTCTGGAGCCCGGTCGCTCCACCGTCGAAGCTGTTGAGCGCGGTTGCGTGTTGATGTTGCAGGGGTTTGCGCGCACACAGCTTGAGCAGGCGCGCGCCTTGTGGGGAGATGATTTCGCGGTGTTTCTCACTGGTGGGGATGCCCCGCTGGTAAGAGAGGCCGTGCCGCAGGCGCGAGTCGTGCCTGACCTGGTGTTCGTCGGTCTGGCCATGGCCTGCCCATTGGATTGAGGTGCCTATGCGTTGGTTGTTTCTGTTGTTGGTGGTGCTCAACGTCGTCTATTACGTATGGCACCAGCAGGAAGCCCCGCTGAAGGTCAAGGAAGTCGCGTCCCTGTCGCTGTACAAGGGAAATCAGCAAGAAATCCGTTTACTGCGTGAAGCTGGCGTCAATGCACCGCCCAAGCGGCGTGATGAGTGTCTTGTAGTAGGGGGGCTTGCGACGCAAGAGCAGCTCGATGAGTTGCGTCAGCGTCTGTTGAGCCTCGATATCAGCGCTGTTCCGGTGTCTGGTCAGCTGCCTGGCGCCGACGGTCGCTGGCTCAAGGTCAGCCCTCAAAGCGAGCGTTTGCTGGACTCAGCCGTGCTTTCTACTCTTTCCAACGATTTCAAAGACTTAAAACATAAAATTATTTTCTGCCAGGGTATTGCAACTGGCGAATAGCTTGATAGAATGGCGCCCGCTTCACAGGGAACACTACTTAGGTGGCAGAACTGGAAGCGGTGTCAAAGCAGCTAAGTTTCAGATTTGATTGAAAAAATTTGAAAAAACGCTTGACACTAGGACGGCAGACAAATAGAATGCCGGCCACATCTGGAGGGATTCCCGAGCGGTCAAAGGGGACGGACTGTAAATCCGTTGCGAGAGCTTCGAAGGTTCGAATCCTTCTCCCTCCACCAGTTTTAGCGAGAGCCGCAAGCTCCGCGGGTATAGTTTAGTGGTAGAACCTCAGCCTTCCAAGCTGATGATGCGGGTTCGATTCCCGCTACCCGCTCCAAGTTTGCTGGATTTTGCACAAAGTGTTTCGCTCTTGTAGCTCAGTTGGTAGAGCACACCCTTGGTAAGGGTGAGGTCAGCGGTTCAAGTCCGCTCAAGAGCTCCATATAAACAAGGCAGATATGAAAATATCTGCCTTTGTTTTATCAGCGGTGTGACTATTTTCTTCTGCGGAGGATTGTATCGATGGCTAAGGAAAAGTTTGATCGTTCCCTACCACACGTGAACGTTGGCACTATCGGCCACGTTGACCATGGTAAAACCACTCTGACCGCAGCTCTGACTCGCGTCTGCTCCGAAGTTTTCGGTTCGGCAGTCGTTGAGTTCGACAAGATCGACTCGGCTCCGGAAGAAAAAGCGCGCGGTATCACCATCAACACCGCTCATGTCGAGTACAACTCGAACATTCGTCACTACGCTCACGTTGACTGCCCAGGTCACGCTGACTACGTGAAGAACATGATCACCGGTGCTGCCCAGATGGATGGCGCGATCCTGGTTTGCTCGGCCGCCGATGGTCCGATGCCACAAACCCGTGAGCACATCCTGCTGTCCCGTCAGGTTGGCGTTCCGTACATCGTGGTCTTCCTGAACAAGGCTGACCTGGTAGACGACGCTGAGCTGCTGGAGCTGGTCGAGATGGAAGTTCGCGACCTGCTGTCCACCTACGACTTCCCAGGCGACGACACTCCGATCATCATCGGTTCCGCTCGTATGGCCCTGGAAGGCAAAGACGACAACGAAATGGGTACTACCGCTGTTAAGAAGCTGGTAGAAACTCTGGATGCCTACATCCCTGAGCCAGTTCGTGCCGTTGACCAGCCGTTCCTGATGCCGATCGAAGACGTATTCTCGATCTCGGGTCGTGGTACCGTTGTTACCGGTCGTATCGAGCGTGGTATCGTTCGCGTTCAAGACCCGCTGGAAATCGTTGGTCTGCGTGACACCACCACCACCACCTGCACCGGTGTTGAGATGTTCCGCAAGCTGCTGGACGAAGGCCGTGCTGGCGAGAACTGCGGCGTTCTGCTGCGTGGTACCAAGCGTGACGACGTTGAGCGTGGCCAGGTTCTGGTTAAGCCAGGTTCGGTCAAGCCGCACACCAAGTTCACCGCAGAAGTCTACGTTCTGTCGAAAGAAGAAGGCGGCCGTCACACTCCGTTCTTCAAAGGCTACCGTCCTCAGTTCTACTTCCGTACCACTGACGTGACCGGTAACTGCGAACTGCCGGAAGGCGTTGAAATGGTAATGCCAGGTGACAACATTCAGATGACTGTCACTCTGATCAAGACCATCGCAATGGAAGACGGTCTGCGCTTCGCTATCCGTGAAGGCGGTCGTACCGTCGGCGCCGGTGTCGTAGCAAAAATTATTGAATAAGTAGTTGATTTACTTGATCGGGCCGGTATAATGGCCGGCCTGATACAGCGTTAAAGGTCAGTAGCTCAATTGGCAGAGCGACGGTCTCCAAAACCGTAGGTTGGGGGTTCGATTCCCTCCTGACCTGCCATTCACCTCGGTGTGATTGGCTTTCTTCTCACAGGATCCTCCCCGATGACGCCCAAGACTGAAGCCCAAGAATCGCGTTTTGATCTGTTCAAGTGGCTGGCTGTAGTGGCTTTGGTGGTCGTTGGTGTTGTGGGTAATCAGTATTACTCCGCCTCTCCGATCCTGTATCGCGTCCTTGCACTTCTCGCCCTGGCTGCTGTCGCAGGCTTTGTTGCCTTGCAGACTGCGAAGGGTAAGTCGTTCTTTGCGTTGGCGAAGGAAGCTCGTACCGAGATTCGTAAAGTCGTGTGGCCGACCCGCCAGGAAACCACCCAGACCACTCTGATTGTCGTGGCTGTCGTGTTGGTTATGGCACTGCTGCTGTGGGGTCTTGATTCCCTGCTCGGCTGGGCGGTCTCCCTGATCGTTGGCTAAAGGTGTCCCGTGGCTAAGCGTTGGTATGTTGTGCATGCTTACTCGGGTTACGAGAAGCATGTGATGCGGTCGCTGATCGAGCGCGTCAAGCTGGCTGGCATGGAAGACGAATTCGGCGAGATCCTGGTCCCGACCGAAGAAGTCGTAGAAATGCGCAACGGCCAAAAGCGTAAGAGTGAGCGCAAGTTCTTCCCTGGCTATGTTCTGGTCCAGATGGAAATGAACGAAGGGACTTGGCACTTGGTCAAGGATACCCCGCGTGTGATGGGCTTTATTGGTGGTACCGCAGACAAGCCTGCGCCGATCACTGATAAAGAAGCTGAAGCTATCCTGCGTCGCGTAGCTGACGGTAGTGATAAGCCGAAGCCGAAGACGCTGTTCGAGCCGGGTGAAGTGGTTCGAGTCATTGACGGTCCGTTCGCTGACTTCAATGGTAGTGTCGAAGAGGTTAACTACGAAAAGAGTCGCCTCCAGGTGGCGGTGCTCATTTTCGGTCGCTCTACTCCGGTGGAGCTCGAGTTCAGCCAGGTCGAAAAGGTCTAGGCGGACAATGCATCCCATACCCCGCAGCCCTGTGTGCTGCGGGGTTTTGTCGTCACTGGGATAAAACGCAAGTCATCCGGGGAGCCTTCTGGCGTTCGTACCCGATTTTGGAGTAGCTCATGGCTAAGAAGATTCAGGCTTACATCAAGCTGCAAGTTAAGGCCGGCCAGGCCAACCCAAGCCCACCCGTTGGTCCAGCACTGGGTCAACACGGTGTGAACATCATGGAATTCTGCAAGGCCTTCAACGCCCGTACTCAGGGTCAAGAAGCCGGCCTGCCGACTCCTGTGATCATCACTGTCTACAGTGACCGTAGCTTCACTTTCGAAACCAAGAGCACCCCTGCTTCGGTTCTGCTGAAGAAGGCTGCTGGCCTGGCTAGCGGTTCGGCTCGCCCGAACACTGTCAAGGTTGGCACCGTCAACCGTGCTCAGCTCGAAGAGATCGCCAAGGCCAAACAGGCTGATCTGACCGCTGCTGACCTGGACGCAGCTGTACGCACCATCGCTGGCTCTGCCCGCAGCATGGGCCTGAACGTGGAGGGTGTGTAATGGCTAAGCTGACCAAGCGCCAAAAGGCCATTGCTTCGAAAATCGAAGCTGGCAAAGTTTACAACTTCGAAGAAGCCGCCGTGCTGCTGGCCGAACTGTCCACCGTGAAGTTCAGCGAGTCCTTCGACGTTGCCGTCAACCTCGGCGTTGACCCACGTAAATCCGACCAGGTCGTTCGTAGCGCTACCGTGCTGCCACACGGCACTGGCAAGACCGTACGTGTTGCCGTCTTCACCCAGGGTCCAGCTGCTGAAGCCGCTCTGGCTGCCGGCGCTGACCGCGTAGGTATGGACGATCTGGCTGCCGAAATGAAAGGCGGCGACCTGAACTATGACGTCGTCATCGCATCGCCTGATGCCATGCGCGTTGTAGGTCAGCTGGGTCAGGTTCTGGGTCCTCGCGGCCTGATGCCTAACCCGAAAGTTGGTACCGTGACTCCAGACGTAGCTGGCGCTGTCAAAAACGCCAAGGCTGGTCAGGTTCGCTACCGTACCGACAAGAACGGTATCATCCACACCTCCGTTGGCAAGGTCGGCTTCGAAGCTGGCAAGCTGAAGGAAAACGTTGAAGCCCTGATCGCTGACCTGAAGCGTATCAAGCCAGCTTCTTCGAAAGGTATCTACGTCAAGCGCGTTACCCTGAGCACCACTATGGGCCCAGGTCTGGTTATCGACCAGAGCTCGCTGAACGCGTAAGACCATGGTGGCGCGATTCGTCGCGCCACCAGCAAAAATTGGGGTCCCTGCCTGGCGGGGGCTATCCAAGACCGTAGGCGGCGCAAGCCTTAAACGACAAGCCTACGCAGATGGTGCTCCCGATTCGTTACCGAATCAGACACCAAAACGACATCCGGCTTCGGCCAGATGAAACGGTAAAAACCAGGAGTAAACCCGTGGCAATTAAACTCGAAGACAAGAAGGCCATCGTCGCTGAAGTCAACGAGGCTGCCAAAGTCGCTCTGTCCGCTGTCGTGGCCGATGCCCGTGGTGTGACTGTAAGCGCAATGACCGGACTCCGTAAAGAGGCCCGCGAAGCTGGCGTTTACGTACGTGTCGTACGTAATACCCTGCTCAAGCGCGCTGTTGAAGGCACCGAATTCTCGATCCTCAACGACGCGTTCAAAGGCCCGACCCTGATTGCTTTCTCCAACGAACACCCGGGCGCTGCTGCTCGTCTGTTCAAAGAGTTCGCCAAGGGTCAGGACAAGTTCGAGATCAAGGCAGCTGCGTTTGACGGCAATTTCATTGCAGCGAACCAGATCGACGTGTTGGCTACCCTGCCGACCCGCGACGAAGCTATTGCGAAACTGATGAGCGTGATCCAAGGCGCTACCAGCAAGCTGGCTCGTACTCTGGCAGCCATTCGCGACCAGAAAGAAGCTACCGCTGCCTAAGGCACGCGAGACTCTTTCAAAATCATACGTTTAATTTGATGGCTGCGTAGGCTGTCACCCCAATACAGGATTTAAGTCATGTCTCTGACTAACGAACAAATCATCGAAGCAATCGGCCAGAAAACCGTTCTGGAAGTTGTTGAACTGATCAAAGCAATGGAAGAAACCTTCGGCGTTACCGCTGCTGTTGCCGCTGCTGGCCCAGCTGCTGCTGCTGCCGTTGTTGAAGAGCAAACCGAGTTCAACGTCGTTCTGACCGAAGCTGGCGACAAGAAGGTCAACGTGATCAAGGCAGTTCGTGAACTGACCGGTCTGGGCCTGAAAGAAGCCAAAGAGAAAGTCGACGGCGCTCCTCAGGTTATCGCTGAAGGCGTTTCGAAAGAAGCCGCTGAAGACGCGAAGAAGAAGCTGGAAGAAGCTGGCGCTAAAGTCGAGCTGAAGTAATCTCGACCTTGCGACTCCAGCCGGAGCGTTGAGCGAAGGCTGATGGCTGGTGGCTTATGCCACCGGCCTTTTTCCGTTATTGGTGGCCGATCAGGTCGGCCCCGATAACAGGCTGCAAGACACCCATGTGGGTGGCGCAAACCAAGGGGTTTGCACGATTTTCTGGCTGCTCCCGCCGGGAGAAGCCAAACAAGCAGGTGACCAAGCTGGGGAACGCTGATGGCTTACTCATACACTGAGAAAAAACGTATCCGCAAGGACTTTAGCAAGTTGCCGGACGTCATGGATGTGCCTTACCTCCTGGCCATCCAGCTGGATTCGTATCGCGAATTCCTGCAAGCGGGAGCATCCAAGGATCAGTTCCGCGACGTCGGCCTGCACGCGGCCTTCAAATCGGTATTCCCGATCATCAGCTACTCCGGCAATGCTGCCCTGGAGTACGTAGGCTATCGCCTGGGCGAACCAGCCTTCGATGTGAAGGAATGTGTCCTGCGTGGCGTGACCTTCGCGGTCCCACTGCGGGTCAAGGTGCGCCTGATCATCTTCGACAAGGAATCGTCGAACAAAGCGATCAAGGACATCAAAGAGCAAGAAGTCTACATGGGTGAAATCCCCCTGATGACTGAGAACGGTACCTTCGTAATCAACGGTACCGAGCGTGTGATCGTTTCCCAGCTGCACCGTTCGCCTGGTGTGTTCTTCGACCACGACCGTGGCAAGACTCACAGCTCCGGCAAGCTGCTGTACTCCGCTCGCATCATCCCTTACCGCGGTTCGTGGCTGGACTTCGAGTTCGACCCTAAAGACTGCGTGTTCGTGCGTATCGACCGTCGCCGCAAACTGCCGGCTTCGGTACTGCTGCGCGCCCTGGGTTACAGCACCGAAGAGGTTCTGAACACCTTCTACACCACCAACGTCTTCCATGTGTCCGGCGAAAAACTGAGCCTGGAACTGGTACCGCAGCGTCTGCGTGGTGAAGTTGCTGTCATGGACATCCTTGACGGCAGCGGCAAGGTCATCGTCGAGCAAGGGCGCCGTATTACCGCGCGTCACGTCAACCAGCTCGAGAAGGCCGGCGTCAGCCAGCTGGACGTTCCAATGGAGTACGTCCTGGGTCGTACCACCGCCAAGGCCATCGTGCATCCGGCCACCGGTGAGATCCTGGCTGAGTGCAACACCGAGATGACCACCGAGCTGATGATCAAGGTCGCCAAGGCCCAGGTCGTTCGCATCGAGACCCTGTACACCAACGACATCGACTGCGGTCCGTTCATCTCCGACACCCTGAAGATCGACACCACCAGCAACCAGCTGGAAGCTCTGGTCGAGATCTACCGCATGATGCGTCCAGGCGAGCCGCCAACCAAGGATGCCGCCGAGACCCTGTTCAACAACCTGTTCTTCAGCGCCGAGCGTTACGACCTGTCCGCCGTTGGCCGCATGAAGTTCAACCGTCGTATCGGTCGTACCGAGATCGAAGGTTCGGGCGTGCTGAGCAAGGAAGATATCGTCGAGGTCCTCAAGACCCTGGTCGACATCCGTAACGGCAAAGGCATCGTCGACGACATCGACCACCTGGGTAACCGTCGCGTCCGTTGCGTCGGCGAGATGGCCGAGAACCAGTTCCGTGTTGGCCTGGTGCGCGTAGAGCGTGCGGTCAAGGAACGCCTGTCGATGGCAGAAAGCGAAGGCCTGATGCCGCAAGACCTGATCAACGCCAAGCCAGTAGCGGCGGCGGTGAAAGAGTTCTTCGGTTCCAGCCAGCTGTCGCAGTTCATGGACCAGAACAACCCGCTCTCCGAGATCACCCACAAGCGTCGTGTCTCCGCACTCGGCCCTGGTGGTCTGACCCGTGAGCGCGCTGGCTTCGAAGTCCGTGACGTACACCCGACCCACTACGGCCGTGTGTGCCCGATCGAGACCCCTGAAGGTCCGAACATCGGTCTGATCAACTCCCTGGCAGCCTATGCCCGCACCAACCAGTACGGCTTCCTGGAAAGCCCGTACCGCGTTGTGAAGGAAGGCGTGGTCAGCGATGACATCGTGTTCCTGTCGGCGATCGAAGAAGCGGATCACGTCATTGCACAGGCTTCGGCCGCAATGAACGAGAAGAAGCAGCTGATCGACGAGCTGGTAGCGGTCCGTCACCTGAACGAATTCACCGTCAAGGCGCCGGAAGACGTCACCCTGATGGACGTTTCGCCGAAGCAGGTTGTTTCCGTCGCTGCCTCGTTGATTCCGTTCCTCGAGCACGACGACGCCAACCGTGCATTGATGGGTTCGAACATGCAGCGTCAGGCTGTACCGACACTGCGTGCCGACAAGCCGCTGGTAGGTACCGGCATGGAGCGCAACGTCGCCCGTGACTCCGGTGTCTGCGTGGTTGCTCGCCGTGGCGGCGTGATCGACTCGGTCGACGCAAGCCGTATCGTCGTTCGCGTTGCCGACGACGAAGTCGAGACCGGCGAAGCAGGTGTGGATATCTACAACCTGACCAAGTACACCCGTTCCAACCAGAACACCTGCATCAACCAGCGTCCGCTGGTCAGCAAAGGTGACGTGGTTGCGCGTGGTGACATCATGGCCGACGGCCCGTCCACCGACATGGGTGAACTGGCTCTGGGTCAGAACATGCGCATCGCGTTCATGGCGTGGAACGGCTTCAACTTCGAAGACTCCATCTGCCTGTCCGAGCGTGTTGTTCAGGAAGACCGTTTCACCACCATCCACATTCAGGAACTGACCTGTGTGGCGCGTGACACCAAGCTTGGCCCAGAGGAAATCACTGCGGACATCCCGAACGTCGGTGAAGCCGCTCTGAACAAACTGGACGAAGCCGGTATCGTCTACGTCGGTGCCGAAGTTGGCGCTGGTGATATCCTGGTCGGCAAGGTCACTCCGAAAGGTGAGACCCAGCTGACTCCGGAAGAAAAACTGCTGCGTGCGATCTTCGGTGAGAAGGCCAGCGACGTCAAAGACACCTCCCTGCGCGTGCCGACCGGCACCAAGGGTACCGTCATCGACGTTCAGGTCTTCACTCGTGATGGCGTTGAGCGCGACAGCCGCGCCCTGGCCATCGAGAAGATGCAGCTGGACGAGATCCGCAAGGACCTCAACGAAGAGTTCCGCATCGTCGAAGGCGCGACCTTCGAGCGTCTGCGTAGTGCCCTGAACGGCCAGGTGGTCGACGGTGGCGCGGGCCTGAAGAAAGGCGCCGTGATCACTGACGAAGTGCTGGACGGTCTGGAGCACGGCCAGTGGTTCAAACTGCGCATGGCTGAAGATGCACTGAACGAGCAGCTGGAAAAGGCTCAGCAGTACATCGTCGACCGCCGTCGTCTGTTGGATGACAAGTTCGAAGACAAGAAGCGCAAGCTGCAGCAGGGCGACGACTTGGCTCCGGGCGTTCTGAAGATCGTCAAGGTCTACCTGGCAATCCGCCGTCGCATCCAGCCGGGTGACAAGATGGCCGGTCGTCACGGTAACAAAGGTGTGGTCTCCGTGATCATGCCGGTCGAAGACATGCCGCACGACGCCAACGGTACTCCGGTCGACGTCGTACTGAACCCGCTGGGCGTACCTTCGCGTATGAACGTCGGTCAGATCCTTGAAACCCACCTGGGCCTCGCGGCCAAAGGTCTGGGCGAGAAGATCGACCGCATGATCGAAGAGCAGCGCAAGGCCGCTGAACTGCGCACCTTCCTGACCGAGATCTACAACGAGATCGGTGGTCGTCAGGAAAACCTGGACGAGTTCTCTGACGAAGAGATCATCACCCTGGCGAACAACCTGAAGAAGGGTGTGCCGATGGCCACTCCAGTCTTCGACGGTGCCAAGGAGCGTGAGATCAAGGCCATGCTGAAGCTGGCCGACCTGCCAGAGAGCGGCCAGATGGTGCTGTTCGATGGTCGTACCGGCAACAAGTTCGAGCGTCCTGTGACCGTTGGTTACATGTACATGCTCAAGCTGAACCACTTGGTGGACGACAAGATGCACGCGCGTTCCACTGGTTCCTACAGCCTGGTTACCCAGCAGCCGCTGGGTGGTAAGGCGCAGTTCGGTGGTCAGCGTTTCGGGGAGATGGAAGTGTGGGCGCTGGAAGCATACGGCGCGGCATACACCCTGCAAGAAATGCTCACAGTGAAGTCGGACGACGTGAACGGCCGTACCAAGATGTACAAGAACATCGTGGATGGCGATCACCGTATGGAGCCGGGCATGCCCGAGTCCTTCAACGTGTTGATCAAAGAGATCCGTTCGCTCGGTATCGATATCGATCTGGAAACCGAATAACACGTGACGCGAAGGGGAGTGGGGCAGGTAATGCCCGCTCCCTGCTCCGCCAGGAGGAAAGGCCTTGAAAGACCTACTGAATTTGCTGAAAAACCAGGGTCAAGTCGAAGAGTTCGACGCCATCCGCATCGGTCTGGCGTCGCCTGAAATGATCCGTTCGTGGTCGTTCGGTGAAGTTAAGAAGCCGGAAACCATCAACTACCGTACGTTCAAGCCTGAGCGTGACGGCCTGTTCTGCGCCAAGATCTTTGGCCCAGTCAAGGACTACGAGTGCCTGTGCGGTAAGTACAAGCGCCTGAAGCACCGTGGCGTCATCTGCGAGAAGTGCGGCGTTGAAGTCGCTCTGGCCAAGGTTCGTCGTGAGCGCATGGCGCACATCGAACTGGCTTCGCCGGTTGCCCACATCTGGTTCCTGAAGTCGCTGCCGTCCCGTATCGGCCTGCTGATGGACATGACCCTGCGTGATATCGAGCGCGTGCTCTACTTCGAGAGCTATGTCGTTATTGATCCGGGCATGACCACCCTGGAAAAGGGTCAGCTGCTGAACGACGAGCAGTATTTCGAAGCGCTGGAAGAGTTCGGTGACGACTTCGACGCCCGCATGGGTGCCGAGGCTGTCCGCGAACTGCTGCACGCTATCGACCTGGAGCACGAGATCGGCCGCCTGCGCGAAGAGATTCCGCAGACCAACTCGGAAACCAAGATCAAGAAGCTGTCCAAACGCCTGAAGCTGATGGAAGCTTTCCAGGGTTCGGGCAACCTGCCTGAGTGGATGGTCCTGACCGTCCTGCCAGTACTGCCGCCGGACCTGCGTCCGCTGGTACCGCTGGATGGTGGCCGCTTCGCGACCTCCGACCTGAACGACCTGTATCGTCGGGTGATCAACCGTAACAACCGTCTGAAGCGCCTGCTTGATCTGTCGGCGCCGGACATCATCGTGCGCAACGAAAAGCGCATGCTGCAGGAAGCGGTCGACGCCCTGCTGGACAACGGCCGTCGCGGTCGCGCCATCACTGGCTCGAACAAGCGTCCGCTGAAGTCCCTGGCTGACATGATCAAAGGTAAGCAAGGTCGCTTCCGTCAGAACTTGCTCGGTAAGCGTGTTGACTACTCCGGTCGTTCGGTAATTACCGTAGGCCCGACCCTGCGTCTGCACCAGTGCGGTCTGCCGAAGAAGATGGCTCTCGAGCTGTTCAAGCCGTTCATTTTCGGCAAGCTGGAAATGCGTGGTCTGGCGACCACCATCAAGGCTGCCAAGAAGATGGTCGAGCGCGAACTGCCAGAGGTATGGGACGTTCTCGCCGAAGTGATTCGCGAACACCCCGTCCTGCTCAACCGTGCACCGACCCTGCACCGTCTGGGTATCCAGGCGTTCGAGCCAGTGCTGATCGAAGGTAAGGCTATCCAGCTGCACCCGCTGGTCTGTGCCGCGTACAACGCCGACTTCGACGGTGACCAGATGGCCGTTCACGTGCCGCTGACCCTGGAAGCTCAGCTTGAAGCGCGTGCGCTGATGATGTCGACCAACAACATCCTGTCGCCAGCCAACGGTGAGCCAATCATCGTTCCGTCGCAGGACGTTGTACTGGGTCTGTACTACATGACCCGTGAAGCCATCAACGCCAAAGGCGAAGGTCGCGTGTTCGCCGACCTGCAGGAAGTCGACCGCGTATTCCGCGCCGGCGAAGCTGCCCTGCACGCCAAAATCAAGGTGCGTATCAACGAAACCGTCAAAGAGCGTGATGGTTCCGTGGTCAAGAACACCCGCATCGTCGACACCACTGTCGGCCGTGCGCTGCTGTTCCAGGTTGTACCGGCAGGTCTGCCGTACGACGTGGTTAACCAGCCGATGAAGAAAAAGGCGATCTCCAAGCTGATCAACCAGTGCTACCGCGTGGTTGGTCTGAAAGAGACCGTTATCTTCGCTGACCAGCTGATGTACACCGGTTTCGCTTATTCGACCATTTCCGGCGTTTCCATCGGTGTTAACGACTTCGTTATCCCGGACGAGAAAGCCCGCATCATCGGTAACGCTACCGACGAAGTGAAGGAAATCGAGAGCCAGTACGCCTCCGGCCTGGTAACCCAGGGCGAGAAGTACAACAAGGTCATCGACTTGTGGTCGAAGGCGAACGACGAAGTGTCCAAGGCGATGATGGCCAACCTCTCGAAAGAGAAGGTCATCGACCGCGAGGGCAAGGAAGTCGATCAAGAGTCCTTCAACTCGATGTACATGATGGCTGACTCCGGTGCGCGGGGTTCCGCAGCCCAGATCCGTCAGCTGGCCGGTATGCGTGGTCTGATGGCCAAGCCGGACGGCTCCATCATCGAGACGCCGATCACCGCGAACTTCCGTGAAGGTCTGAGCGTACTTCAGTACTTCATCTCGACTCACGGTGCTCGTAAGGGTCTGGCGGATACCGCCTTGAAGACTGCGAACTCCGGTTACCTGACTCGCCGTCTGGTAGACGTTGCCCAGGATCTGGTCGTTACCGAGATCGACTGCGGCACCGACCAGGGCCTGCTGATGACCCCGCACATCGAAGGCGGCGACGTTGTAGAGCCGCTGGGTGAGCGTGTACTGGGTCGTGTCATCGCCCGTGACGTGTTCAAGCCAGGCACCGAGGACGTCATCGTTCCGGCCGGTACCCTGGTCGACGAGCAGTGGGTCGAGTTCATCGAGCTGAACAGCATCGACGAAGTGATCGTGCGTTCGCCGATCAACTGCGAAACCCGCTACGGCATCTGCGCCAAGTGCTACGGTCGTGACCTGGCTCGTGGTCACCAGGTGAACATCGGTGAAGCTGTCGGCGTTATCGCTGCTCAGTCGATCGGTGAGCCGGGTACCCAGCTGACCATGCGTACGTTCCACATCGGTGGTGCTGCAAGCCGTACCTCGGCTGCCGACAGTGTCCAGGTGAAGAACGGCGGTATGGTTCGTCTGCACAACCTGAAGCAGGTTGAGCGTGCCGATGGCAACCTGGTTGCCGTATCGCGTTCCGGTGAGCTGGCCATTGCCGACGAATTCGGTCGTGAGCGTGAGCGTTACAAGCTGCCTTACGGTGCGGTGATTTCGGTCAAGGAAGGTGAGAAGGTCGAAGCTGGCGCCATCGTCGCCAAGTGGGACCCGCACACCCACCCGATCGTTACCGAGCTGAAAGGTACCGTGACCTTCGTGGGCATGGAAGAAAACATCACCATCAAGCGCCAGACCGACGAACTGACCGGTCTGACCAACATTGAAGTTCTGGACGTCAAGGATCGCCCTGCCGCTGGCAAGGAAATCCGTCCGGCCATCAAGATGGTAGATGCTGCTGGCAAGGACCTGTACCTGCCAGGTACCGACGTACCTGCCCAGTACTTCCTGCCGGCCAACGCCTTGGTTGGTGTGGCTGACGGTGCACAGATCGGCGTCGGTGACGTTATTGCGCGTATTCCGCAAGAAACGTCGAAGACCCGTGACATCACCGGTGGTCTGCCGCGCGTTGCCGACCTGTTCGAAGCGCGTCGTCCGAAAGAAGCCTCGATTCTGGCTGAAGTCAGCGGCACCATCGCGTTCGGTAAAGAGACCAAGGGCAAGCGCCGTCTGGTCATTACTCCGACCGACGGTAGCGATCCGTACGAAGAGCTGATTCCGAAGTGGCGCCACCTGAACGTCTTCGAAGGCGAACAGGTAAACCGCGGCGAAGTTATCTCCGACGGCCCGAGCGATCCGCACGACATCCTGCGTCTGCTGGGTGTGAGCGCGCTGGCGAAGTACATCGTCAACGAGATTCAGGACGTTTACCGTCTGCAAGGCGTTAAGATCAACGACAAGCACATCGAGACCATCCTGCGTCAGATGCTGCGCAAGGTCGAGATCTCCGAGTCGGGCGATTCCAGCTTCATCAAGGGCGACCAGATGGAACTGACCCAGGTACTGGTCGAGAACGAGCGTCTCGCCAGCGAGGACAAGTTCATCTCGAAGTTCACCCGTGTGCTGCTGGGTATCACCAAGGCCTCGCTGTCGACCGAGTCGTTCATCTCCGCGGCTTCCTTCCAGGAAACCACCCGCGTACTGACCGAAGCGGCGGTAACCGGCAAGCGCGATTACCTGCGCGGCCTGAAAGAGAACGTGGTCGTGGGTCGTCTGATCCCGGCCGGTACTGGTCTGGCATACCACAGCGAGCGTAAGCGTCGCCGTGATGCAGACAAGCCGCTGCGCGTAAGTGCCAGTGAGGTGGAAGCCGCACTGACCGAAGCGCTGAACTCCAGCGGTAACTAAGTACAGGGCAGGGCCCCGGCAGTTCCTGAAGGTCATCGGTGACATGAATTGTTGCCGATGATCGGGCGGGGAGGGCCGGGGCCTCGTCTTGACTGGGTGCAAGATCCTCTTTAGACTTTTGTACCCTTAAATTTGGTGAGGCTCCGTCTCGCCAATTTTTGGCTTTTCTTGCAAGACAATAGCGTCGCAAGACAATCAGTGGAGCTAGTAGATGGCAACTATCAACCAGCTGGTACGTCAGCCGCGTAAGCGTATCGTCGAGAAATCCGACGTTCCTGCGCTGCAGAACTGCCCGCAACGTCGTGGCGTGTGCACCCGCGTGTACACCACCACGCCGAAAAAACCTAACTCGGCACTGCGTAAAGTATGCCGTGTGCGTCTGACCAACGGTTTCGAGGTTTCCTCGTACATCGGTGGTGAAGGCCACAACCTGCAAGAGCACAGCGTCGTCCTGATCCGTGGCGGCCGTGTAAAAGACTTGCCAGGTGTTCGTTACCACACCGTTCGCGGCTCTCTGGATACTTCGGGCGTCAAAGGCCGTAACCAGGGTCGTTCGAAATACGGTACCAAGCGTCCGAAGTAATCGGTCGTTTGCAGACATCCATTTTTTTGAGTCGATAAGAGTAAGGTCGGGCAGGGGTCGAAGACCCACGTCCCGGGCTAACCTGAAGACCGTTTGAGGGCTTATCATGCCAAGACGTCGTGTAGCAGCAAAACGTGAGATCCTTGACGATCCGAAGTACGGATCCCAGATCCTCGCCAAGTTCATGAACCACGTGATGGAAAGCGGCAAGAAGGCCGTAGCCGAGCGCATCGTTTACGGTGCTCTGGATACCGTCAAAGCACGCAAGAACAGCGACCCCCTGGAAATCTTCGAGAAAGCTCTCGACGCCATCGCTCCGCTGGTCGAAGTTAAGTCCCGCCGTGTAGGCGGTGCTACCTACCAGGTTCCGGTTGAAGTTCGTCCATCCCGTCGTAACGCTCTGGCAATGCGCTGGCTCGTAGACTACGCCCGCAAGCGTGGCGAGAAGTCCATGGCCCTGCGCCTGGCTGGCGAGCTGCTGGATGCTGCCGAAGGCAAGGGTGCTGCAGTCAAGAAGCGTGAAGACGTGCACCGTATGGCCGAAGCCAACAAAGCGTTCTCGCACTACCGCTTCTAATTCAAGCATCAATCTTTTTGCGAGGGCTTTATGGCTCGTACTACAGCAATTAACCGCTACCGTAACATCGGTATCTGTGCTCACGTTGACGCGGGCAAGACTACCACTACCGAGCGGATCCTGTTCTACACAGGCCTGAGCCACAAGATGGGCGAGGTGCATGACGGCGCCGCGACCACCGACTGGATGGTTCAGGAGCAGGAGCGCGGTATCACCATTACCTCCGCTGCTGTTACCACCTTCTGGAAAGGTTCCCGTGGTCAGTACGACAACTACCGCGTAAACGTCATCGATACCCCCGGCCACGTTGACTTCACCATTGAAGTAGAGCGTTCGCTGCGTGTACTCGACGGCGCGGTCGTCGTATTCTGCGGTACTTCCGGCGTTGAGCCGCAGTCCGAAACCGTATGGCGTCAGGCCAACAAATACGGCGTTCCACGTGTTGTCTACGTGAACAAGATGGACCGTGCTGGTGCCAACTTCCTGCGCGTTGTCGGTCAGATCAAGAACCGTCTGGGTCACACCCCGGTTCCGGTCCAGCTGGCTATCGGTGCTGAAGAAGACTTCCAGGGTCAGGTTGACCTGATCAAGATGAAAGCCATCTACTGGAACGAAGACGACAAGGGCACTACCTACCGTGAGGAAGAGATTCCTGCCGAGCTGGTAGACCTGGCCAACGAATGGCGCAACAACATGGTTGAGGCTGCTGCCGAAGCCAGCGAAGAACTGATGAACAAGTACCTCGAAGAAGGTGACCTGTCCGTCGAAGACATCAAGGCTGGTCTGCGCGCCCGTACCCTGGCGAGCGAGATCGTTCCTGCTGTCTGCGGTTCCTCGTTCAAGAACAAGGGCGTTCCCCTGGTTCTCGACGCCGTTATCGACTTCCTGCCTGCTCCGACCGAGATTCCTGCGATCAAGGGTATCCACCCTGATCTGGCCGAAGTGCCGAAGGACGAAGTCAAGCCAGAACAGTACGACGAGCGTCACGCTAGCGACGACGAGCCTTTCTCGGCGCTGGCCTTCAAGATTGCCACCGACCCGTTCGTTGGTACTCTGACCTTCGTCCGCGTTTATTCGGGCTTCCTGACCTCCGGTGACTCCGTCATCAACTCGGTCAAGGGCAAGAAAGAGCGCGTTGGTCGTATGGTGCAGATGCACGCTAACCAGCGTGAAGAGATCAAAGAAGTACGCGCTGGTGACATCGCTGCTCTGATCGGCATGAAGGACGTCACCACTGGTGACACCCTGTGCAACGCCGACAAGCCGATCATCCTCGAGCGTATGGACTTCCCAGAGCCTGTGATTTCGCTCTCTGTAGAGCCGAAAACCAAGCAGGATCAGGAGAAGATGGGTATCGCACTGGGCAAGCTGGCTCAGGAAGACCCGTCGTTCCGCGTCAAGACTGACGAAGAAACCGGTCAGACCATCATCTCCGGTATGGGTGAGCTGCACCTGGACATTCTCGTTGACCGCATGAAGCGCGAATTCAACGTTGAAGCCAACATTGGTAAGCCTCAGGTTTCGTACCGCGAGAAGATCACCAAGTCCAACGTCGAAATCGAAGGCAAGTTCGTTCGTCAGTCGGGTGGTCGTGGTCAGTTCGGTCACTGCTGGATCCGTTTCTCGGAGCCAGATCAGGACGAGAAAGGCAACATCACCGAAGGTCTGGTGTTCGCGAACGAAGTCGTTGGTGGTGTGATTCCTAAGGAATACATCCCTGCGATCCAGAAGGGTATCGAAGAGCAGATGAAGAACGGCGTTGTTGCCGGCTATCCTCTGATCGGCCTGAAGGCCGCGGTATTCGATGGTTCGTACCACGACGTCGACTCCAACGAAATGGCGTTCAAGATCGCTGCTTCGATGGCAACCAAGCAACTGGCCCAGAAGGGCGGTGGCGTGGTTCTCGAGCCGATCATGAAGGTCGAAGTTGTAACCCCGGAAGACTACCTGGGTGACGTGATGGGTGACCTGAACCGTCGTCGTGGTCTGGTACAGGGTATGGATGAGTCGGTCTCTGGCCGTGTCGTCCGCGCTGAAGTTCCGCTCGGAGAGATGTTCGGTTATGCAACCGACGTTCGTTCCATGTCTCAGGGTCGCGCAAGCTACTCCATGGAATTCTCCAAATACGCCGAAGCTCCGTCGAACATCGTCGAAGCACTCGTTAAAAAACAAGGCTAATCCCCTTTAGGCAAGAGGTTCACTGTCGTGGCTAAAGAAAAATTTGATCGTTCCCTTCCCCACGTTAACGTCGGCACCATCGGCCACGTTGACCACGGTAAGACCACTCTGACCGCAGCTCTGACTCGCGTCTGCTCCGAAGTTTTCGGTTCGGCAGTCGTTGAGTTCGACAAGATCGACTCGGCTCCGGAAGAAAAAGCTCGCGGTATCACCATCAACACCGCTCACGTCGAGTACAACTCGAACATTCGTCACTACGCTCACGTTGACTGCCCAGGTCACGCTGACTACGTGAAGAACATGATCACCGGTGCTGCCCAGATGGACGGCGCGATCCTGGTTTGCTCGGCCGCCGATGGTCCGATGCCACAAACCCGTGAGCACATCCTGCTGTCCCGTCAGGTTGGCGTTCCGTACATCGTGGTCTTCCTGAACAAGGCTGACCTGGTAGACGACGCTGAGCTGCTGGAACTGGTCGAGATGGAAGTTCGCGACCTGCTGTCCACCTACGACTTCCCAGGCGACGACACTCCGATCATCATCGGTTCCGCTCGTATGGCCCTGGAAGGCAAAGACGACAACGAAATGGGTACTACCGCTGTTAAGAAGCTGGTAGAAACTCTGGATGCCTACATCCCTGAGCCAGTTCGTGCCGTTGACCAGCCGTTCCTGATGCCGATCGAAGACGTATTCTCGATCTCGGGTCGTGGTACCGTTGTTACCGGTCGTATCGAGCGCGGTATCGTTCGCGTTCAAGATCCGCTGGAAATCGTTGGTCTGCGTGACACCACCACCACCACCTGCACCGGTGTTGAGATGTTCCGCAAGCTGCTGGACGAAGGCCGTGCTGGCGAGAACTGCGGCGTTCTGCTGCGTGGTACCAAGCGTGACGACGTTGAGCGTGGCCAGGTTCTGGTCAAGCCAGGTTCGGTCAAGCCGCACACCAAGTTCACCGCAGAAGTCTACGTTCTGTCGAAAGAAGAAGGCGGTCGTCACACTCCGTTCTTCAAAGGCTACCGTCCTCAGTTCTACTTCCGTACCACTGACGTGACCGGTAACTGCGAACTGCCGGAAGGCGTTGAAATGGTAATGCCAGGTGACAACATTCAGATGACTGTCACTCTGATCAAGACCATCGCAATGGAAGACGGTCTGCGCTTCGCTATCCGTGAAGGCGGTCGTACCGTCGGCGCCGGCGTCGTAGCCAAAATCATCGAGTAATCACTCGATCGATTGAAAAAACCCCCGCTCAGCGGGGGTTTTTTTATTGGGTTGACACTAAATTGGGGCGTCTATAGAATCACGCCTCCTTTTAACGGGCGTAGTGCGCCCGATGGGAACAGCCTGGAGTCTGAAATCCAATGCAAAATCAGCAAATCCGAATCAGGTTGAAGGCTTTCGACCATCGCCTGATCGACCAATCCACCCAGGAAATCGTGGAAACCGCGAAACGTACTGGTGCACAAGTGCGTGGTCCAATTCCACTGCCTACCCGCAAAGAGCGTTTCACCGTTCTGGTCTCCCCGCACGTCAACAAAGACGCGCGTGACCAGTACGAGATTCGCACTCATAAGCGTGTTCTGGACATCGTCCAGCCAACGGATAAAACCGTTGATGCGCTGATGAAGCTTGATCTTGCGGCAGGTGTGGAAGTGCAGATCAGCCTCGGCTAAGACTTCGGTCTGGTCGTGTAACGCTCTGAAATGGGCGGCCATAGCGGGTGAAAGCCCCGTACACTCATGAGGTTTACAACATGACTATTGGTGTAGTCGGTCGCAAGTGCGGTATGACCCGCATTTTCACCGAAGAAGGTGTCTCCATTCCGGTCACGGTCATCGAGATCGAGCCGAATCGTGTCACCCAGTTCAAAACTGAAGAAACCGATGGCTACCGTGCAGTGCAAGTCACTGTCGGCGAGCGTCGTGCTTCGCGTGTGACTGCCGCTCAGGCAGGTCACTTCGCCAAGGCTAACGTTGCCGCTGGTCGCGGTGTCTGGGAGTTCCGTCTTGAAGAAGGCGAGTTCCAGGCTGGCGACTCGATCAAAGCTGAACTCTTCGCTGCAGGCCAGCTGGTTGACGTTACTGGTCAGTCCAAAGGTAAAGGCTTCGCCGGTACCATCAAGCGCTGGAACTTCCGTGGTCAGGACAACACCCACGGTAACTCCGTGTCGCACCGTGTCCCTGGTTCCATCGGCCAGTGCCAGACTCCTGGTCGTGTGTTCAAGGGCAAGAAAATGTCCGGTCACATGGGCGCCGAGCGCGTGACTGTTCAGTCCCTGGAAGTAGTGCGTGTAGACGCTGAACGCAATCTGCTGCTGGTCAAGGGTGCCGTTCCTGGCGCTACTGGCGGCGACGTGATTGTTCGTCCAGCTGTCAAGGCTCGCGGTTAAGGGGAAACTGACATGCAACTTAATGTAAATGACGCTCAGGCGATCGAAGTTTCCGAACTGACCTTCGGTGGCGAATTCAACGAGACGCTGGTACACCAAGCAGTCGTGGCCTACATGGCCGGCGGCCGTCAGGGCACCAAGCAGCAAAAGACCCGTTCCGACGTGGCTGGTGGCGGTAAGCGCCCATGGCGTCAGAAGGGTACTGGCCGTGCTCGTGCTGGTACCACTCGTGGTCCGATCTGGCGTGGCGGTGGTGTAACCTTCGCAGCGCGTCCTCAGGATCACTCGCAGAAGCTCAACAAGAAGATGTATCGCGCAGCTCTGCGCTCCATCCTCGCTGAGCTGGTGCGTAGCGACCGTCTGGTTGTGGTTCAGGACTTCGCTGTTGAAGCCCCGAAAACCAAAGACCTGCTGAACAAGCTGAACGGCATGGGTCTGAACGACGTACTGATCGTTTCGGACGCTGTTGATCAGAACCTGTACCTGGCTGCTCGCAACCTGCCGCACGTCGACGTACGTGACGTTCAAGGTTCCGACCCGGTCAGTCTGATCGCATACGAGAAAGTGTTGATCACTGTCTCGGCCGTGAAGAAATTCGAGGAGCTGCTGGGATGAACCAGGAACGCGTATTTAAAGTCCTCCTTGGCCCGCACGTTTCCGAGAAGGCTACCGTTCTGGCTGAGAAAAAAGGCCAGTTCGTATTCAAGGTTGCTACCGATGCAACCAAGCTGGAAATCAAGAAAGCTGTCGAAGGCCTGTTCAACGTAAAAGTTGAAAACGTGTCGACCGTTAACGTTCTGGGTAAAACCAAGCGTACCGCACGTGGTCTGGGCAAGCGTAATGACTGGAAGAAGGCGATCGTCTCCCTTCAGCCAGGCCAAGATCTCGATTTCAGCAGCAGTGCTGAGTAAGGAAGGGGTGCATCATGGCAATCGTTAAATGCAAACCGACTTCCCCTGGCCGCCGTTTCGTGGTCAAGGTGGTCAACAAGGAGCTGCACAAAGGCGCTCCTCACGCACCGCTGCTCGAGAAGAAGTCGAAGTCTGGTGGTCGTAACAACAATGGCCGCATTACCACTCGTCACGTTGGTGGTGGTCATAAGCAGCATTACCGTCTGGTCGACTTCCGTCGCAACGACAAAGATGGCATCCCAGCCACTGTCGAGCGTATCGAATACGACCCGAACCGTACTGCTCACATCGCCCTGCTGTGCTACGCAGACGGTGAGCGTCGCTACATCATCGCCCCTAAAGGCGTTGTTGCTGGTGACCAGCTGATCGCAGGCGCTCTGGCCCCAATCAAGGCCGGTAACTCCCTGCAACTGCGCAACATCCCAGTAGGTAGCACCATTCACGGCATCGAACTGAAGCCGGGTAAAGGTGCTCAGATCGCACGTTCCGCTGGTGCTTCGGCTCAGCTGATCGCTCGTGAAGGTGTCTACGTGACCCTGCGTCTGCGCTCTGGTGAAATGCGTAAAGTCCTGGCTGAGTGCCGTGCGACCCTGGGCGAAGTCTCGAACTCCGAGCACAGCCTGCGTTCGCTGGGTAAAGCTGGTGCCAAACGCTGGCGCGGCGTTCGCCCAACCGTTCGTGGTGTTGCCATGAACCCGGTTGACCACCCACATGGTGGTGGTGAAGGTCGTACCTCCGGTGGTCGTCATCCGGTATCGCCATGGGGCTTCCCAACCAAGGGTGCGAAGACCCGCGGTAATAAGCGTACCGACAACATGATCGTCCGTCGTCGCAAGTAACTAGAGGGATACGACAGTGCCACGTTCTCTGAAAAAAGGTCCTTTTATCGATCTTCACCTGCTGAAGAAGATCGAAGTGGCGGTGGAGAAGAACGATCGCAAGCCAGTTAAAACCTGGTCGCGCCGTTCGATGATCCTGCCACAAATGGTCGGTCTGACCATCGCGGTACACAACGGTCGTCAACATGTCCCAGTTCTCGTGAACGAAGACATGGTCGGCCACAAACTGGGCGAGTTCGCCGGTACCCGCACCTACCGCGGGCACGTGGCTGACAAGAAAGCCAAGCGTTAAGGGGTAAGGAAATGGAAGTAGCCGCTAAGTTGTCGGGCGCTCGCATCTCCGCCCAGAAAGCCCGCTTGGTCGCCGACCAGATCCGCGGGAAGAAGGTGGGCGAAGCGCTCAACCTGTTGGCCTTCAGCAGCAAAAAAGCCGCTGAAATCATGAAGAAAGTCCTCGAGTCGGCCGTTGCCAACGCCGAACACAACGAAGGCGCAGACGTTGATGACCTGAAGGTCTCCACCGTCTTCGTCAACGAAGGGCGTTCGCTGAAGCGCATCATGCCACGTGCCAAAGGCCGTGCTGATCGCATCGTCAAGCGGTCTTGCCATATCACTGTCAAGGTTGCGGACAAGTAACGGAGTCGATCAGATGGGTCAGAAAGTACATCCCACTGGCATTCGCCTGGGAATCGTCAAGGAGCACACCTCCGTCTGGTACGCAGACGGTGCTACTTACGCAGATTACCTGTTGAAGGATCTGAAAACGCGTGAGTACCTCCAAGACAAACTAAAAAGCGCGTCCGTAAGCCGTATCGATATTCATCGTCCGGCTCAAACTGCACGCATCACCATCCACACCGCTCGTCCCGGTATCGTTATCGGTAAGAAAGGTGAAGATGTCGAGAAGCTGCGTCAGGACCTGACCAAGCAGATGGGTGTGCCTGTGCACATCAACATCGAAGAGATCCGCAAGCCGGAACTCGACGCTATGCTGGTTGCGCAGAGCGTAGCTCAGCAGCTGGAACGCCGCGTAATGTTCCGTCGCGCCATGAAGCGCGCCGTACAGAACGCCATGCGTATTGGTGCCAAAGGCATCAAGATCCAGGTGAGCGGTCGTCTCGGCGGTGCTGAGATTGCTCGTACCGAGTGGTATCGCGAAGGTCGTGTGCCTCTGCACACCCTGCGTGCCGATATCGACTACAACACCTACGAAGCTCACACCACTTATGGTGTGATCGGTGTGAAGGTTTGGATCTTCAAAGGCGAAGTTATTGGTGGTCGCCAAGAAGAACTGAAACCACAAGCACCAGCGCCTCGTAAAAAAGCTGCTAAGTAAGGGGTACGCCAAATGTTGCAACCAAAGCGTACAAAATTCCGCAAGCAGATGACCGGCCACAACCGTGGTCTGGCACTGCGCGGTAGCAAAGTCAGCTTCGGCGAATTCGCCCTGAAGGCTGTTGCTCGCGGTCGCCTCACCGCTCGCCAGATCGAGTCCGCACGTCGTGCGCTGACCCGTCACGTAAAACGTGGCGGTAAGATCTGGATCCGTGTGTTCCCGGACAAGCCGATCTCCAAGAAGCCTCTCGAGGTTCGTATGGGTAAAGGTAAAGGTTCCGTGGAATACTGGGTTGCCCAGATCCAGCCAGGCAAAGTCCTGTACGAGATCGAGGGTGTTTCTGAAGAGCTGGCGCGCGAAGCTTTCGCCCTGGCTGCTGCAAAGCTGCCTCTCGCCACCTCCTTTGTTAAGCGGACGGTGATGTGATGAAAGCGAATGAACTTCGTGAAAAATCTGCACAGCAACTGAATGAGCAACTGCTCGGCTTGCTGCGCGACCAGTTCAATCTGCGTATGCAGAAAGCAACTGGCCAGTTGGGTCAGTCGCACCTGCTCTCGCAAGTTAAGCGTGACATCGCTCGCGTGAAAACTGTGCTCAACCAGCAGGCAGGTAAGTGATCATGGCTGAAGCTGAAAAAACCGTCCGTACGCTGACTGGCCGTGTCGTCAGCGACAAAATGGACAAGACCATCACCGTTCTGATCGAGCGTCGCGTAAAGCACCCGATCTACGGTAAATACGTTAAGCGTTCGACTAAGCTGCACGCGCACGACGAATCCAACCAGTGCAAAATCGGCGACAAGGTTTCCATCCGTGAAACCCGTCCGCTGGCCAAGACCAAGTCCTGGGCACTGGTTGAAGTCCTCGAACGCGCTGTTGAAGTCTAAGGGCTAGGGGTCGGAGAAATTTTATGATTCAGACTCAATCCATGCTCGATGTGGCCGATAACAGCGGCGCTCGTCGCGTCATGTGCATCAAGGTGCTCGGCGGTTCCCACCGCCGTTACGCCGGCATCGGTGACATCATCAAAGTAACCGTCAAGGAAGCAATTCCGCGCGGTAAGGTCAAAAAAGGCCAGGTGATGACCGCTGTTGTCGTCCGTACCCGTCACGGTGTACGTCGCGCTGACGGTTCCATCATTCGTTTCGACGGCAACGCTGCTGTTCTGCTGAACAACAAGCAAGAGCCGATCGGCACTCGCATCTTCGGGCCAGTGACCCGTGAACTTCGTACCGAGAAGTTCATGAAGATCGTTTCGCTCGCCCCTGAAGTGCTCTAAGGAGATCCGACATGCAAAAGATTCGTCGTGACGACGAGATCATCGTGATCGCCGGCAAAGACAAAGGTAAGCGCGGTAAGGTGCTGAAGGTTCTGGCTGATGACCGTCTGGTCATCGGTGGTGTGAACCTGGTTAAGCGTCATACCAAGCCTAACCCGATGGCGGGCGTTCAGGGCGGTATCGTCGAAAAAGAAGCGCCACTGCACGCTTCCAACGTTGCCATCTTCAACGGCGAAACCAACAAGGCTGACCGCGTTGGTTTCAAAGTAGAAGACGGTAAGAAAATTCGTGTCTTCAAGTCGACCCAAAAAGCGGTTGATGCTTGAACACTGCTAGGTAGAAGACCATGGCACGACTGAAAGAGATTTACCGGAACGAAATCGCTCCTAAGCTTAAGGAAGAACTTAAGCTGTCGAACGTGATGGAAGTTCCGCGCGTTACCAAGATCACCCTGAACATGGGTCTGGGCGAAGCGATCGGCGACAAGAAAGTCATCGAGCACGCTGTTGCCGACCTGGAAAAGATCACCGGTCAAAAGCCGGTTGTGACTTTCGCTCGTAAATCCATCGCGGGCTTCAAAGTCCGTGAAGGATGGCCGATCGGTGTCAAGGTGACCCTGCGTCGCGACAAGATGTACGAGTTCCTGGACCGCCTGCTGGCGATCTCCCTGCCTCGGGTTCGCGACTTCCGCGGCCTGAATGCCAAGTCCTTCGACGGTCGTGGCAACTACAGCATGGGCGTGAAAGAGCAGATCATCTTCCCGGAAATCGATTACGACAAGATCGATGCTCTGCGCGGTCTGGACATTACCCTGACCACCACTGCTCGTACGGATGACGAAGGCCGCGCCCTGCTGCGCGCTTTCAAATTCCCGTTCCGCAACTGATTGGAGTAGGAAAATGGCCAAGAAGAGCATGAAAAACCGCGAGCTGAAGCGTCAGCTCACGGTAGCCAAGTTCGCTAAGAAGCGTGCTGAGCTGAAAGCGACCATCGTCAACCTGAACGCCTCTCCAGAAGAGCGTTTCGCTGCCGTTGTCGCTCTGCAGAAGCAGCCACGTGACGCTAGCGCTTCGCGCCTGCGCAACCGTTGCCGCCTGACCGGTCGTCCTCACGGTGTATACCGTAAGTTCGGCCTGGGCCGTAACATGCTGCGTCAAGCTGCAATGCGCGGCGACGTACCAGGCCTGGTCAAAGCCTCCTGGTAATCGCTGCAGGTGTGATCCCGGCGGAAGGGGAGCAATCTTCCGACCGTCGGTGACCTCGCCAACAAACAAGCCCCTATACGGGGCTTGTTTCGTTTCTGTCTTGTGTCTAGAATGACCGGCTCACCTGGGCCTGGGTTTTTTGCCCTGCCTGCTCGGGTGGTTGTGATAGCCGCAAGGCTAATAATTCTTGTATCAGGAGCATCTAGCCCATGAGTATGCAGGACCCGTTAGCGGACATGCTAACTCGCATCCGTAATGCCCAGATGGCTGAAAAGTCCGTCGTAAGCATGCCTTCCTCCACTCTGAAGGTCGCGGTTGCCAAAGTTCTGAAGGACGAAGGTTACATCGCTGGCTACCAGGTCAGTGGCGAAGCCAAACCTTCCCTGTTGATCGAACTGAAGTACTTCGAAGGCCGTCCGGTCATCGAGGAACTGAAGCGCTCCAGCCGTCCAGGCCTGCGCCAGTACAAGTCCGTCTCTGACCTGCCGAAAGTACGTGGCGGCCTGGGCGTGTCTATCGTCTCCACCAACAAAGGTGTGATGACGGATCGCGCTGCACGCGCTGCCGGTGTCGGCGGCGAAGTTCTGTGCACAGTGTTCTAAGGGGAGATAGGCATGTCTCGCGTCGCTAAGAACCCCGTTAAGCTTCCAGCTGGCGTCGAAGTTAAATTCGCCGGCCAACAGCTTTCGGTTAAGGGTGCCAAAGGCACTCTCGAACTGAACGTTCACTCGTCTGTTGAAGTTACCGAAGAGTCTGGCGAGCTGCGTTTCGTCGCTCGCAATGGTGACCAGCAAGCTCGCGCCATGGCCGGTACTACCCGTGCTCTGGTCAACAACATGGTCCAAGGCGTAAGCCAAGGCTTCGAGCGTAAGCTCCAGCTGGTCGGTGTTGGTTACAAGGCACAGGCTAAAGGCACCGTCCTGAACCTGGCTCTGGGCTTCTCGCACCCAGTGGACTACGAACTGCCAGCCGGTATCACCGCTGAAACCCCAAGCCAAACCGACATCCTGATCAAGGGTATCGACAAGCAGCTGGTGGGTCAGGTGGCCGCTGAAATCCGCGATTTCCGTCCGCCAGAGCCTTACAAAGGCAAGGGTGTGCGTTACGCGGACGAAGTAGTCCGTCGTAAAGAAGCCAAGAAGAAGTAGGGCCTAGCAAATGACCGACAAAAAAGTTACTCGACTGCGTCGCGCTCGCAAAGCACGCCTGAAAATGCACGAACTCGAAGTCGTGCGTCTCTGCGTGTTCCGCTCCTCGCAGCACATCTATGCCCAGGTCATTTCGGCCGACGGCAGCAAGGTTCTGGCAAGCGCCTCGACCTTGGACAAAGAACTGCGTGATGGCGCCACCGGCAACATCGACGCGGCCACTAAGGTTGGCAAGCTGGTAGCTGAGCGTGCGAAAGCCGCCGGTGTATCTCAAGTTGCCTTTGACCGTTCCGGCTTCAAGTACCATGGCCGCGTCAAAGCGCTGGCTGATGCTGCTCGTGAAGGCGGGCTGGAGTTCTAAGTTATGGCAAATAACGATCAAAAGCGCGACGAAGGCTACATCGAGAAGCTGGTTCAAGTTAACCGCGTAGCTAAAACCGTTAAAGGCGGCCGTATCTTCACCTTCACCGCGCTGACCGTGGTTGGTGATGGCAAGGGTCGCGTTGGTTTCGGCCGTGGCAAATCGCGCGAAGTACCTGCTGCGATCCAGAAAGCCATGGAAGCTGCTCGTCGCAACATGATTCAGGTTGACCTGAAAGGCACCACCCTGCAGTACGCCACCAAGGCCGCCCACGGCGCCTCGAAGGTTTACATGCAGCCTGCCTCGGAAGGTACCGGTATCATCGCCGGCGGCGCCATGCGTGCCGTCCTGGAAGTTGCTGGTGTTCAGAACGTCCTGGCCAAGTGCTACGGTTCGACCAACCCAGTGAACGTGGTTTACGCCACCTTCAAGGGTCTGAAAGCCATGCAATCTCCTGAGTCCATTGCTGCCAAGCGCGGCAAGAGCGTTGAGGAGATCTTCTGATCATGGCAACCGTTAAAGTAACGCTGATCAAAAGCACCGCCGGCCGTCTGCCTAACCACATTCTGTGCGTTAAAGGCCTGGGTCTGCGTCGCATCGGTCACACTGTAGAAGTCCAGGATACTCCCGAGAACCGCGGGATGATCAACAAGGCTTACTACATGCTGCGCGTCGAGGGTTAATCGATGAAACTCAATGATCTGAGTCCAGCGCCGGGTTCCCGTCGCGAAAAGCATCGTCCGGGTCGTGGTATCGGTAGCGGTCTGGGTAAGACCGGCGGCCGTGGCCACAAAGGTCAGACTTCCCGTTCGGGTGGTTCGATCGCTCCGGGCTTCGAAGGCGGTCAACAGCCGCTGCACCGTCGTCTGCCGAAGTTCGGCTTCGTTTCCCTGAAAGCCATGGACCGCGCTGAAGTGCGTCTGTCCGAGTTGGCCAAAGTGGAAGGCGACGTGATCTCCGTGCAGTCCCTGAAGGATGCCAACGTGATCAACCAGCACATTCAGCGTGTGAAAATCATGCTGTCTGGCGAAGTTACTCGCGCAGTCACCATCAAGGGCATCGCAGCCACCAAGGGTGCGCGTGCGGCTATCGAAGCAGCTGGCGGCAAGTTCGAGGAATAAATGGCTAAGCAAGGTGCTCTCTCTTCGCTCGGTAAGGGCGGGATGTCGGAACTCTGGGCTCGTCTGCGCTTTCTGTTCATGGCGATCATCGTCTATCGGATTGGCGCGCACATCCCGGTACCAGGCATCAACCCTGACCGTCTAGCGGATCTGTTCCGGCAGAATGAGGGGACCATTCTTAGCTTGTTCAACATGTTTTCCGGCGGCGCGCTGGAGCGCATGAGTATTTTTGCACTGGGGATCATGCCGTACATCTCGGCGTCGATCATCATGCAGCTCATGACCGCAGTCAGCCCGCAGCTGGAACAGTTGAAGAAGGAAGGTGAAGCTGGCCGTCGCAAGATCAGCCAGTACACCCGCTACGGCACCGTTATCCTGGCGCTGGTTCAAGCCATTGGCATGTCCATTGGCCTGGCCAACCAGGGCGTGGCGTTTTCTGTAGGCCTGGGCTTCCATGTCGTCGCCGTCTCCACCTTCGTGGCAGGCGCGATGTTCATGATGTGGCTGGGCGAGCAGATCACTGAGCGCGGTGTGGGCAACGGTATCTCGATGTTGATCTTCGCAGGTATCGTTGCCGGTCTTCCGAGAGCAATCGGGCAGTCTTTCGAGTCTGCACGCACAGGCGATATCAACATTTTCGCCCTGGTCGCAATCGGTTTGCTGGCAGTAGCGATTATCGGTTTCGTGGTGTTCATTGAGCGTGGTCAGCGTCGTATCGCCGTTCATTACGCCAAGCGTCAGCAGGGCCGCAAGGTCTTCGCAGCGCAGACTAGCCACTTGCCGTTGAAGGTGAACATGGCGGGGGTTATCCCGGCCATCTTCGCGAGCAGCATTCTGCTGTTCCCGGCTTCGCTGGGTGCCTGGTTCGGTCAGTCCGAAGGTATGGGCTGGCTGCAGGACATCTCGCAGTCGATCGCTCCTGGTCAGCCGTTGAACATTCTGCTGTTTAGTGCAGGGATCATTTTCTTCTGCTTCTTCTACACAGCGTTGATGTTCAACCCGAAAGACGTAGCGGAAAACCTGAAGAAGTCCGGTGCCTTTATTCCGGGTATCCGTCCTGGTGAGCAGTCGGCGCGCTACATTGATGGCGTTCTGACCCGTTTGACCATGTTCGGTGCTCTTTACATGATGGCCGTCTGCCTTCTGCCCCAGTTCCTGGTGGTGGCAGCAAATGTGCCGTTCTACCTTGGCGGGACCTCGTTGCTGATTGTGGTAGTGGTTGTGATGGACTTCATGTCCCAAGTACAATCGCACCTCGTTTCGCACCAGTACGAATCCCTGATGAAGAAAGCCAACCTGAAAGGCTACGGTGGCAGCGGTCTGCTGCGCTGATACGCCCCTAAGGTTCGAGGAGTCGGTAATGAAAGTTCGTGCATCGGTGAAAAAGCTGTGCCGTAACTGCAAAATCATTCGTCGCGAAGGCGTCGTACGAGTGATCTGCAGCGCGGAACCGCGTCACAAACAGCGCCAAGGCTGAGTGTGATCTGCGCTTCAAACCCAGCAGCTAGTGTGCTGCTGGGTTGATTATTCGTTTCTACAGCGATATTATCTCGCGCCCTATTTCTTGGCTTCCGGGGCGTAGGTAGCTGTCAATTGGAGTCCCACTGAATGGCCCGTATTGCAGGCGTCAACATTCCAGATAACAAGCATACTGTTATCTCGCTGACCTACATCTATGGTGTCGGTCGCACAACTGCACAGAAGATCTGTGCAGACGCTGGTGTCAACCCAGCCGCTAAGATCAAGGATCTGAGCGACGAGCAAATCGAAACCCTGCGTGGCGAAGTCGCGAAGTTCACCACCGAAGGTGACCTGCGTCGTGACATCAACATGAAGATCAAACGCTTGATGGACCTGGGTTGCTACCGCGGCCTGCGTCATCGTAAAGGTCTGCCGGTTCGCGGTCAGCGCACCAAGACCAACGCACGCACCCGTAAGGGCCCGCGTAAGCCGATCCGCAAGTAATCGCCCAGGAATATAGACATGGCAAAACCTGCTGCTCGTCCTCGTAAGAAAGTCAAAAAGACAGTGGTTGATGGCATCGCCCACATCCATGCGTCTTTCAACAACACCATCGTGACCATCACCGACCGTCAGGGCAATGCTTTGTCCTGGGCTACTTCCGGTGGTTCGGGTTTCCGTGGTTCGCGCAAATCCACCCCGTTCGCAGCTCAGATCGCTGCTGAGCGTGCTGGTCAAGCTGCGCTGGAATATGGTCTGAAGAACCTCGACGTCAACGTCAAGGGTCCAGGTCCAGGTCGTGAATCCGCCGTTCGTGCATTGAACAGCTGCGGCTACAAGATCGCCAGCATCACCGACGTGACGCCTATCCCGCACAACGGGTGCCGTCCGCCGAAGAAGCGTCGCGTGTAATCAGGAGACAGAAGAATGGCACGTTACATTGGTCCAAAATGCAAACTGTCTCGTCGTGAAGGCACCGACCTGTTCCTGAAGAGCGGCGTTCGCGCTCTGGAATCGAAGTGCAACATCGAAGCAGCCCCAGGTATCCACGGCCAGCGCCGTGGCCGTCAGTCCGACTACGGCACCCAGCTGCGTGAGAAACAAAAAGTCCGTCGTATCTACGGTGTTCTGGAGCGTCAGTTCCGCGGTTACTACCAAGCTGCTGCCTCGAAAAAAGGCGCAACCGGTGAGAACCTGCTGCAACTGCTCGAGTGCCGTCTGGATAACGTCGTTTACCGTATGGGCTTCGGCTCGACTCGTTCCGAGTCCCGTCAGCTGGTTTCGCACAAAGCGATCAGCGTCAACGGTAAGACTGTAAACATTCCATCCTACCAAGTTCGTCCGGGTGACGTGGTCGCAGTTCGCGAGAAGTCGTCGAACCAGCTGCGCATTGTTCAAGCCCTTGAACTGTGCGCCCAGCGTGGCCGCGTTGAGTGGGTAGACGTAGATGCTGCTAAAAAGTCGGGCGTTTTCAAGAACGTTCCTGCTCGCGGCGACCTGTCTGCCGACATCAACGAAAACCTGATTGTCGAGCTCTACTCCAAGTAAGGGCTAGAAAATAGGTGCATCCATGCAGATTTCGGTAAATGAGTTCCTGACTCCCCGTCACATTGACGTGCAGGTAGTCAGTCCAACCCGCGCTAAGATCACGCTCGAGCCTCTCGAGCGTGGTTTCGGCCATACCCTGGGCAACGCGCTGCGCCGCATCCTGTTGTCCTCCATGCCTGGCTGTGCAGTAGTCGAGGCCGAGATCGATGGCGTACTCCACGAGTACTCCGCGATCGAAGGTGTACAGGAAGACGTCATTGAAATCCTGTTGAACCTGAAAGGCCTGGCTATCAAACTGCACGGTCGTGACGAAGTTACGCTGACCTTGTCGAAAAAGGGTTCGGGGGTGGTTACCGCTGCCGATATTCAGCTGGATCACGATGTCGAGATCGTCAACCCCGATCACGTAATCGCGAACCTGGCGTCCAACGGCGCCCTGAACATGAAGCTCACTGTAGCTCGTGGTCGCGGTTACGAGCCGGCCGACTCCCGTCAAACCGACGAAGACGAAAGCCGTAGCATTGGCCGTCTGCAGCTGGACGCTTCGTTCAGCCCGGTGCGTCGTATCGCCTATGTGGTCGAAAACGCCCGTGTTGAACAGCGTACCAACCTGGACAAGCTGGTCATTGATCTGGAAACCAACGGGACCCTGGACCCTGAAGAGGCTATCCGCCGCGCTGCGACCATCCTGCAACAGCAGCTGGCCGCGTTCGTCGACCTCAAAGGTGACAGCGAGCCTGTCGTAGTCGAGCAGGAAGACGAGATCGATCCGATCCTGCTGCGCCCGGTTGACGACCTGGAACTGACTGTACGTTCGGCCAACTGCCTCAAGGCGGAGAACATCTACTACATCGGCGACCTGATTCAGCGTACCGAAGTAGAGCTGTTGAAGACTCCTAACCTGGGCAAGAAGTCCCTGACTGAAATCAAGGACGTCCTGGCCTCTCGTGGTCTGTCTCTCGGCATGCGCCTCGACAACTGGCCGCCTGCAAGTCTTAAGAAAGACGACAAGGCGACCGCCTGATCGTCGTAATCACCGAACGTAGTGTTTGGTAAGGAATGAATCATGCGTCATCGTAAAAGTGGACGTCACCTGAGCCGTACCAGCTCTCACCGCAAGGCTATGTTCCAGAACATGGCAGTGTCGTTGATCGAGCACGAGCTGATCAAAACCACCCTGCCGAAAGCCAAGGAACTGCGCCGCGTTGCCGAGCCGCTGATCACCCTGGCCAAGGAAGACAGCGTTGCTAACCGTCGTCTGGCCTTCGACCGTACCCGTTCGAAGTCCGCTGTTGGCAAACTGTTCAACGACCTGGGCAAGCGTTACGCCACCCGTCAGGGCGGCTACCTGCGCATCCTGAAGTGCGGTTTCCGCGCTGGCGACAACGCGCCTATGGCGTACGTCGAGCTGGTTGATCGTCCGGTCGGCGGTGCTGTAGAAGCTGCTGAGTAAGACGTTCTGTCTGCTACAAAGAACCGGGCCTAGTGCCCGGTTTTTTGTGTCTACATGAATTGTAATTTTCTATTGATGTAAGTCATTCAATGAATTTGTTCTTGGAACCTTGCTCGTCAATACTCTCTCCAAGCCGTTTAGCCGGCACATCAAGACCCATAAGGAGAGCCCATGAGCAAGATTCTCACCACCGCCAGCGGTGCACCCGTAGCAGATAACCAGAACTCCCGTTCCGCAGGCCCACGTGGCCCGTTGCTGCTCGATGACTTCCACCTGGTGGAGAAGCTCGCCCATTTCAACCGTGAGAATATTCCGGAGCGCCGTGTACACGCCAAGGGCTCGGGTGCTTACGGCACCTTTACGGTCACCCGCGATATCACCGGCTACAGCAGCGCCAAACTGTTCGCGCAGGTCGGCAAGCAGACTGAGACGTTCCTGCGTTTTTCCACCGTTGGCGGTGAGCGCGGCTCCGCTGACTCCGAGCGAGATCCACGCGGTTTTGCCGTCAAGTTCTATACCGAGGAAGGCAACTGGGACATTGTGGGTAACAACACGCCAGTGTTCTTCATCCGCGACCCGCTGAAATTCCCTGACTTTATCCACACCCAGAAGCGCCATCCGCAGACCAACCTGAAGAGCGCCCAAATGATGTGGGACTTCTGGTCGCACTCGCCCGAAGCGCTGCACCAGGTCACCATTCTGTTCTCGGACCGCGGGATTCCGGACGGCTACCGTCACATGCACGGCTTCGGCAGCCATACCTACAGCTTGGTCAACGCCCAAGGTGAGCGCACCTGGGTGAAGTGGCACTTCAAGACCCAGCAAGGCATCAAGAACCTGGCACCCGCCGAGGCTGCACGCCTGGCCGGTACGGACCCGGATTACGCACAACGTGACCTGTTCGAGGCCATTGATCGCGGTGATTACCCGCGTTGGACGGTCTGCATTCAGGTCATGAGCGAAGCGCAGGCGGCAAGCCGCGACGAGAACCCGTTCGACGTCACCAAGACCTGGTCGCAGAAAGAATTCCCGTTGATCGAAGTAGGTGTTCTGGAGCTTAACCGTAACCCGCTGAACTACTTTGCTGAAGTCGAGCAAGCCACCTTCGGCCCGAGCAACATGGTTCCAGGCGTGGGGCTGTCGCCGGATCGCATGCTGCAAGGTCGCGTGTTCGCCTACGCGGATGCCCATCGCTACCGCGTCGGCACCAATCACCAGCAGTTGCCGGTCAACGCGCCGCGCTGCCCAATGCACAGCTACCAGCGTGATGGTTCCATGGCCATGGGGAGCTACGGCGGCGCTCCGAACTATGAGCCCAACAGCTACGCAGATGCTCCCAAGCAGTCGCCGCGCCACGCCGAGCCGGCGTTGGCCCTGAATGGGGCGGCGGATCGCTACGATCACCGCGAGGATAACGACTACTACAGCCACGCCGGTGCGCTGTTCCGCCTGATGAACCAGCAGCAGAAAGCGCTGCTGATCAGCAACATCGCCGGAGCCATGGCCGGTGTCAGTGAAGACGTGGTTCAGCGGCAGTTGCAGCACTTCTTCAAGGCCGATCCGGCCTATGGGGAAGGGATTGCCAAGGCTTTGGGCGTGAATCTCGCCTAAGTCGAAGTGATAAGAAGAACCGCCCTCATTTGGGCGGTTTTTCAATGAATATCACTACTGTTTAACCGATTTTTTGCTTCTAATTGCGCGTTTTTCAGTGACCGCGAGCAAAAGCTGGTTCACACTATGTGGCATAGACGTTTTCACATGGAGAAGCAGGGCGATGCAAGGTCACCCGGACGTAATCAACTATCTCGTCACGCTGCTGAAGGGCGAACTGGCGGCGCGCGACCAGTACTTCATTCACTCGCGTATGTACGAAGACTGGGGCCTGTCCAAGCTCTACGAGCGTATCAACCACGAGATGGAAGAAGAGACGCAGCACGCCGACGCCCTGATGCGACGTATCCTCATGCTCGAAGGGACGCCCGACATGCGCGCCGATGACCTGCATGTGGGCAGCACCGTACCTGAAATGATCGAGGCTGACCTCAAGCTCGAGTACAAGGTTCGTGGCGCACTGTGCAAAGGCATCGAGCTGTGCGAGCTGCACAAGGACTACATCAGCCGCGACATTCTGCGAGCGCAGTTGGCCGACACCGAAGAAGATCACACCTACTGGCTGGAGAAACAGCAGGGTCTGATCAAGGCCATTGGCCTGGAAAATTACCTGCAGTCGCAGATGTAATATCTGAGGATCCTGCAGGAAGTGCAGTGATCTCAAGGTTAGCGTGGTCATTGTGGGAGCCGGCTTGCCGGCGATAGGGCCGGACCAGCCAATACAAGAAGCCCCTGGCATTTCACTGCCAGGGGCTTTTTTATTACGCCCGATCCCGCTCCAGCAGCGGTTTCAGGTAATGCCCGGTATATGACTGCTTGGTGTTGCTCAGCTCTTCTGGCGTACCGCAGGCGATGATCTGGCCACCTTTGGAGCCACCTTCCGGCCCCAGGTCCACCAGCCAGTCAGCAGTCTTGATAACGTCCAGGTTGTGCTCGATCACCACCACGGTGTTGCCGTGATCGCGCAGGCGGTGCAGCACGTCCAGCAGTTGCTGGATGTCGGCGAAGTGCAGGCCGGTGGTCGGTTCATCGAGGATATACAGCGTCTTGCCGGTATCGCGCTTGGACAGCTCACGCGACAGCTTGACCCGCTGCGCTTCGCCACCCGACAGGGTGGTCGCCGATTGCCCCAGCTTGATGTACGACAGCCCGACATCCATCAGCGTCTGCAGCTTGCGCGCCAGCGCCGGGACTGCGTCGAAGAACTCGCGGGCATCCTCGATGGTCATTTCCAGCACCTCATGGATGTTCTTGCCCTTGTACTTGATCTCCAGCGTCTCGCGGTTGTAGCGCTTGCTCTTGCACACATCGCACGGGACGTAGATATCCGGCAGGAAGTGCATCTCTACCTTGATCAGGCCATCGCCTTGGCAAGCCTCGCAGCGGCCACCTTTGACGTTGAACGAGAAACGCCCTGGGCCGTAGCCCCGCGATCGCGATTCCGGCACGCCGGAGAACAGCTCGCGGATCGGGGTGAAGATGCCGGTGTAGGTGGCCGGGTTCGAGCGCGGTGTACGGCCAATCGGGCTCTGGTCAATGTCGACCACCTTGTCCAGATGCTGCAGGCCGTCGATGCTGGTGTGCGCAGCGGGTTCCAGGCTGCTCGCGCCGTTTAGGGCGGTGGCGGCCAGGGGGAACAGGGTGTTGTTGATCAGGGTCGACTTGCCCGAACCGGACACACCGGTCACGCAGGTCAGCAGGCCGATCGGGACTTCCAGGTCGACGTTCTGCAGGTTGTTGCCACGTGCGCCCTTGAGTTTGAGCTGCAGCTTCTTGTTGCGCGGCGTGCGCTTGGCTGGCACGACGATCTTCTTGCGTCCGGACAGGTACTTGCCGGTCAACGAGTCTGGGTGCGCCATGACTTCCTGCGGCGAGCCCTCGGCGACGATTTGGCCGCCATGCACACCGGCACCGGGGCCGATGTCGACGACATAGTCGGCCAGGCGAATGGCATCTTCGTCGTGTTCTACGACGATCACTGTGTTACCCAGGTCGCGCAGGTGGTTCAGCGTTGCCAGCAGGCGATCGTTGTCGCGTTGATGAAGACCGATGGACGGTTCATCGAGGATGTACATCACCCCCACCAGGCCTGCGCCGATCTGGCTGGCCAGGCGAATTCGCTGGGCTTCACCGCCAGACAGGGTTTCGGCGCTACGGTCCAGCGTCAGGTAGTCGAGGCCGACGTTGACCAGGAACTGCAGGCGCTCGCAGATTTCCTTGAGGATTTTCGCGGCAATTTCGCCGCGCCGACCGGTCAGGGTCAGTGCGCCGAAGTAGTCGCTGGCCTCGCCGATCGGCAGGTTGGTCACTGCTGGCAGCGTCTTCTCGCCGACCCACACATGACGTGCCTCACGGCGCAAGCGCGTGCCACGGCAGTCCGGGCAGGGCTGGGTGCCGAGGAATTTGGCCAGTTCTTCACGCACGGTGGCCGACTCGGTTTCGCGGTAGCGCCGCTCCAGGTTCGGCACGATGCCCTCGAACGGGTGCGAGCGCTTGACGATGTCGCCACGGTCGTTGAGGTACTTGAAGTCGACGCTCTGCTTGCCGCTACCCTGCAGGATGACCTTCTGGTCCTCTGCAGACAGCTGTCCGAAGGGTTCTTCAAGGCTGAAACCGTAGTGCGCGGCCAGTGAGCCGAGCATCTGGAAGTAATAGACGTTGCGCCGGTCCCAGCCGCGGATCGCCCCCTCGGCCAAGGTCAGCTCGGCATTGACCAGGCGCTTGGTGTCGAAGAACTGCTTCACGCCCAGGCCGTCACAGGTCGGGCAGGCGCCGGCCGGGTTGTTGAAGGAGAACAGTTTCGGCTCGAGTTCGCTGATTGCATGGCCGCAGATCGGGCAGGCGAAGCGGGCGGAGAAGATCATTTCTTCGCCGGCCTCGTCGTCCATCGGCGCCACCAGCGCGATGCCGTCAGCCAGCTTCAGGGCCGTCTCGAAGGACTCGGCCAGGCGCTGCTGCAAGTCGGCGCGCACCTTGAAGCGGTCCACCACCACGTCGATGCTGTGCTTCTTCTGTTTGTCCAGCTTGGGCAGCTCGTCAAGCTCGTACAGCTTGCCGTTGACCCGCGCACGGACGAAGCCCTGGGCGCGCAGTTCGTCGAACACTGCCAGGTGCTCGCCCTTGCGCTCGCGGATTACCGGTGCCAGCAGCATGAGTTTGCTGCCCTCGGGTTGGGCGAGCACCAGGTCGACCATCTGGCTGATGGTTTGCGCCTCCAGCGGAATGTCGTGGTCCGGGCAGCGCGGGGTGCCGACGCGGGCATAGAGCAGGCGCAGGTAGTCGTAGATTTCGGTAATGGTGCCGACGGTCGAACGCGGGTTGTGCGAAGTCGACTTCTGCTCGATGGAAATGGCCGGCGACAACCCTTCGATGGTGTCGACGTCAGGTTTTTCCATCATCGACAGGAACTGTCGGGCATAGGCTGACAGCGACTCGACGTAGCGGCGTTGGCCCTCTGCGTACAGGGTGTCGAACGCCAGGGACGACTTGCCGGAGCCGGACAGGCCGGTGATCACGATCAGCTTGTCCCGGGGCAGGGTCAGGTCGATGTTCTTCAGGTTGTGGGTGCGTGCCCCACGAATCAGGATCTTGTCCACTGCGGCCTCGCTTGGCGGGCATAAACAAGGAAGTATACGGCGCGCTGCCAGTACGCGGCAAAGCGTCGCGTAGATGCCGTCACGCTGTCGGACTGGTAGAATCGCCGCCGGTTCATACGAGGTTAATCCATGCAAGACACCCACAACGAGCGCATGAGTGGCAGCGAAACCCGTGCCGCAAGCGGCCTGGCTCTGGTCTTTGCCTTTCGTATGCTGGGCATGTTCATGGTCTTGCCGGTACTGGCCACCTACGGCATGGACCTGGCTGGCGCCACCCCGGCGCTGATCGGCCTGGCCATTGGTGCCTACGGCCTGACCCAGGCGGTATTGCAGATTCCGTTCGGCATGATTTCCGACCGCATCGGCCGTCGCCCGGTGATTTACCTGGGCTTGGTCATCTTTGCCCTGGGCAGCGTGCTGGCCGCACAGGCCGATTCGATCTGGGGCGTGATCGCCGGGCGCATCCTGCAGGGCGCAGGGGCGATTTCCGCAGCGGTCATGGCGCTGCTGTCCGACCTTACCCGCGAGCAGCATCGCACCAAGGCCATGGCCATGATCGGCATGAGCATCGGCCTGTCGTTCGCCGTGGCGATGGTCGTCGGGCCATTGCTGACACGCGCCTTCGGCTTGTCAGGATTGTTCCTTGCCACTGCAGGACTTGCCCTGGTCGGCATCGCCTTGATCGCCTTCGTGGTGCCCAACACCCACAGCACCCTGCAACACCGTGAATCGGGTGTGGCGCGCCAGGCCCTCGGCCCGACCCTGCGCCATCCGGACCTTCTGCGCCTGGACGTGGGCATTTTCATCCTCCACGCCATTCTCATGGCCAGCTTCGTCGCACTGCCGCTGGCGTTCGTCGAGCGTGGCGGTCTGCCCAAGGAACAGCACTGGTGGGTGTACCTGACCGCGCTGTTCATCTCATTTTTTGCAATGGTCCCGTTCATCATCTACGGCGAAAAGAAGCGCAAGATGAAGCGCGTGTTGGTCGGCGCGGTCAGCGTGCTGCTGCTGGTCGAGGTGTTCTTCTGGGAATGGGCTGACAACTTGCGCGGACTGGTGATCGGCACCGTGGTATTCTTTACCGCATTCAACCTGCTGGAGGCGTCGTTGCCTTCGCTGGTGAGCAAGGTGTCGCCCGCTGGCGGCAAGGGGACGGCGATGGGGGTATATTCCACCAGCCAGTTCCTCGGCGCTGCTCTGGGAGGAATCATCGGTGGCTGGTTGTTCCAGCACGGTGGGCTGAGCATGGTGTTCCTCGGTTGCGCGGGGCTTTGCGCCATTTGGTTGGTCGTTGCCTTGCGCATGAACGAGCCGCCCTATGTGACCAGCCTGCGCATGCCGCTGACGCCCGAGGCGGTCCGGGAAGCCGGACTGACCGAGCGCCTGATGGCCGTGCCGGGTGTGACCGACGCCGTGGTGGTGGCAGAAGAGGCCGCCATCTATATCAAACTGGATACGAAAATTTTGGACCGTGCGACCTTGGAGCAACTGGTGAACCCAGCCTCTTCGGCGTGCGAAGCCTAGGAGAACGTTATGGCCCGTGGGGTTAACAAAGTCATTCTGGTCGGCACCTGCGGTCAGGATCCCGAAGTCCGCTACCTGCCCAACGGTAACGCCGTGACCAACCTGAGCCTGGCCACCAGCGAGCAGTGGACCGACAAGCAGTCCGGTCAGAAGGTCGAGCGTACCGAGTGGCACCGTGTGTCGCTGTTCGGCAAGGTTGCCGAAATTGCCGGTGAATACCTGCGCAAGGGTTCCCAGGTCTACATCGAGGGCAAGCTGCAGACCCGCGAGTGGGAAAAAGACGGCATCAAGCGCTACACCACCGAGATCATTGTCGACATCAACGGCACCATGCAGCTGCTCGGCGGTCGTCCGCAGAACCAGCAAGGTGGCGGCGACCCGTACAATCAAGGTGGCGGTAACTACAACCAAGGCGGCCAGCAGCAGTACAACCAGGCTCCGCAGCGTCAGCAGGCCCCGCGCCCGCAACAGGCACCACAGCGCCCTGCGCCGCAACAGCCGGCTCCGCAGCCAGCAGCCGACTTCGACAGCTTCGACGACGATATTCCGTTCTGATACGGCCATCCGACTCAGCTGTTACGAAAAACCCGTGGTCTTGGCCACGGGTTTTTTCTTTTCTACTCAGTCGCCCACAGTATCCCAGGCAACGGCCGCCCATTCGGCCCATACAGCCTGTCGGCAGTGATACGGTCGAGGAAGTCCAGAATCTGCTGGTTGCCTTTAAGCCGAGCATCCAGGGCCTCGCCGTTGTTATGGTTGAGCGCCCGCGCCCGCAACGCCAACTGTCTCAGACGGCGCCAGGCGGCCAAGCAGTCAGCCTCCCGTGCCGCCCGCAACGCGCCTTCACGCCCCGGCCCGAAGCCAAGCTTCAATTGCGCGCCGACGCGCACGGCCTCCAGTTGTTCCAAGCGCAACAGGGCGGCCTGTTTACCGGCGACCAACTCGCGCAGACGCTCGGCATCCACCTTGGCCTGAGCCAATGTCTGGCGTTCCTGATCCAGCAGTTGCAGCAGCTGCTCGATAACCTGGCGTTGCAGGTCCAGGTGCTTTTCCAGGCTCATAATCACTCCACGTTCAGGCTGAACCAGGCCAGCTGACGCTCAGGTCGGCTCACTGCCCTGCATTTCCTTGGCGTCGGCCACCAGGCTGGTGTAGATGGTGTGCGAATCAATCTCGAAACTGCCCTCGGCGATGGCCTGAGTCAGCGCCGCAACCTTCTCCAGATCGACATCCGCCATCCCGTCGGTGTCGCTGAGGCTACTTACCTGCGAAAGCTGCACGGCGTCTTCCTGAAGCATTTCCAGGTCCTGCGGCGCAACCTCGGACGGGCTGGCGCTGGCCAGGCTGCTGTCGGTCGGGAGGGGAAGGCTAGGGGGCGGGGAGCTGGTTATTTTCACGGTAGGGGCTTCGTTGGCTGTGGTTGCAACACTATCGGCATCCGCATGGGGCAACTTTGGCCGGCGATAGGGTTTTGAAGAAAAAAATCAGTTTTGCAGTTGCAGTTCGTTCTTGCCGACGACCTGGGCGTTGAGCATCCGGCCGTCGCTGCCCTTGAACCGCACGGTATTGCCCAGGCTGCCGTTGTCCAGGGCCTTGCCGTCGCGGGTCAGGCTGAACCCGGTACCCTGTGCCCGCAGCGAGACGCGGTTGTCGCGTTCTACCAGCCAGCGCTCGCGGACGGCTTTGAGCGCCACTACCGAACCTTTGGCCACGCTGCGGGCAGCCTGCCGGCCAATCAGCTGGCTCGCACTCAACGCGCTGCCTTTGGGCAGATCCTCCAGAGGGCCGCGTCGACTGATCAGCATGTCGGCCTGAATCACTTCCCCCGCGTCGATCTTGCGGGCGGTCACGACATAACCGCCCAGCGCGCCGACCGTCACTTGCAAGTAACCCGCGACGCTATCCGATGCCCCGCACTTCACGCCCGTGGCCACGCGGCCGACAGGCGGACGGCGCGGGTGCACGAGGTAAGGGCGGGGGTCGTTACAGGCGCTGATCCGTGAAGAAGGCTGGCCGACATCGAGCTTCGTCAGGAGGCTGCCGGCGGGCAGGTGTTGTTCCACCAGGCGCCGAACCCGTTCTTGCAGCACGTCGGTGTAGGCCAGGACGGTGCCTGCCTGAACCAGGCAGGCCAATGCCAACAGGGCGCGAAGCGAGGGAAGCCCTTTCATCACGAAGATGCCTCTAACAGAGTTTCATGCGGCGCATTCTAGATAGCCCTTCGAACAGGCAAAGCTCGAATTGCTCGTCAAATAGCGGTCTGTTCTGCACTTTGCCGCGAGCCTTGGGCCTCTAATCTGCTGGCCGTTCAATTGATGGCACGGGCGGCAGGCATGATCGACAAACTCGACAACGAGCTGCGCTTCCAGCAAGACGCGATGAGCTTGCGAGCGGAGCGCCAGCAGGTGTTGGCCAACAACATCGCCAACGCGGATACGCCCAACTACCGCGCGCGCGACTTCGATTTCGCCGCCGAGCTGGCCAGCTCCCTCAGCGAGGGGCGCCCTGGCAATGGCGGCATGGCCTTGGCCACCACCTCGCAGCGTCACCTGCGCGCGTCCTTCAGCACAGCGTCCAGCCGCGAGCTGCTCTACCGCGTGCCGGACCAGCCGAGCCTCGATGGCAACACTGTGGACATGGACCGCGAGCGCGCGCAGTTCGCCGACAACAGCGTCCGTTACCAGGCCAGCCTGACCTTTCTGAACAACCGCCTGCAGTCGCTCAAGAGCGCGATGCAATCCGAATAACCTGGGGAACACAGCATGCCGATGTTCAGCATTTTCGATATCGCCGGCTCAGCGCTCAGCGCCCAGTCCGAGCGCATGAACGTGACCGCCAGCAACCTGGCCAACGCCGACACCACCAGCGGCCCCGACAGCGACGCCTATCGCGCCCGACAGGTGGTGTTCGAGACCCAGTACCAGGACGGCAGCGACGTGGGCGGCGTGCGGGTCAGCCAGGTGGTCGAGGACGGCTCGCCGATGCGCCAGGAATACCGCCCCGGCGACCCGCTGGCGGATGAGTCGGGCTACGTGACCATGCCCAACGTCGAGCCGGTGGGCGAGATGGTGAACATGATCGCAGCCTCGCGCTCCTACCAGGCCAACGTCGAAGTCATGGCCACCAGCAAAGAACTGATGCTCAAGACCCTGACCCTCGGCGAGGCGTAAACATGACCAGCACGATTGCCAGTTCGGTCCTTGCGACCATGAACAGTTCCAGCAGCACCAGCGAAAGCTCGAGCACCAGCTCCGAAGAGCTGCAGGACCAGTTCCTGACGCTGTTGACCACCCAGCTGCAGAACCAGGACCCAACCGACCCGCTGGACAACAGCGAGATGGTCACGCAGTTGGCGCAGATCAGCACCATCAGCAGCATCGAGGAGGTGACCAGCACCCTCGAAGGCATTTCCAGCCAGATCAGCGCCTCGGAAACCCTGCAAGCCTCGGCGCTGGTGGGCAACGGCGTGCTCATCGAAGGCAACACCATCCAGGTCGCCAGCGGCACCGCCACCGCTTTCGGCGTCACCCTGGACAGCGATGCGGACAGCGTCACCATCACCATCAAGGACAGCAGCGGCAACGTGGTCGCCACCCTCGACGGCGGCGACATGAGCGCTGGCACCCAGACCCTGTACTGGGATGGCGTGCAGGACGACGGCACTACCGCCGCCGATGGCAGTTACACCTTCAGCGTCAGCGCCAGCAGCGACGACGAGGCCGTGAGCGCCACCGCGCTGAAGTACGCGCTGGTCACCGGTGTGACCACCGACAGCAGCAACGAAGTGGCGCTCGACCTGGGCGGCGTCAACGACAACGTCGGCCTCAGCGATATCAAGCTGGTGCTTTGAACCCTACCCAAGCTCGCTCATCAGGAGAACAACCATGGGCTTTTCCCAAGCGCTGAGTGGCCTGTCGGCCGCTTCCACCGACCTGAACGTCGTCAGCAACAACATCTCCAACTCGCAGACCGTGGGTTTCAAGAGCTCCACCGTGCAGTTCGCCGATGTCTACTCGGGGGCCGACGTGGGCTTGGGCACCACAGTGTCGGGGGTAGTGCAGAACTTCGAGTCCGGTAGCCTCACCACCACCGACAACAGCCTGGACCTGGCCATCAACGGCGACGGTTTCTTCACCTTCACCGATGGCACGCAGACGGTGTACTCGCGCAACGGCCAGCTGACCCTGACCTCCGACGGCTACCTGGTGAACGCGGCGGGCAACCAGCTGCTGGGCGTCAACGGCGTCATCCAGATTCCCACCTCTGGCATGCAGGCCAGCGCCAGCACCGAGCTGGACGCAGAGCTGAACCTCGATTCCAGCGAGGACATCATCACCGACACCTTCGACGCCACCGACTCGTCGACCTACTCCTATTCGACCACCGCCACGGTCTACGACTCGCTGGGCAACAGCCATACCTCGACGCTGTACTTCAGCAAGACTGCCGAGAACACCTGGGAAGTGCACTCCGCCATTGACGGCAACCTGCTGAGCGAGACTCAGACCGTCACCTTCAGCTCCAGCGGCCTGATCACCAGTGGCGAGACCGGCACCTACACCTACGACCCGGCCAACGGTGCCGCCGAGATGTCCATCGAACTGGACCTGACCGGCACCACGCAGTTCGGCAATGACTCGGAAGTGTCGAGCATTTCCCAGAACGGCTACACCTCCGGCAGCCTGGTCAGCTTCACCATCGATGACACCGGCACCGTCATCGCCACCTATTCCAATGACCAGACCCAGGAAATCGACCAGATCCAGCTGGCGACGTTCTCCAACGAAAACGGCCTGCAGTCCAACGGTGACAACACCTGGCTCGCCACTACCGCCTCCGGCCAGGCGTTGCTTGGCGTTGCCGGCAGCGGCTCGCTGGGTTCGATTCTCAGCGGCACCACCGAAGACTCGAACGTCGACCTCACCGCCGAGCTGGTGAACCTGATCATCGCCCAGCGTAACTTCCAGGCCAACGCCAAGTCGGTGACAGCCCAAAGTGAAGTGCTGCAGCAAGCCGTGAACATCGGAAGCTGACGTCATGGACCGGATGCTCTTCACCGCCATGAGCGGGGCGAACCAGGCACTCGAACAGCAAGCCGTGGTGGCCAACAACCTGGCCAACATCGTGACCCCTGGCTTTCGCGCGCAACTGGTGGAAATGCAGTCCTCGCCGGTGGCGGGGGAGGGCCTGCCAACGCGGGTCTCAGTCAGCGCCCATGGTGTGGGCGTGGACTGGACCGAAGGGCCGGTCACCCATACCGACCGCAACCTGGACGTGGCCTTGGGCGAAGACACCCTGCTCGCGGTGCAGGCTGCCGATGGCGAGGAAGCCTATACCCGTCGCGGCGACCTGCAGGTTGATGGCGAGGGTGCCATCACGGTTGCCGGCTTGCCGGTGATCGGTGATGGCGGCCCTATCAGCGTGCCGCAAGGCAGTGAAATCAGTATTGGCAGCGACGGCACGCTCAGCGTGCGCGAGTTGGGCATGGAGCCGCGTGGCCTCAGCCCGGTCGGGCGCTTGAAGCTGGTGTCGGCCCCGCCGGGCACTGTGGAAGTCGGGCTCGACGGGCTGTTCCGTCAGCCCGCGGATGCCAACGGCACCCGACAGCCGCTGGAGTCCGATGACAGCCTGCGCCTGACCCCCGGCGCCCTGGAGGGCAGCAACGTCAGCCCCACCGGCGCCATGGTCGCGATGATCGACAACGCCCGCCGCTACGAAATGCAGATTAAGGCCATCAGTGCCGCCGACGAAAACGCCAAGTCCGCCAATGCGCTGCTCGCCCTGCAGGGCTGAGCCAGCGTTGAATGAAGAGAGAAACGATCGATGATCAGATCACTGTGGACGGCCAAGACCGGCCTTGAAGCCCAGCAAGGGCAGCTCGACGTCATTGCCAACAACCTGGCCAACGTCAGCACCAACGGCTTCAAGCGCTCGCGGGCGGTGTTCGAAGACCTCGTCTATCAGAATGTGCGTCAGCCGGGCGCCCAGAGCAGCACCGACACCCGCTTGCCATCGGGGCTGCAGGTCGGCACCGGGGTGCGCCAGGTGGCCACCGAACGCCTGCACACCCAGGGCAACCTGGAGGAGACCAGCAGCTCCAAGGACCTGGCCATCAACGGCTTGGGTTTCTTTGAAGTGGATATGCCTGACGGTACCACCGCCTACACCCGCGATGGCAGCTTCCAGCTCGACGCCAACGGCGAAATGGTCAGCTCCAACGGCTACAAGCTGACAGCAGGAATCACCATTCCGGCCAATGCCACCTCCATCAGCATCAGCTCCGATGGCATCGTCTCGGTGACCACGCCAAGCAGCAGCGCCTCGACCCAGGTGGGCCAGCTGAACCTGGCGCTGTTCGTCAACAACGCGGGGCTGCAGAGCATCGGCCAGAACCTCTACCTGGAAACCGACGCCTCGGGCACGGCTACCGAGACCACGCCTGGTCTTAACGGTGGTGGCACCCTCAGCCAGGGCTATGTCGAGACCTCCAACGTCAACGTGGTGGAAGAGATGGTCGGCATGATCCAGACCCAGCGTGCCTACGAGATCAACAGCAAATCCGTCGAGACCTCCGACGAAATGCTTCAACGCCTGACACAGCTCTGATGGCCATGTTCCAACCCCGTAGATTCCCATCCCCCGTCCGCTCCAGCGCCGCGCTCGCCATGCTGCTGGCTGCCGCGCTGTCGGCGGCGGGCTGTGGACAACTGGTGCGTCAGCCGGTGGTGCCCGACGAGTCCATGGAAGTGCCGATGGCCCCCGAGCGCCTGGCCAATGGTTCGATCTACCAGGGGCGGCGCGGCTCGCAGCCGCTGTTCGAGGACCGTCGCCCACGCATGGTCGGTGACACGCTCACCGTCGAGCTCAACGAACAGGTCAGTGCCAGCAAGACGTCGTCATCCAATGCCGACCGTAGCGGCAGCATGGGCCTGGCGTTCTCCACCACTTCCGACCGCGAGTCCAAGGTCGGCAACTACGGCCTGAACGCCTCGACTGACCATGAATTCAGCGGCAGCGGTGGTTCCCGGGCCAACAACTCCTTCACCGGCACCATCTCGGTGACGGTCATGGAAGTGCTGTCCAACGGCAACCTGCGGGTACGCGGCGACAAGCAGATCGCCATCAACCAGGGCACCGAATTCATCCGCTTCTCTGGCGTGGTCAACCCGCGCACCATCACGGGCGAGAACACCGTGCTGTCCACCCAGGTTTCCCGGGCGCGCATCGAATACGTGGGTGAGGGCTACATCAACGAAGCGCAACGCATGGGCTGGCTCCACCGCGTGCTTCTCAACCTGTCACCTTTCTAGCGAGTGAACCATGGCTGAGTCCCTGTCCACGTCCGGGTGGAGCGATCGGCTGCACCGTGCCGCCCGCCACCTTCACATTCTGTTGGGCGTTGTCGCGCTGGCGCTGGCCAGCACCTCCCAAGCCGAGCAGGTGCGCGACATCGCCGACTTTGCCGGGATACGCACCAACAACCTGGTGGGTTACGGCCTGGTGGTCGGGCTCGATGGCACCGGTGACCAGACCACCCAGAGCCCCTTCACCGAGCAGGGCCTGACCAACATGCTGTCGCAGCTTGGCGTCACCCTGCCGGCTGACGCCAACATGCAGATGCGCAACATCGCGGCGGTGATCGTCACCGCCAACCTGCCACCGTTGACCCGTCCCGGCCAGCAGATCGATGTGGTGGTGTCGTCCATCGGCAACGCCCGCAGCCTCAGAGGTGGAACCCTGCTGATGACCCCGCTCAAAGGCGCCGATGGCGAGGTCTATGCGATGGCCCAGGGCAACTTGCTGGTGGGCGGTGCTGGCGCTGCAGCCAACGGCAGCAGCGTGCAAATCAACCAGCTGGCCGGTGGCCGCATCAGCCGAGGTGCCGTGGTGGAGCACAGCGTGCCGCTCGACCTGGGTGCCGAGCATGGCGTCCTCGAACTGCAGCTGCGCGAGCCGGACCCGGCCACTGCGCAGCGGGTGGTGTACGCCATCAACAGCGAAATGCGCAACACGGTCGCCTCGGCCGTGGACGGTGGCCTGGTGCAGATCCAGGGGCCGCTGTCGGCCAACGAGCGGGTGAACTTCATGGCCCGTATCGACAGTATCGAGGTCATGCCGATGCAGGCGCGGCCCAAGGTCATTCTTGATTCGCGCACCGGCTCCGTGGTGCTCAATGGCTCGGTGAAGCTGTTCCGTGCCGCCGTGGCCCATGGTGACCTGTCGGTGACCATTGGCACTACCAACAGCATCAGCCAGCCTGGCGCCCTCAGCGGTGGGCAGACCGCCGCCACCGCCAACAGCAATATCTCCATCGAGACCCAGGCCCGCGCCTTGCACGTGGTGGAAGGCAGCGCCGACCTGATGGACGTGGTCAAGGGCCTGAACGCTCTGGGGGCGACCCCGCAGGACTTGATGGTGATCCTGCAGGCACTCAAGGCGGCCGGCTCCCTGCGAGCGGAACTGGAGATCATCTGATGAGCATGGCTGAAGGGGCCGCCGGGCTCGCGCTGGATGTTCAAGGCCTGCAGCGCTTGCGCAGCCAGGCCGGTCGCGGTGGTGAAGCCGGCCTGAAGGAGGCGGCCCGGCAATTCGAGGCCCTGTTTCTGCAGAACATGCTGAAAAGCATGCGCGCCGCGATTCCCAAGTCGGAACGGTCCAGCAACTCGCAGACCGAGCTGTACACCGAAATGCTGGACCAGCAATGGGCGCAAACCCTGGCCGGGCGCGGCATGGGCCTGGCCGAACAGTTGACCCGCAGCTTGTCTGGCCGGGCGCTTGCGCCCAGTGAAGCCCAGGCGCCCATGAACGCCCTGGTGCCTGCTTCAGGCGAATCACCCTTCGTTGGCCTGACACGCCACAGTGCCGCCTACGAGTCGTGGAAACGCCATGCCGTCAGCGCCGACGACATCGACCGTACCGACCACGTCGAGGCATTCGTCGCGCGTCTGGCCGGCCCCGCCCGCAGTGCCGAGCGCAGCAGTGGGGTGCCGGCCGAGCTGATTCTCGCCCAGGCCGCCCTGGAAACCGACTGGGGGCGCCGGCGCATCACCACCGCCGATGGCGCGGACAGCCACAACCTGTTCGGCATCAAGGCGGGCGGGCGCTGGCAGGGCGAGACCGCCCGGGTGATGACCACCGAGTACGTTGCCGGTGAAGCGCAGCGCCAAGAGGAAAACTTCCGCGTGTACCCGGATGCGCAGGCGGCCTTCGACGACTATGCCCGGTTGATTCGCAGCCGCCCCGGTTACGCGGCGGCCCGCCATGCCGCCGACAGTACTCAGGCCGCCATCGCCTTGCAGGAAGGCGGTTATGCCACCGACCCGCACTATGCGCAGAAGCTGGTCGCGGTCATGGCCACCATTGGCCCGCTGCCAGCCGCTGGTGCGGTGGTACTGGCTGACGAGCAATAGCGGTATTGGGGCGACGTGACTCGGCGTCGCCAATGTTTTTGTGCAAACAATTCGTGCCCTGGGGTCAAGATGCCTGCGCGTGGGGCCGATGTTGCGCAGCATGTAGCCCAGGAGCTTTTCGATGAGCATCATCTCCATTGGCGTCAGCGGCCTCACGGCGGCGCAGATCGCCCTCACCACCAGCAGCAATAACACCACCAACGCCTACACCGATGGCTACACCCGGCAGGTCGCCACCTTCAGCGAAGCCACCTCGGGTAGCGGCGTGCAGGTGTCCAGCGTCGCCCGCCAGTACAACCAGTTCGTCACCACCCAGCTCAATGGCTCGATCAGTGCCGAAAGCGCGCTGTCCACCTACCAGACCGAAGTCGACCAGATCGACAGCTTGCTGGCCGACAGCGACGCCAGCCTGGATACGCTGCTGCAGAGCTTTTTCTCGGCCATCCAGACGCTGACTTCCGATGCCAGCGATACTGCGGCGCGGGAGGAAGTGGTTGGCAGCGCAGAAACTCTCGCAAGCCAGTTCAACCAGCTGGGCAGTTACCTGTCCGAGATGGCCGACGATGTGAACAACCAGATCGACGACCAGGTCACCCAGATCAACGACCTGAGCGCCCAGATCGCCACGCTGAACGGGCAGATCAGCCTGTCCGAGTCGCTGGGCGGCGCCTCCAACGACCTGCTGGACCAGCGCGACCTGCTGGTGAGCCAGCTCAGCGAGTTGGTAGCGGTGGACGTCACCGTTCAGGACAACGGCAGCTACACCGTGTCGCTCAGCAATGGCATGGCCCTGGTGTCCGGTGGCGACAGCTTCGAACTGTCCACTGAACCCTCCGCCAGCGACCCGAGCGAGTTGTCGATCAGCTACGTCGACGCTGCCGGCAACAGCGTGACGCTGGACGACGAAACACTCGACAGTGGCTCGCTCGGCGGCCTGATCGAGTTTCGCGACACCACCCTGGCCGAAACGCAGAACCAGCTGGGCCTGATGGCCGTGTCGCTGACTCAGGCGCTCAATACCCTCCAGGCCCAGGGCATCGACCTCAATGGCGACACTGGCAGCGACTTCTTCTCGGTGGCCGACCCGGTGGTCTACGGCAATACCGGCAACACCGGCGACGCGACCATCAGCGCCACCTTCAGCGATGATGTCAGCGAGCTCAGTGCCAGCGACTACACCGTGAGCTACTCGGACACCGATGGCTACACCGTCACCCGCAACGACACCGGCGCCAGCGTCACCGCGAGCTACGAGAGCAGCAGCGCCACCCTCAGTTTTGCCGGCATGGAATTGACCATCAGCGGCAGCGCCGACGACGGTGACAGCTTCCTGGTCCAGCCCACGCGCAATGCCGCCAGCAGCTTCACCACCCTGATCAGCGACGGTGAGCAGATCGCCGCCGGCACCACCAGCGGCAGCAGCGACAACAGCAACGCCTTGGCCATGCTCGAGCTACAGACCAGCGACATCGTCGGCGGCGGTTCGACCCTGAGCGAGTCGTATGCCGCGCTGGTGAGTGACGTGGGCAGCACCGCGACCCGGGTTGCCGCGCAACTGGAAACCCAGTCCGCCCTGACCGAGCAACTGACCACCCTGCAACAGTCGGAGTCGGGGGTGAACCTCGACGAGGAAGCGGCCAACCTCATCGTCTACCAGCAGTACTACCAGGCCTGCGCGAAGATCGTCGAAGTGGGCACCACAGTCCTCGACACCATTCTCGACATCAGCTGATTCCAGCCCAAGGAGCGACCGCCATGCGCTTGAGCAGTGCGACCATCTACAACCAGAACCTCAACTCCATGCTCGCCCAGCAAAGCGACTATCAGGATGCCGCGCTGGAGGTGTCCAGCGGCACCCGGGTGAGCAAGCCGTCCGATGACTCGCTGGCTGCCGCGCAGGCCGTGACGGTGCGTCAGTCCATCGCCGCCAACGAGCAGTACGCCGATTCGCGCGCCAGCATCACCACAGCGTTGTCCCAGGAAGAAAGCACCCTGGACAGCATCAACGATGCCATCACCAGCGCCATGAGCCTGGTGGTGCAGGCCGGCAACGGCACCCTGAGCGATGCCGACCGCGAGTCTCTGGCCACTTCCCTGCAAGGTCTCTACGACACCCTGGTGACGTTGGCCAACAGCACCGACAGCAATGGCAATTACCTGTTCTCCGGCTACCAGAGCCAGACACCGGCCTTTGCCGAGAATGCCGATGGCGAGCTGGTTTACCAGGGTGATGACAATGTGGTGACGCAGCAGGTAAGCGCCACCCAGACCATGGCCAGTGGCGACAACGGCGCCAGCATCTTCCTCTCGGTCAGCAGCACGGCGGGTTTCATTGCCGAGGCCGGCGACAACAGCGGCACCCTGACTTTCGACGGCCCGGACATCGCCGACACCAGCGCCAGCAACTACGGCAGCGGCTTCACCCTGACCTTCAGCGTCGCCGACGACGGCACCACCCAGTACAGCATCGACGGCCAGGACCCGGTCGCCTACACCGACGGTGAAACGCTGGAAATCAACGGACTAAGCCTGACCCTGAGCGGTACGCCCGCCGACGGCGACAGTCTGACGGTCAGCGCCGCCGCCGATGCCGACCCTGACCTGTTCGCCACCCTGCAGAACCTGATCACGGCCTTGCAGACGCCCGTGGAGGATGACGCTGATCAGGCCGCGCTGAGCAATACCCTGTCCACTGCCAGCCGTGAACTGAGCAATGCCCAGGACAATGTGCTCACCGTAATTACCTCGGTCGGCGCGCGCCTGAGCCAGGTGGAAGTGCTGGACACCATTGGTGATGATCTGGCGCTTAGCTACACCGAGCGGCTGTCCGGGCTGGTGGACGCCGACTACACCGAGTCCATTTCGCGCTACGTGACCTTGCAGGTGTCGATGCAGGCTGCCCAGCAGACCTTTGCCAGTGTTCAGCAGTTGTCACTGTTCGAGTACATCTGAAGACAGGGCCGCTACGCGCCCCATCGCAGGCTGGCGCCAGCTCCCACAGGGTGGACTGCCCCCAAGAAGTTGGACACAAATCCAACCCTTGGGGGGCAGTCCAGGGACTGTGTTGGTATTTTGTGGGAGCTGGCGCCAGCCTGCGATTGGGGCGCGCAGCGCCCCCCTGCAATTTCAAGCCGAAAGCATCTCGATGAACCGCTGCATGAAATGCAGTGCCTGATACAAAAGCCCCGCAAGAAACTGCCCCAGGTCCCCCACCAGCACCGTGAGCAGCAGCATGCCGACAAACAAAGTGGCCGGAAAACCAACCGAGAACACCGTCAGCTGCGGCGCCACCCGGTTCAAGATGCCCATCGCCAGGTTGATGATCAGCAACGCCCCAACCATCGGCAACGCCAGCAGCAGGCCGGTGAGAAAAATGCTGCCGCCGTGACGCGCCAGCGCATCCCATGCCTGGGCGTTGAAGCTGAAGTGGCCGATCGGCAGGCGCACGAAGGTGGAGGCCAGCAGCTCCAGCACCATCAGATGACCGTCCAGGGCAAGGAACATCAGAATCGTCACCAAACTCAGAAAGCGCGACAGCACCTGGCTGTTGGTGCTGGTGTCGGCGGAAAAGAACGAGGCGAACGCCAGGCCCATCTGCATGCCGCAGATATCCCCGGCCATTTCCACCACCGCCAGGGTGATGCGCATGACCATGCCCAGCGACATGCCGATCAGCAACTGCTCGACTATCACACCCAGCCCGGCCCATGAGAACAAAGCGATATCAGGCATGGGCGGCAGGTTGGGCACCAGCAGGAACGCCAGCAACAAGGCCAGACCGACCTTCACCTGGCTGGAGATGCTCTTGTGCCCCAGGATCGGGTCGCTCATGAAAAAGGCCAGCAACCGGCAGAACGGCCAGAAAAAGGCGCTGACCCAAAGCTGCAATTGCGTCCAGTCGACTTCGATCAACGGTGTTCAACCAAGCAACGTTGGCAGGCTGCTGAACAGCGCCCGGGTGTAGTCCACCAGCATTTCCATGAGCAAAGGGCCTGCGAGAATCAGCACCAGGCACACGCCGACGATCTTGGGAATGAATGACAGCGTCGATTCGTTGATCTGCGTCGCGGCCTGGAACAGGCTCACCAGCAAGCCAATGCACAGGGTCACCAACAACAGTGGCGCGGCCAGCGTCATGGTCATGCGCATGCCTTTGTAAGCCAGGTCCATCACCATTTCCGGGGTCATCGGCGTGTTCCTCTTGGGCTCATGCGGGGTAGAAACTCTGTGCCAGCGAACCGAGCAGCAGCTGCCAGCCATCCACCAGCACGAACAGCATCAGCTTGAAGGGCAGGGAAATGGTCGAGGGCGGCACCATCATCATGCCCAGGGCCATCAGCACACTGGCGACCAGCAGGTCGATGATCAGGAACGGTATGAAGATGGTGAAGCCCGCTTGAAACGCCGTCTTCAGTTCGCTGGTGACGAACGCCGGAAGCAGCACGCGCATGGGCACGTCCTCCGGGCCTTGCAGGTCCTTGACCTGCGCCAGGCGTGCGTACAGCGCAAGGTCGGTCTGGCGCGTCTGCGCCAGCATGAAAGTACGAAATGGCTTGCTGCCTTCGTCCAGAAACTGCTCGACGTTCATTTCATCCTGGGAGAACGGCACCCAGGCCTTCTGGTAGGCCTGCTCCAGGGTGGGCGACATGACGAAGAAGGTCAGGAACAGGGCCAGGCCCAACAGCACCTGGTTTGGTGGGGCGGTGGTGGTGCCGATTGCCGTGCGCAGCAAACTCAGCACGATGATGATGCGGGTGAAACCGGTCATCATCAGCAGCACCGCCGGCAGAAAGGCCATGGCGCTGAGCAGCATCAAGGTCTGCAGGCTCAGCGACCACTTCTCGCCACCGGCCTGGCCGGTGAACCCCGACAGCCCCTGCAGCGCGGGCGCTGCCTCGGCAACCGGCAACAGCGCGGGCAACAGCAGCGCCAGCAGGATCAGGCGGCGGGCATTCATGCGCTGTGCTCCGGGCCACGGGCCCCGCCACGTTTCAGGGCATCCGCCAGACGCAGGGCAAAACCGCGCGCAGGCTGCGTAGCGTCAGCCTCGGTAGCGGCGGGTGGCGCATCCATTTCCGACAGGCAGGCAATCTGCTGAGCGGTGACTCCCAGTACCAGCCTGCGGCCGCTGACCTCGATCACCACCACTTTCTCCCGCTGGCCCAGCCGGGTGCTGCCAATAACGCGAACGACGCTGCTGGCGGACGCGGGGCGGGCACCGATTCGGGACACCAGCCAGCCACACAACAGGATGCACGCCGCCACCAGCCCCAGGGCCAGTGCGGTCTTGCCCATCAGGGCCAGCCCGGTCAGGTCGTCTGCCGGTACGCCGAGGCTGGCAGGGGCGGCAAGGGCACTGGGGACGGTCATCGGTTGAGCTTCTGCACGCGCTCGGAGGGCGTGATGATCTCGGTGATGCGAATACCGTAGCGGTCATCCACCACCACCACTTCGCCCTGGGCGATGAGATAGCTGTTGATCAGAATGTCCATCGGCTCGCCCGCCAGCCCATCCAGCGCCAGTACCGAGCCTTGCGCCAGTTCCAGCAACTGCTTGATGGTGATCCGGGTGCGTCCCAGCTCCACGCTGAGCTTCACCGGAATGTCCATGATCATTTCCAGCTCGCGCGGCGAAGCCTGTGGCTGAACCGTGGCGAAGGGCTTGAACACACCGCTGCCGGCGTTGCTGGCTACCGCGGCCGGTACGGCTTCGCTCTGTTCGGCCAGGGCTGCAGCCCAAGGGTCTTCGGCAGGGTCGAGCGCACCTTGTTCGGCCAGGGCGTCGGCCCACTCATCGTCTTCGCGCGGTTCGGGAAGGTTCGGGTCACTCATGGTCGGGTTCCTTGGCTATGGGCAGGTGGCCCTTGACGAATCGGCTGGAGGAAGAGGGCTTGCCAATGGAGTGATCGATCAACTCTTTCACCAGCAGGGCGCGGGCGCCGTTGTAGCTGCCGAATTCGCAATTCATGACCGGCACGCCATCGACCCGCACCTTGACGCTGTCCGGCAGGTCGATGGGCAGCACGTCACCCTTCTTCAGTGCCATGACCTGGCCCAGGCGCGATTCGATCTCGACGAAGTCGGCGATCAGGTCAACCTGGGACTGGGTGATTTCGTCCGCCATGCGCCGGTTCCACTGCCGCTCCTCCTCCGGGTTGATGTCGGTCAGCGGGCCATTGAGCAGTTGGCGCATCGGCTCGATCATCAGGTAGGGGATGACGATGTTGAAGTCGCTGGACAGGTTGCCGACCTCAAGGTGGAAGGTGGCGTTGACCACCACCTCGTTGGGCGAGCCGGTGATGTTGGCGAACTTGGCCTGCATCTCGGAACGCAGGTATTCGATCTCCAGCGGGTACACCGACTTCCAGGCATCGCGGTAGGCATCCACCGTCAGCCCCAGCACACGCCGGATGATGCGCATCTCGGTGTGGGTGAATTCGCGGCCTTCGGACTTGGTCACGAAGCGGCCGTCACCGCCGAACAGGTTGTCCACCACCATGAACACCACGCTGGGCGGGAACACCACCAGCGCGGTGCCGCGCAGCGGCTTCATCGACAGCAGGTTGATGTTGGTGGGCATCGGCAAGTGCAGGGAGAACTCGCTGAAACTCTGGTAGCCGATGCTTTTGAAGGTGATGTCGACGTTGCGCCGGATCAGGTTGAACAGGCTCATGCGGAAGTAGCGCGCAAACCGTCCGTTGATGATATCCAGGGCATGCAGGCGTTCGTGGATTACCCGGTGCTGGGTGGCCGGGTCGTAGGGGCGAACCCGCTCGTCGGGGTCCAGGGACGAATCGCCGGGGAACTCCATCGCCGTGTCATCGGTGAGCCCGGAGGTGTCGATATCGTCGCTGCCGCGCAGCAGCATGTCGATCTCGTCTTGCGAGAGCATGTCGTTGGTGGACATGGCTTATTGCACGATGAAGTCGGTGTAGAGCACGCCGAGCAGCGCGACATCGGGCTGCTCGGCGGCCAGGTTCTTGCGCAGCAGCTCAAGCATCTGAGCTGCCAGCGCCTCCTTGCCCTGGGGCGTTGCCAGTTGTGCGCTGTCCTGGCCGCTCAGGGCGGTCAGCAGCTGGCTGCGAATCTTCGGCATGTACATCTCCACCAGCTTGCGCGTGCCCTCGTTGCCGACTTCAAGGTTGAAACCGACGTAGAGCACGCTTTGGTCATCGCGCTCGCTGTGCAGGTTGACCGTCATGGGCGCGACGCTCACCAGCAGTGGCGCCTGTGGCACCACGGCCGACGTTTTGTGTACCTGCGCCTGGGCACGTTCACGCACGATGTAGGCATACACGCCCGCGGAACTGGCCGCCGCAGTGACCAAGGCCAGTGGTATGAACCAGAGCCAGATCTTCTTGGTGGTAGTGGGCATGGATAGCGGCCTTGGGAGTGGGTAAACGGTTCGAAAGGGCGCAAGTATGCCCAGCGGGCCAATCGTCCGATGGGCTGATTAGCGCGGGTTTAGGGCGTCAACTTGTGGCTTTGCTTCGGCGTTTACAGATACAGGTCGACCCCGGCGCCAAGGCTGGCAACCTGCTGGGTTTGTGGTGCGGCAGCAGGTTCCGAGGTCGGTTCCGTGCGCGTCGTGTTGCTGGCGCCTGGCGACTCCCGGCGAGGCTGCTCGCCCATGGCCTGGCGTGATGCGCCGTCGTTGACCGACGCCTCACCCAGTGTCAGCCCCTGCGCGGCCAGCGCCACCTGCAACTGCGGCAGCGCCTGCTCCACCGCCGAGCGCACCGAGGCGTGGGTGGACTGGAACTGCGCTTGAATACCGCCTTCGCTGACATTCAGGCTGATCGACAGCGGGCCAAGGTCAGCCGGGTTCAGTTGCATGTCCATTTGCTGCTCGCCGCGACGCACCAGGGCGATCACCTGCTGGCCCAGGTCGTCCTGCCAGGCCGTGCTTCCCAAGGAGGGAGTGGCAGCGGCGGTTGTGTCGGTGCTGACAGTGCTGGCGCTGGCGGTTGTGGTCGAACTCAGGCCGGGCACGACCGTGGGCACGGCGGAAGTACCGTCTGCGGTGTCAGCGGGCGGGCTGTCGAAGGCAATGCCACGGGTGGTTTCCAGCGAGGCGCGCGTCGCTACCGGGGCTATTTCGGCGAGGCTGTCGACGGCAAGGTCTGGTTGGGCCGCAGGGGACTCCTCCTCGGGCGCGCTCCACTCTAGGGGTGCCGATACTTTGCCTTCGTAGGAAGGCTCGCTATCGGGCGAGGGTTCGGGGTTTGCCGCAGGTGCCTGCGCCCAGCTCACGGGCGCAGAAATGGCGAGTACGCCGGCATTGTCGATCAAGTCCAGGCGCTGGCGAATCGCTTCCAACGAATCCCGTGACGGCTCTGTACCGTCATCTGCATCAGTGCTGTCTTCTACTGTGTCGTCGGTGTCCAGCATCGCGGCCAGACTGTCCATGTCCACGGCTTCGTCGGCGTTGGCGTCCACTTCGGCGACCTGCAGATCGGCCGCCGGAGGCAGTGGCTCGGGAGCGACTACCTGGGGCAGTTCCTGTTGCAGGTCTGCTGCTTCTGCTTGCACCGCCAGCTGGGGAGCTTCGCTGGCTTTCACCGGTTGGCTTTGGGCAGGTAACGTCGGCGTGCTTGCAGGGCGTGTCGACGGCGTCGCGGTGGTAATCGGGGTGGCCGGCGCATCTGTGCTAGCCGTTTCGGCCTGCTCAAGCGCGGTCGAGAAGGCATTCGCCGTGTCGCTTGTGCTGCTGGTGTCGGTCACATCCTGGCTTGAGGCCAAGGGTTGGGCTGTGAGGTTGGTGATGATGTTCATGGCTCTCTCAGAATCCGCTGCCCAGGGATGCGCGTCGCGCACGGCTGGCCTGTTCGTCGGTTTGTCTTTGTTCGGCGCGACCGGCGCGCAGCTGTTCCTGTGCTTGGCGCCGGGCCAGCAGCGTCTCGATGGCGTTGACCTTGCGCCATGCCTGGCGCCAGGTTTCCTGATGCTCGGCAACCTGGGCCCGGTGGCGTTCCAGGTTGGCTTCGGCGCGCTCCATCGCCGCCTCCAGCGACTTGAGAAAACCCCGGTAGTTGGCCAGCGTGGCCGGGCTCATGCCGGCGCCGGCCAGTTCTTGCTGCAGTGTCTTGCGGTATTCGCGCTGGTACTGGTCCAGGGTGCGCAATTGTTCGGCCAGTCGTTGCTCGGCGCGGCGGCTCTGGGACAGCGCGTTGGCAGCGTCCTCCCGGGCGCGGGCGGTCAGTTCGACAAGCAGCTGGAGCGATTCGTGGGCCATGGTCTACCTGCCTGCTCTGTGGTCATTTGCCGGGGAACAGCAGATTGAGCCCGGCCAGGCTGTCTTCCATCGACGAGCGTTCATTGATCCGCTGTTGCAGGAAGCGCTCGATATGCGGGTACAGGTTCACGGCGCGGTCCAGCTGGGCGTCGTGCCCCGGCGCGTAGGCGCCCACGCCGATCAGGTCGCGGTTGCGCTGGTAGCGTGACAAGGCCTGCTTGAGCTTCTGGGTCTTGCGCTGTTGCGATTCGCTGACGATCGCGGTCATCGCCCGGCTGATCGAGGCTTCGATATCGATGGCGGGGTAGTGCCCGCTTTCGGCCAGCTGGCGCGACAGCACGAAGTGGCCATCGAGAATGGCCCGCGCCGAATCGGCAATCGGGTCCTGCTGGTCGTCGCCCTCGCTGAGCACGGTATAGAAACCGGTGATCGAGCCACCGCCCCGTGGGCCATTGCCTGCGCGCTCGACCAACTTCGGCAGCTTGGCGAACACTGATGGCGGGTAGCCCTTGGTGGCCGGTGGCTCGCCCAGGGCCAGGGCGATTTCGCGCTGGGCTTGGGCGTAGCGCGTCAGCGAGTCCATGATCAACAGCACATCCTTGCCCTGGTCGCGGAAATCCTCCGCCAGGCGCGTGGCGTACAGCGCGCCCTGCAGCCGTTGCAGGGGCGAGGCGTCGGCCGGTGCGGCCACTACCACCGAGCGGCGCAGGCCTTCCTCGCCAAGAATGTTGTCGATGAAGTCCTGCACCTCGCGGCCACGTTCACCGATCAGGCCGACCACCACCACATCGGCGCGGGTGTAGCGGGCCATCATGCCCAGCAACACCGACTTGCCCACGCCGGAGCCAGCGAACAGGCCCAGACGCTGCCCACGCCCCACGCTGAGCAAGGCATTGATGGCGCGGATGCCCACGTCGATCTGGCGGTCGATGGGCGCCCGTTGCAGCGGGTTGATCGGTTGGCCATGCAGGCTGGCGCGATGCGCCGCCAGCAACGGGCCTTTGCCATCGAACGGGTTGCCGCTGCTGTCCAGTACCCGGCCGAGCAGCGACATGCCCAGCGGCACGGGGCGGATACCGTCGCTGGCGCCCGGCTCATCGGCCAGGGCGAACACCCGCGCCCCCGACTGTAAGCCGTGGATTTCTTCCAGCGGCATCAGGTAGAGCACCTCGCCGGCAAAGCCGATCACTTCTGCTTCGGCGAAAATCCCTGGCTGTGCGCCACGCGCGGGCAGCAGTTCGATACGGCACCCGGCGCCCAGCGGCAGGCGCATGCCCACCGCCTCCAGCACGATGCCGGTGGCCCGGGTGATACGGCCGCTACGCCGGTAGTCGGTGGCCTGCAACGCTTCGCCAGCCAGGGTGTCGAGGCCTTGGCTCCAGCGTTTCAGGTGCGGGTTGGCGGTGGTCATTGGGGCGGAGCCATTTCGTCGAGCAGCCATTGGCCGTTACGTTCGAACAGCGCCTGACGTGTCTGGTGCGTGGCGTCCAGCTCGGCGGTCGCGCTCAGTGCACGGCAACCGCCGGGCTGAATCGACGGGTCGGCGTGCAGGGTCCAACCGGCCGCCGCCAGTTCATCGCCCAGGCTGCCTTGCACCCAGGGCAGGTCGCCAGGGTTCAGCTCAAGGCTTGGTTTGCCGGTCAGCGCCGGTTCGCAGGCAAGCATGCGCCGGGCGAGCTGTTCCACTTGCTCGGGCTGAACCGACAGCGCCATGCCGGCCAGACGGCTGGCAAGCTCCAGCGCCACCTGGCCCACTTGCCGCGCCACCAGGCCATCGACCTCGCGCAGCGCTTCATCGAAGCTCCGGCACAAGGCGCGCAAGGGTTCGAGGGTCTGGCTGAGCTGCTGGCGCAACTCTTCAGCCGCCGCTTCGCGCCCTTCGGCCAACCCCTGGGCATAACCCAGTTCCTTGCCTTGGGCATGGCCCAATCGTTCGGCCTCGGCTTGCGCCTGGTCGCGCAGGCGCTGCAAGGCCAGGCGTTGGGCGAGGGCGTGCTTGCGCTGTTGTTCGCGGCGTGCGGCATCCGGGTCGATGGAAAGTGGCGCTTCGGTACCCAGGGGGTCCATCTGCCAGGCTTGCCAGTGCCCATGCGGCAACCGTTCAGACATAGGCATCGTCGCCCCGTGCGGTGACCATGTCGCCGGTTTCGGACAGGCGTCGAACCACCTGCAAGATCGACTTCTGCTCGGTTTCGATCTGCGACATGCGAACCGGCCCGCGGGCCTCCATATCCTCGCGGAACAGCGTCGAAGCACGTTGCGACATGTTGCGCATGAAGCGGTCGAGCAACGGCGCCGATGCGCCTTTGAGGGCAATCGCCAGGGAATTGCTGTCGATGTTCTGCAGCAGCGTCTGGATGCTGCGGTCGTCGACATCGGCGAGGTTCTCGAACAGGAACATCTCGTCGAGAATCTTCTGTGCCAGGTCCACGCTGTGGTTGCGCAGGTTGTCGATGGCCGAAGATTCCTGGGCCGAGGCCATCAGGTTGAGGATTTCCGCCGCTGCCCTCACGCCGCCCATCTTGCTGCGCTTGAGGCTCTGGCCATCGAGCATGACGCCCAGTACTTCGGTGAGCTCGTGCAACGCCACCGGTTGTACGCCACTGAAGGTGGCGATGCGCAGGATGATGTCGTTGCGCAGGCGCTCGGGCAGCAGCTGCAGAATCGCCGAGGCCTGGTTGCGTTCCAGGTGCACGAGAATGGTGGCGACGATCTGCGGGTGTTCGTCGCGGATCATCTCCGCCACCATCGGCGCTTCCATCAGGTTGAGCTTGTCGATGCCGGAAACGGTGTTGGTGGTTTCCAGAATGTCGTCGATCAGGCTGGCGGCGCGCTCGCTGCCCAGGGCCTTGGTCAGCACCGCGCGGATGTGGTCGCTGCTTTGAATGTTGATCGCCGCGTACTGTTCGGTCTCGTCCATGAACTCGGCCAGCACCTGGCGCATTTCCTCATGGGAAACCTGGCTCAGCCGCGCCATTTCCAGGCTGATGGTTTCAACGTCCTGGCTGGGCAGGAACTTGAACACTTCGGCGGCGCTGTCGGCGTCGAGCGACAGCAGCAGGATGGCACTGCGACGTGGCCCACTGATCTTGTTAGTCATTTTTCTTCATCCAGCCGCGCACGATCATCGCCACCAGACGCGGGTCTTCGGTGGCCAGGCGTTTCAGGCTTTCCATGTTCTGTTCGTACAGCGCCGACTTGCGCGGCAGCGCAGGCCGCGCCGGGCTGCCTGGGCTGGCAACCACGTCACCGGCGGGCAGGGTGTCTGGCGTCAGCTCAAGGTCTTGGTCGGACAGCGCCATCAGCTCGCGGCGTCCGGACTCGGTAGCGCGCTGCTGCATCGGTTTGAGCACGCGTCGCCACAGCATGAAGGCGGCGAAGCCCACCAGCAGATAGCGCAGCGCACTCATGGCCAGGTTGTAGGCCTCCGGCGTTCGCCACCACGGCAGTTCGGCGAGGTCTGTCTGTTCTTCCACGAATGGGCTGTTGATCACTTGCAGGGTGTCGCCACGGCTTTCGGTAAAGCCCATGGCCTGACGCACCAGGTCGTTGATGCCGGCCAGCTCTTCCTTGCTCAGTGGTTCGTTGGAAGGGGCGCCGTCTTTCATCACGGTTCGGTAGTTCACCACTACGGCAGCGGTCAGGCGCTGAATGTTGCCCAGGCTCGATTTGACGTGCTCGACATCCCGGTCCACCTCGTAGTTGACCATGCGCTCGCTCTGCAGCGCCTTGCCGGTCTCGCTGGCGGAGGTGGTGGCGGTGGCGTTGTTGGCGTTGGCGCTGCCCGGTGCGGGCGTTGGCGCGTTGGCGCGGGTTGGCGCTGGGGTATTCGGTGGAGAGTTGGTCAAAGCACCCGGCACGCCGCGACCGCTCTCACCGGTTTGGTTCAGGCGTTCGGAGGTCTGCTGGCTGCGCACTGCTGCCGCGTTGGCATCCTGGTTGGGGGCGTAACGCTCGGCGGTGCTTTCGCGCACCGAGAAATCCACCTGGGCCACCACTCGGGCGTGCACGTTGGTGCTGCCCAGCAACGGTGTGAGGATTTCCTCGATGCGCCGTTGGTAGCTGCGCTCGATTTCGCTGACGTAGTCCAGCTTGGCGTCGTCGAGCCCGTCGCTTTCGTGGCTGCGCGAGAGCAGGCGGCCGCTCTGGTCGACCACGGTGACGCCGTCCACCGCCAGCTCGGGCACGCTGGCGGTGACCAGGTGAATGATCGCGCTGACCTGGCTCTGGCCCAGCTCGCGGCCAGGCTGCAGGGCAAGGGTGACCGAGGCCCGGGCGGCTTCGCGATCGCGGGCGAACACCGAATCTTTGGCCATGACCAGGTGCACCCGCGCATGGGCCACCGGGCCGAGCGATTCGATGGTGCGCGCCAGTTCTCCTTCCAGGCCGCGCTGATAGTTGAGGTGTTCAGCGAACTGGCTGATACCGAAGGCCTGCTTGTCCAGCAACTCGAAGCCGACACTGCCACCTTTGGGCAGGCCCTGTTCGGCCAGTTGCAGGCGCAGTGCATTCATCCGTTCGGCAGGCACCATGATGGTGTGACCGCCTTCGCCCAGCCGATAGGGCACGCCGCGTTTGTCCAGTTCCCCGATGACCTGGCCGCCATCCGCTTCGCTCAGGTTGGAAAACAGCACGCGGTATTCCGGCTCGCGCGCCCACAGCAGCAACGCCACCAACACCGCCACCGCGGCGGCGCCGGCCAGCAGCAATGGCAGCATCGGCCGGCCACGCAGCAACCCTGCCAGCGCATCCAGGGCTTGGGGCGGGCTGGCAATCGGCAGATTCTTTTTTGTGCCCTTGGCCTGGGCAGCAGTAGTCACGAGCACCTCGAAGCTGAGGTTGTGGCCGGGAAGAGGGGCATCACAGAGTCCGCTGGCAATGGTAATCGACCCGCGGTCCGCCGGCCGGTTGGGGCGGTGGTCCAGTCGGGATTGGCTCAGCGTCATTCTGGCGAAGCGCAAAGCGGGCAAAGGGCAGAAAAGCCTGATGTTTTGCTGCCAATTGGGCGGATTCGTATTTGCACTGGCTTGTTAATCTGCCGCGCATTCGCCAGCCACGAGCCCCGTGCCATGACCAGCCCAGCCTTTGTCGATGCCTTGCAACAGTTGAGCAGCCTTGCCGAGCAGGCCCAGGGCACTGCTTCGTTCCGGGGCAATCAGGCCGCCACCAGCTTTGCCGGCGAACTGCAGGTTTCGCTGCAGCGCATCAACCAGCTGCAACAAACCGCCGGCACCCAGGCCAATGCTTTCCAGGCCGGCAGCAGCGAGGTTTCGCTCAGTGATGTGATGGCCGATTCGCAGAAAGCCAGTGTCGCGTTCCAGATGGGGGTGCAGGTTCGCAACCGCCTGCTCACTGCTTATAAAGATGTGATGGCCATGCAGGTTTGAGACGCCGCTCACAGATTTAGCAGCAAGTGCCTTAAAGACGACCCAGTCGATTGCCGATGTTGCGCCCTAAGACAGCCACTGAACCGCGTTGGCGGTAAGCGGCCCGAAAAGCTGCGCACATCAGGACGGACACGCACATGACCACCACCAGCTCTACAGCCTCCATCACTTCCCTGGGCGTGGGCTCCGGGCTTGATCTGGAAAGCATCCTGGAAAGCCTGGAAGAATCGAAGACCACCAGCCTGCTGGACCCGATTACCGCCCAGGAAGAATCTGTCGAAGCTGAAATCTCGGCCTACGGCACGTTGACCAGTGCGCTCGATGCGCTGCAAACGGCTGCAGAAGCCCTGGCCGACGCCAGCCTGTACGAGTCGTTGAGCACCAGCATTTCGGGCAGCGGCGTGTCGGTGACGACCAGCAGCGAGGCGGTGGCGGGCTCCTACAGCATCGAGGTCACCCAGCTGGCGCAGGCCCAGAGCCTTGCCACCGATGGCATCAGCGATACCAGCAGCACCCTGGGTACCGGCACGCTCACGCTTCAGGTTGGCAGCGACGAAGCGATCTCCATCACCCTGGACAGCAGCAACAACACCCTGGCCGGGCTGCGCGACGCGATCAATGCGGCGGATGCCGGTGTCACCGCCACCATCGTCAGCGATGGCAGTGACAGCCCGTATCGCCTGGTGCTGACCTCCAACAGCACCGGCACCGAAGCGCAGATGACCGTCAGCTACAGCAGCGACGACAGCAGCGACCTGGCGACTTCGCTGTTCGGCTATGCCGATGGCTCCGGCAACATGACCGAAACGGTCGCCGCGCAGGATGCCGAGCTCACCATCAATGGCATCTCGATCACCAGCCAGAGCAACACCGTCGAAGAAGCCTTGCAGGGCGTCACCCTCAGCCTGACCGCCACCGGCAGCTCGCAGACCCTGACCATCGAGCGCGACACCGACACGATCCTCGATGCGATCACCGATTTCGTCGATGCCTACAACGACTTCGTGGCCACGGTGGATGACCTGACCGCCTACGATGCCGACTCGGAAACCAGCGGGGAATTGCTGGGCGACTCCACGACCCGGCGTATCAGCACCGAACTGGCCAGCGACATCTACAACTCGATCGGCAGCGGCACCTTCACCTACCTGTCGCAACTGGGCATCGCCCTGGAGTCCGATGGCACCTTGTCCATCGACGAAGACACGCTGGAAAGCGCGCTTGAAGACAACATCGACGCGGTATCCGAATTCTTCATCGGCAGCGACGGCAGCTCGGGTTTCATCTCGCGCATGACCGAAGACCTGGACAACTACCTCGACGAGGACAACGGCCTGATCGTCGCCAAGACCGACAGCCTGGAATCCAAGCTCGAACAGCTGGAAGAGCGCTACGAAGAAAAGCAGGACCTGATCGATTCCGAGATGGAGCGCTGGCGTGAGGAGTTCACCGAGCTCGATACCTTGATTTCCACCCTGAACTCCACCGCCGATTACCTCACCACCCAATTCGAGGCGCTCAACAGTGACGATTAATGCCCGCGTGACGGAGCTCGCCAGATGATATCCGCCCAAGACGCCAGCGCTTATGCCCGGGTGGGCCTGGAGAGCGGCATTCTTGCCGCCTCGCCGCACCAGCGCATCACCATGCTGTTCGACCACTACCAGGCTTCGCTGCGCCTTGCCCGCTTGCACCTGCAGGCGGGCAACATCCCGGCAAAGGGCAAGGCAATCACCCGTGCCGTCAATATTGTCAGCCGGGGGCTGCGTGCATCACTGGACCTGGAGCAAGGCGGCGAGATCGCCCGTCAACTGGACGATCTGTACGACTTCGTCGTGCGCCTGTTGCTGCGCGCCAACCTTGAAAATAACGAAGAGCACCTAACTGCCGCCGCGGAGCTTCTGGGCAATATCGCCTCGGCTTGGAACGCGATTGGCCCGCAAACCGAGGATTAACGGTAGATATGCTGCAAGCACAAGTGATCGCTGCCTATGAACGACTGCTGGAACAGTCACGCCGCATGCTCGCATGCGCGGAGAATGGTGACTGGGATGGCATCTTCACACTGAAGTCGCAGGGACTGATTGACGCCGCCGGCCTGCAGCGGGCGGAACGCCAGTCGGAACTCGACGAGCAGGGGAAAACGCGCAAGCTTGAACTTGTTACCGAAATTCTGGAGCTGGATGCCAAGGTCAGCAGTTTCTTGCATGAACGGCAAAACTACCTGGGGCAACTCATGCAAGTCAGCCGTCAGAAAGACGAGTTGGACAATGCCTACCGTTTGAATGGCGCCAAAGTGATATCACTGAGCCATCTTTTGTATCGGTAGCGGCAGTAAGCCATCATCTGGTGGCTGATGAACGCGTTGCAAGCGTGTAAAAATCAGGGTCTTAACAGTACTTAACACTTCTTTGGTAAATACTAGTAAAGGTCTGCCGCTATCTGTTATCGGGCGATGCACTTGATACTTTAGTGGGTAAAAAAATAAATCTCGATGCCCCGCAAGGGAGCACTCGGATGTTCAACACATAGGAAAGCCGCAGGAAACCCAGAAAGCCCACGCTAGAGGCTTTGGTCATTTCAAGCGCAGGGCAAGTGTGTATGGCTTCATCTTTACGGCGTGCCGGGGCGGTAGTCACTATCGAAAAAGGGGAGAAAGTTGCCAAACACTAATAAAGACCTAGCAGACATCCAGGAACTCAACCTGTCCTACTTGCTGCTGGCACAGAACTTGTTGCGCAAGGATCGCGAAGTCGCGATGTTCAGGTTGAAACTTAACGACAACATGGCGGACTTGCTCACCCAGTTGAGCAGCAAGCAGATGACCCAGTTGTCCAGGACCAACCAGCTCATTTGCCGGCCTATCTTCGAGGAAGCAGAGCGTATTTCCAGGGCTCTGGATAACTCGCGCGAGCTGGGCATGGTTGAAATTCACACTTCCCTGCTGATGGCGGCTGCTGACCGTTCGGAAGGCATGCACAGCAACGGCGGCTGAGCCATGTCCGAGAAAAGTCTGGTCACCGAGATGCAGCAGGTGCATCTGGCCATCGAGCTGATCCAGCTGGGGGCGCGCCTCCAGGTCGTGGAAACCGAGACCTCGCTCAGTCGCGGGCGGCTCATCCGTCTGTACAAGGAAGTACGCGGAGCTCCTCCGCCCAAAGGCATGTTGCCGTTTTCTACAGACTGGTTCGTGACTTGGCTGCCGAACATCCATTCGTCACTGTTCTACAGCATCTATTGCAGCTTGCTGGAGATTGGTGGCCATCGGATCGACGCCTTCATCAAGGCGTATCGCTTGTACATGGAGCACGCCAGCGACACCGAGGGCGAGCGGGTGCTGGGGCTCACGCGCGCCTGGACGCTGGTGCGCTTCGTCGAGAACGGCATGCTGGAGCAGATTCGTTGCTCCTGCTGCACGGGCAAGTTCATCACCCACTCGTACTCGCCGACCCAGAACTACGTGTGCGGTATTTGCCAGCCGCCGTCCCGGGCAGGCAAGACCTTGAAGCGCCGCGATAGCGAAACCGAAACCCTCGACAGCCTGCGTCCGGTACGCCAGCGATGACCCATCGCCCGCGCAGGCGATGGGTTTCACAGTCACCGGGGCAAGTTTTCTCAAGTTGGCCATTGCCGTTGCCGATCTTCAGCCGTCTTTCACGGGAACCTGAGGAGCGGCGACGTGCTTATTGTATTGGGACTGTTTGTGGCGCTGGCCTCGGTATTCGGTGGTTTCGTACTGTCCGGTGGCAGCCTGGGGCCTTTGTATCAACCCACTGAACTGCTGATGATCGGCGGGGCGGCGATCGGCGCGTTCATCGCGGCGAACAATGGCAAGGCCATTCGCGCGACCCTGGGCGCGGTCTCGACCTTCAGGCGCAGCGCCGGCTACGACAAATCCTTCTACATGGACCTGCTGGCCATGATGTACAACCTGCTGGGCAAGGCCCGGCGGGAAAGCCTGCTGGCGGTGGAGCGGGACATCGACAACCCGCGGGAAAGCCCGATTTTTTCCCAGTACCCCAAGCTGCTCGACGACCCGTTGGTGCTCAACTTCATCGTCGACTACCTGCGCCTGCTCATCAGCCTGTCGGTTCAGGCCCATGAGCTGGACGAGTTGATGCAGCACGAGATCGAGGAATTCGAGCATGAGGCGCACCTGCCCGCCGATGCGCTGTACAAGATCAGCGATGGGCTGCCGGCCTTCGGCATCGTTGCCGCGGTGCTGGGGGTGGTCAAGGCCCTGAGTGCGGTCAATGTCGGCCCTGACATGATGGGCCTGATGATCGCCCATGCGTTGGTCGGCACCTTCCTCGGTATCTACCTGGCCTATGGTGTCGTCGCCCCCCTGGCCAGTCGCATCGAGCGGCAGACCGGCGAATCCACCAAGATGCTGCACTGCCTGCGCATAACCTTGCTGGGCCATGTGCAGGGCATTCCCCCGCAATTGGCCGTGGAGTTCGCCCGCAAGGCGCTGCACAGCAGTGAAAGGCCCACCGCCGATGAGCTGGAAAACCATGTGCGGGGCGGTGCCGGTCAACCGAGCCTGGCGACAGCATGAGTGAGCAGCCGATCATCATTCGACGCAAGAAAAAGGCCGCCAAGGGGCACCACGGCGGGGCCTGGAAAATCGCCTTCGCTGATTTCATGACGGCGCTCATGGCGCTGTTTCTGGTGCTATGGGTGCTTTCCAATGCCGGCAAGGGCGACAAGGAGGCCATCGCCCAGTACTTCAGCACGCCGTTGCTGGTAGCCCTTGCCCATGGTGACAAGAGCAGCGCCAGCACCAGCGCGATTCCCGGTGGTGGTACCGACCCTAACGTGTCGCAGGGCGAAAGGGTCCGTAAACCTCCGCGATCCAGCCGTTTGTCCAGCGAGGAACGACGTCACCTGCAAGCGCTCAAGCAACGGCTGGAAGATGCCGTGGAGCGCGACCCGAAGCTGCGCGAGCTGAAGCAGCAGATCGCCATCGAGTTGAGCCCGGAAGGCCTGCGCGTGCAATTGCTGGATACCGACAAGCGCCCCATGTTCGAGCTGGGCAGTGCGAAGGTGGCGCCGTACATGAGCCAGTTGCTGCGCACGTTCGCCCCGGTGCTCAATGAACTGCGTAACCGGATTCAGATCAGCGGCCATACCGACAGCCATCCCTATGCGGGCGGCGAAGCGACTTACAGCAACTGGGAGTTGTCTGCCGATCGCGCCAAGGCTTCGCGCCAGGAACTGGTGGCGGGCGGGCTCGACCCGGACAAACTGTTGCGGGTCTCGGGCATGTCCGACCGTATTCGCTTGCGCGGGGCCGGGCCGTATGACGCGGCCAATCGGCGGATCGAGATCATCGTCCTCGACAGCCAGGTCGCTCAGCGCATCCTAGACCAGGACGAGTACGGCATTCAGGCGCCTCCTGGCAGCGACCACGAGCCTGTCAGTGCCCCAGCGCAAACCCCGCAATAGCGAGGCATAAAGGCGTTTGTTCGCAGGTTCGCCGTGCCAGGCGCCTGTCCACAATAGCGGCCCCTGAACTGCCCGGGTGGCCGCTGTTGCCTGAACGATCATGGCCGAGACCAGCAGAGAAGACCAGACCGAAGCGGCCACGCCGCGCCGCATCGAAAAAGCCCGGGAAGAAGGGCAGATTGCGCGCTCGCGCGAGTTGACCACGTTCGTCATGCTGCTGGCCGGTATCGGTGGGCTGTGGGTCATGGGCGGGCATCTTTACGACCAGATCGGCGCCATCGTCGAGCGGGCACTGCTGTTCGATCGCGTCCAGCTGTTCGATACCGCGCGCATGCTCGCCACCTGCTGGGCGCTCGGCCAGTCGGCGCTGATGGCCCTGATTCCGTTCTTCGCCTTGATGGTGTTTGCCGCCCTGGTAGCGCCGACGTTGCTTGGCGGGCTGGTCATCACCCTGGCAGCGGCGCGGCCGCGTCTGTCCCGGGTCAACCCGATCAGCGGCCTGGCGCGCCTGTTTTCCATGCAGGTGCTGGTGGAACTGGCCAAGGCCATCGCCAAAGCCACGCTCGTTGGCCTGGTGCTGTACCTGTTCCTGGATGCCCACATCGGCCAACTGCTCGGCCTGCCCAAGCTGCCACCGCAGCAGGCGCTGGTGACGACCATGGCGTTGACGGCGAAGGCCTGTGCCACCTGCGTGGCGGCCCTGATCGTCGTGGTCGGCATGGACACGCCCTACCAGTTGTGGACCTACGCCAAGAACCTGCGGATGTCGAAGGAGGAGGTGCGCCAGGAGCACAAGAACTCCGACGGTGACCCCCATGTGAAGGCGCGCATCCGGCGCCTGCAGCAGACACGGGCGCGCCGACGCATGATGAGCAAGGTGCCCAAGGCTGACGTGGTGGTGACCAACCCCAGCCATTTCGCGGTCGCCCTCAGTTACCGCAAGGACAAGGATGGCGCCCCGCGCGTACTCGCCAAGGGGGCGGATGCCGTGGCGCTGCGTATTCGCGAGATCGCCCAGGAGCATGACCTGCCGATTCTGCAGGCGCCTCCGCTGGCGCGTGCGCTGTATTTCCATGTGGACCTCGACCGAGAGATCCCCATGGAGCTCTACACCGTTGTCGCCGAGGTGGTGGCCTGGGCCATCCGCCTCAAGCGCGTCAGCGAACACGGCGGGCCCGTTCCGCCCACACCGCTCAATCTGAACGTTCCTGATGGCATGGACCAGCCAGGACGACGCGCCAGGAAAACCGAGGACCCACAAGACCCATGAAAGGCCTGACTGCCCTGTTACGTCGCGACGCCTGGCCAGCCGGCGCCGACCTGAAGATCATGACCGGCCCGGTGCTGATCGTGCTCATCCTGTCGATGATGATCCTGCCGCTGCCAAGCTTCATTCTCGACCTGCTGTTCACCTTCAACATTGCCCTGGCGATCATGGTGTTGATCGTCAGCATGCTCACCGAGAAGCCGTTGGACTTCTCGGCATTTCCGTCGGTGCTGCTGTTCACCACGCTGCTGCGCCTGTCGCTGAACGTGGCATCGACGCGGGTGATCCTGATGCATGGCCATACTGGCACCGACGCCGCTGGCAAGGTGATCGAGGCCTTCGGCGAGTTTCTGGTTGGCGGCAACTTTGCGGTGGGGCTGGCGCTGTTCCTGATTCTGGTGACCATCAACTTCATGGTGATTACCAAGGGCGCGGGCCGTATCGCCGAGGTGGGCGCACGCTTCACCCTCGATTCGATGCCCGGCAAGCAGATGGCCATCGATGCCGACCTCAACGCCGGCCTGATCGGCGAGCCAGAGGCCCGCAAGCGACGCAAGGAAGTTGCCCAGGAAGCCGACTTCTTCGGCTCCATGGACGGTGCCAGCAAGTTCGTGCGGGGTGACGCCGTGGCCGGCCTGGTGATCATGGCGGTGTGCGTCGTCGGTGGCCTGGCCATCGGCCTGCTGCAGCACGACATGAGCTTCGCCGACGCGGCCCACACCTACACCATGCTGACCATTGGCGATGGCCTGGTGGCGCAGATTCCTGGCCTGGTGATCTCCATTGCGGCCGGTGTCATGGTGTCGCGGGTGAATACCGAGGAGGACGTCAGCCGGCAGATGATCGGCCAGCTGTTCAGCCGCCCGAAGATGCTGATGATGACGGCCGGCGTGATGGGCTTGCTGGGCCTGGTGCCCGGCATGCCCAACCTGGTGTTCCTGCTGCTGACCGCGCTGTTGGGCGGGCTGGGCTGGTGGTTCTCGCGCCAGGAGCAACTGGCCGAGCAGGCACCGGTATCGGTCGCCCAACCCAAGGCGGCGGTGCAGAGCAGCGAGGCGAGTTGGGATGACGTGAAGCTGGTGGACACCCTCAGCCTGCGCGTGGGCCATCGGCTCATTCCGCTGGTGGACGTGCGCCAGCAAGGCGAGCTGAGCACGCGTATCAAGAGCCTGCGCAAGAAGTTCGCCCAGGACATGGGCTTTCTGCCGCCGGTGGTGCACGTGCGCGACAACCTGGAATTGTCGCCCAACACCTACATCATCAGCCTCAAGGGCGTGGAAGTGGGGCGCGGCGAGATCTACCCCGGCAAGTGGTTGGCGATCAACCCTGGCAAGGTCACTGGTCAGCTGGAAGGCAAGGAGGCGGTGGACCCGGCCTTCGGCCTGCCCGCCATCTGGATCGACCAGAACCTGCGCGAGCATGGGCAGATCTACGGCTACACCGTGGTCGATGCCAGCACCGTGGCGGCTACCCACCTGAACCATCTGCTGCATCAGCATGCCAAGGACATGCTGGGGCGTGGCGAGGTGCAGAAGCTGCTGGACAAGCTGGGCAGCGACGGCAAGGGCCTGGCAGATGAAGTGGTGCCCAAGCTGCTGACGCTGACGCAACTGCAACGCATTCTGCAGAACCTGCTGGAGGAGAACGTGCCGATCCGCGACATGCGCACCATCCTCGACACCCTGGCCGAGCACGGCGGCGCCCAGCAGCCGCCCGACATTGCCGAGCTGACGGCACTGGTGCGCATCGCCCTGGGCCGTTCCATCGTCAACCAGTACTACGCCAACAAGCCGGAACTGCGTGTCATTGGCCTGGATTTCAACCTGGAGCAGGTGGTGATGCAGGCGGTTGGCAATGGCGGCTCCCTGGAGCCGAGCCTGGCCGACACCTTGATGAAGGAAACCACCCAGGCCCTCAAGCGCCAGGAAATGAACAGCGACCCGGCCGTGCTGGTGGTGCCCAACCGCCTGCGCCCAGTGTTGTCGCGCTTCCTGCGCCGGCGCCTGCGTCAGCTGGCGGTGATCGCGCTGAGTGAAATCCCTGAGGACCGCACCCTGCGTATCACCAGCATCATCGGCGCGCCTGGGTCCTGACGCCGGCTAACTGACGAATAGCCCTGAAACCACGGGGTTGTTCTTGGCTTCGCGGCCAGAACGCTGCGCCGATAATCCCGGCGCTATCCCTCAGGCAGCGCTCGGTTTGCAATCGGCGCGGATGCCTCATCGCCACATGGGTCCTTCACAGGCGCGCACGATGTATACGGCACAAGGCAGGATGTACCAACAGGAACTGCTGCAGCAGTACTTGCCCTTGGTCAAACGGCATGCACTGAACTTCAAGACGAAGCTGCCGCCCAGCATCGACCTGGATGACCTCATCCAGGCCGGCAGCATCGGCCTGCTCGATGCCATCACCCGCTACGACCAGACCCGGGGGACCACCTTCGGCACTTTCGTGCTGCACCGCATTCGCGGGGCCATGCTCGACGAACTGCGCTCGCGCGACTGGGCGCCACGCAGCGTGCGGCGCCAGGCACGGCTGCTGTCGGACACCCTGTATCGGCTAGAGCAGAGCCTCGGCCGCTCGCCTACCGAGCGCGAGATCGCCACCGCCATGGGCATGTCCCTGGCCGAATACCACCAGCTGCTGTGCGATACCAATGGCAGCCACATGCTGCCCATCGACCAGGTCAGTGAAGACCACTTGGAAACCCTCGAATTCCATGGTCGCAACCCCGTCAACGCACTGCTCGACGAGTGCAATCGCACGCTGCTGATACGCGCGATCGACAGCTTGCCCGAGCGCGAGCGGCTGCTGATGGCGCTGTACCACCAGGAAAAACTCAACATGCGTGAGATTGGTCAGGTGCTGAAAATCAGCGAGTCCCGTGTCTGCCAGCTGCACAGCCAGGCCATCGCCCGCCTGCGTGCGAAGCTGGCGGACTGATCGTTAGGAAAACCATGAAAATCAGCGTGTTTGGTTCCGGGTACGTAGGGCTGGTGGCAAGCGCCTGCCTGGCCGATGCAGGGCATGATGTGATGTGCATGGACATCGACCCGTTGCGCGTCGAGTCCTTGAAGGCCGGCGAAGTCCCCATCCATGAACCCGGGCTGGACGTGCTGCTCGGCAGCAACCTTCGCGCCGGGCGCCTGCACTTCAGCTGCGATGCGGCACAGGCCGTTGCCTTTGCCGAACTGCTGTTCATCGCTGTAGGTACCCCGCCCGATGAAGATGGTTCGGCCGACCTTCAATATGTGCTGGCGGTGGCCCGGGACATTGGCCGGTTCATGAGCGGCTACAAGGTGGTGGTGGGCAAGTCCACCGTGCCTGTTGGCACTGGCGAAAAAGTACAGGCGACCATCGCCGCCGAGCTGGCAAGACGTGGCCTGCAACTGCCGTTTGAAGTCTGCTCGAACCCTGAGTTTCTCAAGGAAGGGGCGGCCATCGAGGACTTTACCCGTGGCGCCCGCATCGTTGTCGGCACCGAGTCGCCGGCGGTCATGCGCCTGATGCGCGAATGCTATGCCCCCTACAACCGTAACCACGACAAATTGATGTTCATGAGCCTGCGGGCCGCCGAGCTGACCAAGTACGCCGCCAACGCCATGCTGGCCACCAAGATCAGCTTCATGAACGAGATGGCCAACCTGGCCGAGCACCTGCGCGTGGACATCGAAGAAGTCCGACACGGCATCGGCAGCGACCCGCGCATTGGCTACGACTTCATCTACCCAGGCTGCGGCTATGGGGGCTCGTGCTTTCCCAAGGACATTCAGGCTCTGAGCCGCACCGCCCAGGCCGTCGGTTACGAACCCCAGTTGCTCAATGCGGTGGAGGCGATCAACCAGCGCCAGAAAGCCGCGCTGTTCAAGAAGCTGGAGCACGCGCTGGGCGGTGAGCTTGAAGGACGGACCATTGCCGTCTGGGGGCTGGCCTTCAAGCCCAACACCAACGACATGCGCGCAGCGCCCAGCCGGGCGTTGATGGAGGCGTTGTGGGCAAGCGGTGCACGGGTGCAGGCGTACGACCCTGAAGCGATGCCGGAGTGTCGTCGGCTGTATGGCGAGCGTGACGACCTGTTGCTGGCCGGGGACCGGATCCAGGCAGTGAAGGGCGCTGACGCGCTGGTGATCTGCACCGAGTGGAAAGCCTTTCGCAGTGTCGACTTCGACTGGCTGCGCCAGCAACTGCGCAGTGCCGTCGTGATCGATGGGCGCAACCTCTACGACCCCCGCGCCGCCGCTGATGCCGGCCTGACCTACCGCGCCATCGGCCGGGGCTGAATCAGCCCCGACCGCGTCAGCGTCGCTTAGCTGGCGTAGGCCACCTCGTTATAGCTCGACACCATCCAGGTCAGCAGTTCTCTGGGGATTTCAGCCATCGGCTGCAAGTCGAAACGGGCCATGCGGCCGATGTGCGCTGTGGGCTTCGCCAGGCGCTCGACCACGTGATAGTGCGGTCGGTCTAGGTAGTCGTCGAACAGCACGATGGTGGGCTTGGTGATGCGCAGGCAAGCGGTGACGAAGCAGGCGACGCGGAAGCGCCCATCGATCAGCACCACATCGGGCGCCTGGAAGCCTGCCTCATCCCACACCTGCAGCGGGTAACGATGAAAGCGTTTCCATCCCGAAGCATCGCGGGGCCTGGCCCAGGCACCGGTAGCGCCCACATCCACCGGGTGCATGCGCGGCGGCGATGGCAGGTCGGCCGTGTCGATCAGGTGCTGCATCTGCTCGGCCCAGCGCAGGTCGTTCTCGACCGAGAACACGGTCTTGCCCTCCATGCGTCCGGCCAGCAGGGTAGAGCCGCCGCTGCCGTATTCGAGAATCACCGAAGCTTTGGCGTAGATCGACTCGACATACTTAGCCACTTCCGCTGGGAACGTCAGCTGCGGTTCCTGTAATGGCACTTGCGGTGCGGGTGGCGCGAATGTTGGCGGCGCTTTACGAGAGGCCTCTAGCACGCTCAGGTTGAGTTGGCAGTATTTCAGGTAGCGCTCGGCAACGTCACCCTCCAGCTCGCGCAGCAATTGCAGCGTCGCGTCTTTTGCGTCGAAGACGGTGTGCAGCAGAAACGCCAGCTTGCGCCGCGGGTTCTCGCCAAGGCCGGCCATGCGTTCCTTGCTGGGCAGGAACAGGGCATCGGCACACACCAGTTGCGATGCGCCGAGCGTCGCACTGGCCGGGTCGTCGGTTGCGTAGCTGCGGTACTGGAGGTTGTGCAGCCGGTAGAAACTGAAGCCCAGTGGCATGAGCCGCTGGCACAGGTCGGCGATGCTCGGCTGGCCTTCATGGGTGGCGGAAAAGTTGAAGCGCGCCTGCACCAGCAAGGTGTTGGCCAGCGTGCCTGTGCCGTGGTCGATGGTCGCCAGGCTGTCGTTGAGGTTGTCCAGCAGCAGCCAGTCCAGCGTGTCGAGCCCTTCGATGGCGTCCAGTCGAAGCGTTGGCAGCTTCACGCGGGCCAGTACTTGTGGCATCGGCCCTTTGCTGGGCGCTGGCAAGGGTTCGAGTGTGGCGCTCAGCGCCGGGTCGAGGCAGGCGCGCAGTGTTGCGGGGCGGCCGTTGCCCAGGGCGGTATTCGGGTAATAGTGCAGCTCGCCCAGCTGCTTCAACTGGCTGGCGTTGCTGATGCGGCTGCTGGGGTCGAAGGCGATGGTCGACAGCACGCCCAGCCGCTGCAGGGAAACGTAGCGCGGTGAGCCCAGCAGGGCGGCGCCGTGGTCCAGGGTGACGATTCGGCCCTTGAAGCTGAAACTGAACTCGCCTTGCGCGGCAGGTGCTGCGGGGTGCTGAAGCCGCACGGCGTCGTGCTCATCTTCGAAGAAGGCGCTGCCGTCCTTGTTCAGCGTCAGGGCGGCAGCAGGCTTCGCGGCACAATGGCGCTGCCAGATGGCGCGCAAGGCATTGCCCAGATGCGAAGCGAACCGCTGGCTGTCGCAGACCGGCGAGCTCATCAACTTGTCGCGCAGGTGGTTGCGGATGGTCGCAAGGCTCGGCAGGTCGCGGGCCAGCGATGCAGCGCGTTGCACGTACGCGTCCCAGCTGTCGACCACCAGTTCGGGCAGGCCAGCATTGACCAGGTGAGTGGTGGAGTGGCGACCGGCAAAGGTGGGGCCGGGCAAGGTCACCACCGGTACGCCCATCAACAGCGCTTCGCAGGTGGTCAGGCCACCGGAGTAGGGCCAGGGGTCGAGCGCGATGTCGACACGGTTGTAGCTCTCCAGCAGGCTCTTGTGACCCACCGGGCCTTCCACCTGCACACGCTCGGGAGCGATGCCGCGCCCTTGCAGAACGCGTTGCACGTGCTCGCGCAGTTCGGGGTTGGCGAAGGCGCCGCCCTTGAGCAGCAGACGCGAATCGGCAACGGCGTGCAGCAGGTCTGCCCAGTGGCTGAGCAATTGGTCGTTGATCTTGGTCGGGTTGTTGAAACAGCCGAAGGTGACGAAGCCGTTGCTCAAGGCCGGCAGCGATTTTATGTCTGGCGTGTAGACCGGCGGGTCGTAGCAGATGTAGTCGTCCGGCAGGCGAATCAGCTTCTCGGTGTAGAAGGCATCCTCGCCGGGCGGCGACTCGAGGGCATCGGTCAGCAGGTAGTCGATGGCCTCAAGGCCTGTGGTGTTGATCAGCCCTCCGACCCACTTCACCAACAGAGGTGCCGGCTGCAGGGCCATCGTGCCCATGCGGTTACCGGCATTGTGGCCGCTGAGGTCGATGAGGATGTCGATGCGGTCGTCGCGAATCTGCTGCGCCAGGCGCTGATCGTCCATGTGCCTGATGGGTTGCCAACCCTGAACGCGCGCGCGTATGCGCCGGGTCAGGTGGTCGCTGACCTGGCTGCTGCTGTAGGCCAGCAGCTGGAACTGGTGGCGCGGCAGGCGTTCGAGCACGCCGACGATCATGTTGCCGACCGGGTGCTGGCGCAGGCCGTCGGATACCAGGCCGACCCGCAGCGGTTTGTCCGGCGCAAGGTTGTCTGCCAGTGGGCGAGGGGGGACGCAGGCCGGGCCGAAACGCGTCTGCCACTCCTTGCACACCTCGAAGATGTACTCGCGGCTGCGGTTCGGGTCGTAGTGCAGGCTGGTCAGGCGGTTGGAGTAGGGCAGCACATCCTTGCGCCCGGCCAGTTCAATAGCCCGGCGATAGTGCTGATCGGCCAGCTCCAGCTGGCCGATGTCCTTGTACAGGTTGGCCAGGTTGTTCCAGTGGCTGTAGTCCTTCGGTTCCTGGTCGATCAGCAGCCGAAACACCTCGATGGCCTCGCCGAAGCGGTCGAGGCGATTGAGGATCAAGCCCTTTCTGGCCAGCAGGCGGCAGTCGTTGGGTTGGTTTCGCAGCGCCAGGTCGACATGTTCCAGCGCTGCGGGGAATTGGCCTTTTTCGAAATGCAGGGTCGCCATGCGGTGGTGCGCGGCGGAGCACTCGGGCGCCAAATGGATGGCCCTCGTAGCGAGGGACAGGGCGCGTTCGAAGTCGCCCAGTTTCTGCGCGGCCTTGGCCACCAGTTCAAGTACCAGCGGGTCGTCTGGGGTGAGCTTCAGGGCGTGTTCGTAACTGGCCAGGGCCTGCTCTGGAGCATCGCCCAACTGCAGATTGCCCAGGGTTTGCCAGGCCCGCGCATCATCGGGGCGGCGCTGGCAAATGCGTTGCGCTTCGCCCAGGTTCAAAGGCGGGGGAGATAGGCGGGGTTTAGGGGGTCGAGCGCGCTGGGGCTTGGGCATGGGAACGGCCTTGTGGCGTAGGAAAACAAGCCCGAATGCTATCCCTGCGCAGGGTTGGGCAAAGCCCGGATAAGCCACCTGCCAACCTCGGGATTTTGCCCATTGGTGGTGCGAGTGCCTGTCTTGGGTTTTGTGGAGGGGCGGATATCGAGCGCCGCCCGCGCGGCGCATCGCGAGCAAGGCTCGCTCCTACGTTTGTTTACGGCCAGTAACGCCTGTGGCAGGCGCGCGCGACCGCCTTGTGCGTACGACTCGATATCAAGCCATGCGCCAAGGCGTTCGCGCGCAAATCCCACAGGCTTAAATTGGCCCGAAACAAACGTAGGAGCGAGCCTTGCTCGCGATGCGCCGCGCGGGCGGCGCTCGATCTTCCAAACGCCGGAGATGTCCTGGCGAGCCCTTTGCACCACCAACAAAAAAGGCGCAGCTCGCGCCACGCCTTCAAATGGCAACCAAGGTTGCCAATCACCAGCCTTACTGCAGCAGCGACAGCATCTGCTGCGGCATGGAGTTGGCCTGGGACAGTACCGAGGTACCGGCCTGTTGCAGAATCTGCGCGCTGGTCATCGCCGACACTTCAGTGGCGTAGTCCACATCCTGAATACCGGAGCGGGCGGACGTCAGGTTGGTCACCGTGGTGGAAATGTTGGTGATCGCCGAGTCGAAGCGGTTCTGGATCGCACCCAGGTCCGAACGCATGGAGTCGATGGTGTACAGCGCGTTGTCCAGCGAAGTCAGGGTGTTGGTGGACTTCTTGGTGACCGCGTTGTCGGTGTCGATGGTGATGGTCGCGGTGGTGGTGGAGCCGCTGGTGGTGGTGTCCACTTCGGCCGCGTAGGTCTTGCCACCCACGGTGAGGAAGTAGTTGCCGTCGGCGTCCTGCGACAGGGTGCCGCCGCTGACGGTGGTGCCCGAGCTGTCGACGTAGCTGGTGTTGGTGGAGGTGATCGCGGTGCCCGAAGCGTCGTTCAGGGTGACAGCGGTCAGCGTGGTGTCGTAGCCGTTGACGTTGAAATCGCCCAGACCCAGGGTCTCGGCGTTGATTTCGCTGAGCGAGATTTCGATGGTTTCACCGTCGTTGGCGCCCACCTGGATGCTGATGGTCTGGTCCTTGGCCAGGACATCCACGCCGTTGAACGAGGTCTGCTCGGAGATACGGTTGATCTCGTCCAGACGTTGGGTGATTTCATCCTGGATCGACTGCAGGTCGGACTGCGAGTTGGTGCCGTTGGACGCTTGAACCGCCAGCTCACGGATACGCTGCAGGTTGTCGTTGACCTGGTCCAGCGCGCCTTCGGTGGTCTGTGCCAGGGAGATGCCGTCGCTGGCGTTGCTGCTTGCCTGCTCAAGGCCGGTGATCTGCGAGCTCATGCGGTTGGCGATGGCCTGGCCGGCGGCGTCGTCGGAGGCGCTGTTGATCTTCAGGCCCGAGGACAGACGCTCGATCGAGGTGCTCAGGCTGCTTTCCGAAGCGCTCAGGTTCTGTTGGGCAATCAACGAGGTGATGTTGGTATTGATGACAGACATCGTGTGGTTCCTTTTCGTGGTTGGGCACTTGTGACAAGCACGGGTCCGGCGCTCCACATTTACAGCGCCTTGGTCTTGCTGACAGCGCGAACATCGGCGCCCGCAAATCTCACCTTTAGCGCCACACCGAAAAAAAGTTGCCCAGCTGCTCCACCCACCACGACCCCGTCATCCCGTCGCGCAAACTCGCCGCGAAAAGTGGCTGTATTAGCCCCTTTGCCCGTTGGCCCTTGCCGCTATAAAGCGACGCAACATTATTCAACGGCCGGGGGCCGTCCACGGAGTGTCCATGAACCCATCGACCCTGATCGGCCTGTTCGCCAGCCTGCTGTTGCTGGCAGTGCTGATGATGTTCTGCGCGCAGCAGCCTGCGCTGCTGATCGACCTGCCGAGCCTGGCCATCGTGCTGGGGGGCACTTTCGCGGCCACCTGCATCAGCTATCCCATGGCCGAAGTCCGCCGCATCGGCCGCCTGCTGGTCACCGTTCTGCGTACCGAGCGCGAGCGTGCGCTGCACGATATCGACGACCTGGTAAGCCTGGCCCGGCGCTGGGTCGATGGCGACAGCCGCGCGGTGGAGAAGGCGCTGGCGCAGGTGCAGAACCCGTTCCTGTGCTCTGGCGTGCAGCTGTTGGTCGACCAGGTGGCGGAGGAGGACATCCTTGAAATCATGCAATGGCGCATCGCCCGGCTGCGGGCCAAGGAGCAGGCCGAAGCGCAGATGTTTCGCGTCATGGCCAGCTACGCCCCGGCGTTCGGCATGCTCGGCACCCTGGTCGGCCTGGTGAACATGGTCTTCGTGCTGGGCGATGGCGACCTGGGCAGTGTTGGCAGGCAGATGGCGATGAGCCTGACCACCACGCTGTATGGCGTGCTGCTGGCCAACCTGTTGTTCAAGCCGGTGGCGGTCAAGCTCGAGCGGCGTACCGAGCGGCGGGTGGTGCTGATGAACATGATTCTGCAAGGCATCTCGATGATGGCCAGAAAGCGCAGCCCCGGCCTGATGCGAGAAACCCTGAAGACGCTGGTCGATCACCAGCAGGACGAGTTGCAGGAGGAAAGTGCCCGGCGTATCGACCCGACGCTGTTCGCGGTCTGGCGCAAACGCCCATGAGCCTGCTCAATGCCTCGCACAACAGTGTGGCTGACAACCGACACTGGCTGGCGCATCAGCGCGCGCTGGAAGTCGAACTGATGAAGGCCCGCGAGCGGCAGTGCAACCTCAAGCGCTCGGCCATGGCGCCAGACTGGCTGGGCGGTACGGCAGCGGAGACCGATGCCGAGGGCTGGATGATGACCTATCTGGACCTGATGACGCTGCTGCTGGTCATGGTCCTGGCCATGCTTGCCCAAGCCATGATCAGCCGCAACCAGCCGACGCAAGTGCCGTCTGAACTGTTCCAGCCACTCGATATGGCCCAGCTGACAAGAGTCGATCCGCCGGGGGCACTGCTGCGCGTTGCGCCGATCGTGCCCGAGCCGCCACCCGTAATCGAGGTGCCGCCTGTCACCGAAGTTCCAGTCACCCCGGCGCCGGAAGAGCAAAGCAACCCGCTTGCCGAGCTACCCCTGGACCAGTTGGGCAGTGATATCGAAGTGATCCGCAATGAGCGCACTGTCAGCTTCCGGATCGACAGCAGCATCCTGTTCCACTCCGGGCAGACCGACCTCGACCCGAGGGGTTTGCAGGCCCTGCAACGCCTGGCTGGCGTGTTGAGCGGCATCCCCCACCGGATCATCGTTGCCGGCCATACCGACAACCGCACCATCCGCAATGAGCGCTACCCCTCCAACTGGGAACTGTCCGGCGCCCGGGCCGGCAGCGTCGTGCGCTACCTGCAGCAACAAGGCATCGCTGGCGCCCGGCTCACCGCCGTTGGTATGGCCGACACCCAGCCGTTGGCGGACAACGCCGATGCGCAGGGGCGGGCGAAAAATCGGCGGGTCGAGTTGACGCTGGAGCGCGCTGAGCCGTGAGGTCAGTCCCGGCTCAGTAGAACAGTCGTGGCTCTGGCGAATCCAGCAAGCTGGCCAGCTTGGTCAGGGCGAAGCTCAGTTCCTGGCGGCTGGGTGTCATCAGGGCAATGCGCACACCGCAGGTGGCTGAGGTTCGTTCCGGCAGGAACTGGCTGCCACTGACCACCGTCACCCCATTGTTGCGAGCCAGGTTGGCGAACTCGTCGCTGGTCCAAGGCTCGGGCAGCTCCAGCCAGATATGGAAGCTGTTGGGCTGGCTGCGAATGTTGTACTGGCCGAGGATTTCCCGAGCCATTTGCTGACGTGCCGCAGCTTCGTTCTGCTGCACCTGGATCAATTGATCGGCCTTGCCGCTGTTGATCAGGTTGCTGGCCAGTTGGGCCATCAGCGGCGAAGGCATCCAGACGCTGCTGCGCACCATCGACGACAGCCGCGACAGGGTTTGCGGCGGGGCATACAGGTAGCCGATGCGCAGCGCCGGCAGCACGCTCTTGGACAGGCTGGTCAGGTACACCGAACGCTCGGGCGCATAGGCGGCCAGCGGTTTGTAGTCGGGGGCCGGCTCAAGAAAACCGTAAATATCGTCATCGATGATGAACAGGTCGAACTCGCGGGCGATCTGCGCAATCGCCTCGCGCCGTTCGCGGGGCATGATCGAGTTGGTCGGGTTCTGGTGGGTGGCGACGCAGACCAGCAGGGCAGGGCGGTGCTCACGACAAGCTGCGCGAAGAGCCTCCGGGATCAGGCCGTGCTCGTCCATCGCCACGCCGCGCAGACGGCGCCCCATGCTGTGGGCCAGTGAAATGATGCCCGGGTAGCAGAACGACTCGCACAGAATCACATCGTCGCTTTTCGACAGGCTGCTGATGGCCACCAGCAGGCCATGTTGCGCGCCAGAGGTCAGCACCACCTGCTGCCAGCGGGCTTCGGGCAGCCAGCGCTGGATCCAGGCCGCACCCGCCTGCTTGTGCGTCGCATGGCCACCTTCGGTGACGTAGTCCAGCACCTGAGCCAGGTCGGGGGACTCGGCCAGCTCGTTGATCGCACTGCGCAGCCAGTCGGCCGTGTGCGCGTCATGGGGCTTGATGATCGAGAGGTCGACCTGGTCGCTTTCGCTTGGAACAGGGCCTGGGCGAGCAGATGACGCGCTGACGCTGGCCTGCTGCTGCACGAACGTGCCGCGGCCTACTTCACCCACTACCAGACCACGCTTGGCGGCTTCGTCGTACGCCCGGCCGATGGTGCCAGGGGTCACATTCAATGACTCGGCCAGCTCCTTGAGCGTTGGCAGGCGATCGCCCGCTGCCAGGCGGCCATTGCCGATGTCCTGTTCGAGGGCGTCGGCGATCATCAGGTAGACCGGTTGCGACAGGTCACTGTAACGAGGAACCCACATGGGAATGGCACCAGAATCCGCGAGAGCGCGAAAGCCTAGCACGAAAGGTCAAATCGAGTTAATTGCCATTGCTTGCGGGCTAATTACATCGATTGACCCGTTAAGGCCCTTCAAATACCTGCCCTATCTGGCAGCTCGATCCTGATCTACAAAAACATTGAATCGATTCAATTTTTGCAATTACTATGATTGAGTCGATGTAATGTGAAGGCCCACCCTGTATCAGGATCAATTGGAATGGAATCTATCGCGATGGAACTGTCAGGCACCTTCTGGGCGGAACATTGGTTGTTGGCGATCCTGCTGCTTGGCGCAATCGCCTTCATCGCCGGCTTCGTGGACAGCATCGCCGGTGGCGGCGGGCTGTTCCTGGTGCCAGGTTTTCTGCTGGTGGGCATGCCACCGCAGGTCGCCCTTGGCCAGGAAAAACTGGTGAGTACCCTGGGCACGCTGGCGGCCATCAGAAACTTCCTGGCCAACAGCAAGATGGTCTGGCAGGTGGCGTTGGTCGGTGTGCCGTTCTCGCTGCTGGGTGCCTACCTGGGCGCGCACCTGATCGTGTCGATCTCCCAGGAAACCGTGGGCAAGATCATCCTGGCGCTGATTCCCTTCGGCATCCTTATCTTCCTCACACCCAAGGATCGCCCGGTCGAAGAGCGTGAGCTGTCGACGCGCATGCTCTATACCGTGGTGCCGCTGACCTGCCTCGTCATCGGCTTCTATGACGGCTTCTTCGGCCCGGGCACCGGCAGCATGTTCATCATTGCTTTCCATTACCTGCTGCGCATGGACCTGGTGTCCAGCTCGGCCAACTCCAAGACCTTCAACTTCGCCTCGAACATCGGCGCGCTGGTGGCCTTCGTGATGGCGGGCAAGGTGGTCTACCTGCTGGCCGTGCCGCTGGTGCTCTGCAACATCCTCGGCAACCACATGGGCAGCGCACTGGCCATCCGCAAGGGCAACGAGGTGGTCCGCAAGGCCCTGGTGTTCTCGATGCTCTGCCTGTTCACCAGCCTGGGCGTGAAGTACCTGGCCTGACCCCTCGACCTTTGGAGATACCTGATGAAAACAGCATTCGTAACCGGCGCATCCTCCGGGTTTGGCCGCGCCATCTGCCAAGTTCTGGTCAAGAAGGGCTACCGCGTGATCGGTGGCGCCCGGCGCACCGACAAACTGCAAGCGCTTGAGGCCGAACTGGGCGACAACTTCATCCCGCTGACGCTGGATGTCACCGATGCCCGGTCGATTGCCTCTGCGGTGGAGCAGATCAACGAAGCGGCGCCTAGCATCGACGTGCTGGTCAACAACGCTGGCCTGGCGCTGGGCGTCGAGCGTGCCCAGGTCAGCAGCGCGGAAAACTGGCAGCGCATGATCGACACCAACATCACCGGCCTGGCCATGGTGACCCATGCGGTGCTGCCGCAGATGGTGGCGGCCGACAGTGGCATGATCATCAACATCGGTTCGATTGCCGGTACTTACCCCTACCCAGGTGGCAATGTCTACGGTGCCAGCAAGGCCTTTGTCCGCCAGTTCAGTCTCAACCTGCGGGCCGACCTGGCTGGCACTCGGGTGCGCGTCAGCAATATCGAGCCGGGGCTGTGTTCGGGCACCGACTTCTCGGTGGTGCGCCTGAACGGTGACCTGGCTGCAGTGGATGCGCTGTACCGCGACGTGCAGGCGATTCTGCCCGAGGACATCGCCGCGACCGTGGCCTGGATCGCCGAGCAGCCGGCGCATGTGAACATCAATACCGTTGAAATGATGCCGGTGGCGCAGAGCAGTGCGGCGTTGAATGTGGTGCGTAACCTGCCGCGTTGCTGAGCGGAGCATATCTTCGGCAAATTGCCTCCTACAGGTAGTGGTTAACCTGTGGGGCAGGTTGCTTGGTTAAAATCCCGAAGCTTGCGACGTTCTGGTGGGAGCTGGCGCCAGCCGGCGATGGGACGCATTGCGGCCCCAACTGTGGTGGCCTTGGTATCGTTGCGAGCGCTTCGCACTCGATCGCAGGCTGCCGCCAGCTCCCACGGGGTTTAACACCCGATGTTGTAGTTAGCTTGCCGGCGATTGGCCCCCGAAGGTCAATGCAACCGGTTCTTGCTCATCTCGATTTCATTCATCAGCGCCTTGGCCAAGGCCGTCAGATAATCTGCTGCGCCCAGCAGCTTGTGGTCATCTTCCATGTCGCCCTCACGCACCAGGTGCTTGATATAGCCGAGTAAAACCGAGACCTGCTCGTAGGCGTCGTCAATCGGCACGCCGGGCTGTACTCGCAGCAAGTTGATGGGCGGGTTGCCGACTTCAAGGAAGGTTTCCACGCCGATGGTGGTGATGTTGGGTTCGTCGGCCATGTCGTCACTCCTTGGCCTGCTGGCCGAAGAGCCGAGTCTGCACATGCTCAACCAGCGAATAGGCAATCTCGCTGGCATGCATCGCATTGCCCAGCATGTTCAGCCCAGGTTCGCCGGCGCGGGCGCGGCAGTGTTCGTCGATGGTTTCGATGACGCCGCGTAGCAGCTCACTGACGTGGGCGAGGGCGTCGGGTGGGTACATGTCGGATTGGACGGTGAAGAAAGGGGTGGTGACCGGGGTGCGGTGGGGTGGGTCGGGTACGATCTTTTTCATGGCAAATCTCTTGATTTCGTGACCGAGAGCTGCGACCCAAACCTTCTCACGGGTTTAGGGTGGCAGCGGTGTACGGGGTGAGAACCCGGAGAAATCAAGCAAAACCCGGCCAGGACGAAGCCTGCCCGTACACAGCTGCCATAAAAGATACTGCTGCTTGAAATCTTGCGGGTTCTCACACCCGGTCGCCGAAACGACCCGGAAACGTTATCCGTGAGGCATTTCCCCGACAACAGCGATGGTTCAGCAGCGCGCGTAGGATAATTCCCAAGCATGCTGGTCTTGAAGCATTTGGTTTCAGGTTCAGAAATGTCTTACAGCCGCTGGCCTCTTCGCGGGTAAACCCGCTCCCACAGGTGCGGTGCAGCTTCAGGGGTCGGCATTAATCCTGTGGGAGCGGGTTTACCCGCGAAAGGGCCTTCAACCCTGACCCACGTCATCGCACTTCCCTGATTCTTGTCTAGTCTTAACAGTTGGCGGCATTTATTTGCCACCACCGTGATGACCAGAGGCGCCGGCCATGTTCTGGCGCCCGAAACCTGATCAGGAGTGCACGATGGACCTCAACCGTCGGCAGTTCTTCAAGGTCGCCGCCGTCGGCCTTGGAGGCTCGAGCCTGGCGGCGTTGGGCATGGCCCCGACGCCGGCATTCGCCGAGCAGGTGCGCCACTTCAAGCTGGCGCACACCAAAGAAGCTCGCAATACCTGCCCCTACTGCTCGGTCGGCTGCGGCCTGATCATGTACAGCCAGGGCGATGCGGGCAAAAACGTCAAACAGAACATCATCCACATCGAAGGCGACGCCGATCACCCGGTCAACCGTGGCACCCTGTGCCCCAAAGGTGCCGGCCTGCTCGACTTTATCCACAGCCCCAGCCGCCTCAAGTACCCCGAAGTGCGCAAGCCGGGCAGCAAGGAGTGGGTGCAGGTCAGCTGGGATGACGCGCTCGACCGCATCGCCGACCTGATGAAGCAGGACCGCGATGCCAACTTCATCGAGAAGAATGCCCAGGGCCAGACGGTCAACCGTTGGCTCACCACCGGTTTCCTCGCTGCATCCGCCGCCTCCAGCGAGGCAGGCTACCTGACCCACAAGGTCATCCGCGCAACAGGCATGCTGGGGTTCGATAACCAAGCGCGTGTCTGACATGGCCCGACGGTGGCAAGTCTTGCCCCGACGTACGGCCGTGGCGCCATGACCAACCACTGGTCCGATATCGCTAACGCGAATCTGGTCCTGGTGATGGGTGGCAACGCAGCAGAAGCGCACCCGTGCGGCTTCAAGTGGGTGACCGAGGCCAAGGCGCACAACAAGGCGCGGCTGATCGTGGTCGACCCGCGGTTTACCCGTACCGCCTCGGTGGCGGATTACTACGCGCCGATTCGCACCGGCAGCGACATCGCCTTCATGGGCGGGCTGATCAACTACCTGCTGAGCAACGACAAGATCCAGCACGAGTACGTGCGCAATTACACAGATGTGTCGTTCATCGTCAAGGAAACCTATGGTTTCGAAGACGGGCTGTTCAGCGGCTACGACGCGGCCAAGCGTGTGTATGCCGACAAGTCCGGCTGGGGCTACGAGATTGGCGAAGATGGCTTCGCCAAGGTCGACCCGACCCTGCAGCACCCGCGTTGCGTCTATCAGCTGATGAAGCAGCACTACAGCCGCTACACCCCGGAAGTGGCAAGCATGACTTGCGGCATGCCGCAGGACGCCATGATGAAGATCTGGGAAGAGATCGCCACCTGCTCGGTACCGGGCAAGACCATGACGATTCTCTACGCGCTGGGCTGGACGCAGCATTCGATTGGCGCACAGATCATCCGCAGTGCGGCAATGGTGCAGTTGCTGCTGGGTAACGTCGGCATGCCCGGTGGTGGGGTGAACGCCTTGCGTGGCCACTCCAACATCCAGGGCCTGACTGACCTGGGGCTGCTGTCGAACTCGCTGCCGGGTTACCTGACCCTGGCGGGCGATGCCGAGCAGGACTATGCCGCCTACATCGACAAGCGCGCTTCCAAGCCGTTGCGTCCAGGGCAGCTGTCGTACTGGCAGAACTACGGCAAGTTCCACGTCAGCCTGATGAAAGCCTGGTATGGCGCCAATGCCACCGCCGAAAACAACTGGGGCTACGACTGGCTGCCCAAGCTCGACGTGCCGGCCTACGACGTGCTGCGCATGTTCGAGATGATGGGCCAGGGCAAGGTCAACGGCTACCTGTGCCAAGGCTTCAACCCGATTGCCGCGTTGCCGGACAAAAACCGCGTAACCGCAGCCTTGGGCAAGCTCAAGTGGCTGGTGATCATGGACCCGCTGGCCACCGAGACCTCGGAGTTCTGGCGCAATGCCGGGCCGTTCAACGATGTCGACACGGCCAATATCCAGACCGAAGTCATTCGCCTGCCCACCACCTGCTTCGCCGAGGAGGACGGCTCGCTGGTCAACAGCAGCCGCTGGCTGCAATGGCACTGGAAAGGTGCCGACGGCCCGGGCGAGACCCGCACCGACGTGCACATCATGAGCGAGCTGTTCCTGCGCCTGCGTCATCGCTACCAGGCTGAAGGCGGTGCGTATCCAGACGCCATCATGAACATCAATTGGCCGTACAAGGTTCCCGAAGAGCCATCGCCCGAGGAGCTGGCCAAGGAGATGAACGGCTGGGCCGTGAGCGACGTTACCGATGCCACTGGCGCGCAGCTTAAAGCGGGCCAGCAGCTGTCGGGCTTCGGCCAGCTCAAGGACGACGGCAGTACTGCTTCGGGCTGCTGGATTTTCGCCGGCTGCTGGACCGAGCAGGGCAACCAGATGGCCCGTCGTGACAACAGCGACCCGTACGGCATGCACCAGGTGCAGAACTGGGCCTGGGCCTGGCCGGCCAACCGGCGCATCCTCTACAACCGCGCCTCCTGCGACCCACAGGGCAAACCATGGGACCCAGAGAAAAAACGCCTGGTGTGGTGGAACGGCAAGGCCTGGACCGGTACCGACGTGCCGGACTTCAAGGTCGATTCGCCACCGGAGGCGGGGATGAACCCGTTCATCATGAACCCTGAGGGCGTGGCGCGGTTCTTCGCCGTCGACAAGATGGCCGAGGGGCCGTTCCCCGAGCACTACGAGCCGTTCGAGACGCCCATCGGCATCAACCCACTGCACCCGCAGAACAAGAAGGTCGTCAGCAACCCGGCCGGGCGGGTCTTCGACTCGGTGTGGGACACCCTCGGTACGCACGACGAGTTCCCTTACGCGGCAACCACCTACCGGCTGACCGAACACTTCCACTTCTGGAGCAAGCATTGCCGGCTCAACGCCATTGCCCAGCCCGAGCAGTTCGTCGAGATCGGCGAGGTGCTGGCCAACGAGAAGGGCATCAAGGCCGGCGACCGGGTGCGGGTGTCGAGCAAGCGCGGGCATATCGACGCGGTGGCGGTGGTGACCAAGCGGATTCGTCCGCTGCAGGTCAACAACCAGACCGTGCACCAGATCGGCATCCCGTTGCACTGGGGCTTCACCGGTTCCACCCGGCACGGCTACCTGACCAACACCTTGGTGCCGTTCCTCGGTGATGGCAACACCCAGACGCCGGAGTCCAAGTCGTTCCTCGTCAAAGTGGAGAAACTCTGATGGCCAGCCAAGACATCATCGCCCGCTCGGCCACCACCACCGTACCGCCCTCGGTACGTCAGCAGCAGGAAGTGGCCAAGCTGATCGACACCACCAAGTGCATCGGCTGCAAGGCTTGCCAGGTGGCGTGTTCGGAGTGGAACGAACTGCGTGACGAGGTCGGCCACAACCATGGCACCTACGACAACCCCCAGGACCTGACCGCCGAAACCTGGACCCTGATGCGCTTCACCGAGCACGAGCGTGACGATGGCAACCTGGAGTGGCTGATCCGCAAGGACGGCTGCATGCACTGCGCAGACCCAGGTTGCCTGAAGGCGTGCCCAAGCCCGGGGGCGATCATCAAGCACGCCAACGGTATCGTCGACTTCAACCAGGACCATTGCATCGGCTGCGGTTACTGCATCACCGGCTGCCCGTTCAACATTCCGCGCATCTCGCAGAAAGACCACAAGGCGTACAAGTGCACCCTGTGTTCCGACCGTGTGACCGTGGGCCTGGAGCCGGCCTGTGTGAAGACCTGCCCAACCGGGGCGATTGTCTTCGGGACCAAGGACGAGATGAAGGTGCATGCCGCCGAGCGCATCGTCGACTTGAAGTCGCGGGGCTACGACAACGCCGGCTTGTACGACCCGGATGGCGTCGGTGGCACCCACGTGATGTATGTGCTGCACCATGCCGACACGCCGAAGCTTTATGCCGGTCTTCCGGACCAGCCGGTGATCAGCCCGTTGGTCGGGCTATGGAAGGGCTTTACCAAGCCGCTGGCACTGCTGGCCATGGGCGCGGCGGTGCTGGCCGGGTTCTTCCACTATGTGCGGGTCGGCCCGCAGCGGGTCGAGGAGGACGAGCACCCCGTACCGCCGCCCGCTGATGGCGTGCACCAGGTGGACCCGACGGTCCATGTCTATGACCCGAAACGGCCCGGCGGGCAGGGGGAGCAGCGGCCATGAACGACGACAAGCCAATCTTGCGTTACAACGCCAACGAGCGCAGCAACCACTGGGTGGTGGCGATTCTGTTCATTCTGGCTGGGCTGTCGGGGCTTGCGCTGTTCCACCCGGCGTTGTTCTGGCTCAGCCACCTGTTTGGCGGTGGGCCCTGGACGCGCATCCTGCATCCGTTCATCGGGGTGGCGATGTTCGTGTTCTTTCTCGGGTTGGTGCTGCGCTTCTGGCGCGCCAACTTCATCACCGCCAACGACCGCCTGTGGCTGCGCCGCATCGACCGGGTGATGCTCAACAAAGAGGAGGGCGTGCCGCCAATCGGCAAGTACAACGCCGGGCAGAAGCTGCTGTTCTGGACCCTGCTGGCGTGCATGCTGGTGTTGCTGGTCAGTGGGGTGGTGATTTGGCGGGCGTACTTCAGCCATTACTTCGACATCGGCGCCATTCGCCTGGCCACCTTGCTGCACGCCCTGGCCGCCTTCGTGCTGATTCTCAGCATCATCGTGCACATCTATGCCGGGATCTGGATCAAGGGCTCGATCGGTGCAATGTTGCATGGTTGGGTGAGCCGCACCTGGGCGCGTAAACACCATGAGTTGTGGTACCGCGAAGTGACCGGCGACAAGACGCCGACCCATCACGGACGTAAAGAAGGATGACCGTTTGAGCACGATACTCGAACCCGGGCAGATCGAAGCATCGGCGGTGATGCCGCCGTTTCTTCATCTGCCACCCGCCAACCTGTTCGAACTGCGTGCAGTGCGGCTGGAGCACTTATCCACAGGGCATGCCTTGGGTGACTACCTGCGGCTGGTCGCTCGGTTGTGCCGCATTCAGCAGCAGCTTGTGGATAACCCACCCGGTGGTTTGCCGGTGGCCGAAGAACGCCAGCGCCTGTGTATAAGTCACGGGTTGCCGCCGTTGGCGGCTGACAGCCTGGTGCGCGAAGGCCCTTGGCTGGTGTGGTTGCAGGCACTGCTCGATCACTTCGAATACGAGGCCGACGGCCCTCTGGCCGAAGCCTTGCAGACCTTGCGCAACGGCGATGAAAGCCAGCGTAAAGGCTGGGGCATCGCCTTGCTGGCTGGCCAGTACGATGCCGTACCGGCGGCGTTGGTACCGTTCATCGGTGCTGCGGTGCAAGCAGCCTGGTCCAGTTGGCTGCTGGCGTTGCCTGCGCCGGAGCTAAAGCCCGCCGGCAGCCTGGCCCAGTGCCCGGCCTGCGGTTCGCCGGCCATGGCCGGTATGGTGCGTAACCGAGGCAAGCACAATGGCCTGCGTTACCTGGTCTGCTCGTTGTGTGCCTGTGAATGGCATGTGGTGCGGGTGAAGTGTGTGTACTGCGAGTCGAGCAAGGATTTGCGCTACACCAGCCTCGATGATGATCGCCATGCACCGGGCAAGGCGCCGCTGCGGGCGGAGTGTTGTCCTGGGTGTGATACCTACTTGAAGCAGCACTATCTGGAGAACGATGCGGGCGCTGAAGCGCTCGCTGACGACCTGGCCAGTTTGGCGCTGGACATTCGCCTGGATGAAGAAGGCTTCCACCGCCTGGCACCGAACCTGATGCTGGCGCCAGGCAGTGGGTGAGTGTCTACACTTCAGCATCGAGTCGCCCCATTCGCGGGTAAACCCGCTCCCACAGGTACCCCACAGTCCCTGAAGGCTGTGCGGTCTTTGTGGGAGCGGGTTTACCCGCGAAAGGGCCCGAACAGACACCGGATCAGTCCAAGGTAGTACTGCATGTCTTCCAGCCTCGCCAGCGACACCCCACGCCTGCCCTCGATCGATACCCTGCTGCGCCACCCAGCCTGCCTTCCGCTAATCGACCGCCACGGCCGCGACGCCGTGCTTGCCACCCTGCGCCAGTTGCTCGACGACCTGCGCGAACCGGCTCGCCTCGGCCAGCTCGGTGCCGCAGAGCTGGCCGCTGAAGTATTACTGGGCCGCGCCGGCGAACGCCTGGCCATCCAGCAACGCAGTCAGGTCCGCCGTGTTTTCAACCTCACCGGCACCGTACTGCACACCAACCTCGGTCGTGCCTTGTTGCCGGAAGAAGCCGTCGAGGCCATGCAGACCGCCGCCCGTTACCCTCTCAACCTGGAATTCGACCTGGCCACCGGCAAACGTGGCGACCGCGATGACCTGATCGAAGGCCTGATCCGCGAGCTGACCGGCGCCGAAGCCGTCACCGTGGTCAACAACAATGCCGCTGCCGTGTTGCTGGCTCTAAACAGCCTCGGTGCACGTAAGGAAGGCGTCATCTCCCGTGGCGAGCTGATCGAGATCGGCGGGGCATTCCGCATTCCCGACATCATGGCCCGCGCGGGTGTGCGCCTACATGAAGTCGGCACCACCAACCGCACCCATGCCCGCGATTACGAAGCGGCCATCGGCCCACGTACTGGCCTGCTGATGCGCGTGCACTGCAGCAACTACAGCATCCAGGGTTTCACCACCCAGGTGCCGACCGCAGAATTGGCGCGCATCGCCCATCAGCATCAATTGCCACTGCTCGAAGACCTCGGTAGCGGTAGCCTGCTGGACCTGACGCGCTGGGGCCTGCCTGCCGAACCAACGGTCCGCCAAGCGCTGGCGGACGGCGCCGATATTGTCACCTTCAGCGGCGACAAACTGCTCGGCGGCCCCCAGGCGGGCATCATCGTCGGCCGCAAGGAGCTGATTGCCAAGATCAAGAAAAACCCGCTCAAGCGTGCCCTGCGGGTCGACAAGATCACCCTTGCCGCACTTGAAGCAGTGCTGGCGCTGTACCGCAACCCCGACCGCCTGGCCGAACGCCTGCCCAGCCTACGTTTGCTGACCCGCAGCCAGGCCGAGATCCAGGCCCAGGCCGAGCGCCTGGCGCCGGAGCTCAAGGCCCATCTGGGTGAGCAATGGGTGGTCAGCGTTGAACCAGCGCTGGGCATGATCGGCAGCGGCAGCCAGCCGGTGGCACGCTTGCCCAGCGCGGCGTTGTGCCTGCGCCCGCAGGTTTCGAAGAAGCTGCGCGGGCGTAGCCTGCATGTGCTGGAGCGGGCCCTGCGAAGCCTGCCGGTGCCGGTGCTGGGCCGTATCGACGACGATGCGCTATGGCTTGACCTGCGCCAGCTCGACGACGAAGCCCAATGGCTGGCGCAATTGCCTGCCTTGCAGTTGGGGCCGGTGCAGTGATCGTAGGAACCGCCGGCCACATCGACCACGGCAAGACCGCACTGCTGCAGGCGCTGACTGGCCAGGCGGGCGACCACCGCCAGGAAGAACGCGCCCGTGGCATGACCATCGACCTCGGATATCGCTACGCGGCCCTGGCCGAAGGGGCGCCGTTGACGGGCTTTATCGATGTGCCCGGTCACGAGCGATTTATCCACAACATGCTGGCCGGCGCCCATGGCATCGACCTGGTGCTGCTGGTGGTGGCCGCCGATGATGGGGTGATGCCGCAGACCCGCGAGCACTTGGCGATCATCGAACTGTTGGGTATTCCCCAGGCGTTGGTGGCGATCAGCAAGTGCGACCGGGTGGAGCCGGCGCGTTTGCTGGAAGTGCGGGCGCAGGTGGCCGAGTTGTTGGCGCCAGGGCCATACGCGGGGGCGTTGCAGTTTCCGCTGTCGAGCGTGACCGGCGAGGGTATCGAGGCGCTGCGCGAGGCTTTGCTGGCGGCCGAAAGGCGCGTGCACCAGCGTAGCGTGCGCGGAGGTTTTCGCCTGGCCGTCGACCGTGCCTTTGCCGTCACCGGTGCAGGGGTTGTGGTCACGGGCACAGCGTTGGCCGGGCAGGTGAGCGCTGGCGACACCTTGTGCCTGGGCAAGGCTGGCAAGCCTGTGCGGGTGCGTGGCCTGCATGCGCAGAACCAGGCGGCGTTGGTGGCCGAGGCTGGGCAGCGGGTGGCGTTGAATATTGCCGCCGAACGCCTGACGGTCGAGCAGGTGCACCGGGGCGACTGGCTGGTGCCTGAATGGCTGCATGCGCCTAGCGTGCGGGTCGATATCGAACTGACTCTGTTGGCGAGCGAGACACGTACCTTCGAACATTTCAGTGCGGTGCACGTACACCTGGGCACCCAGGACGTCACTGCCCGGGTCGCGCTGCTGGAGGGCGAGAGCCTGTCGCCCGGCCAGCGAATGTTTGCCCAGTTGCTGCTCAACGCGCCGCTGCAGGCGGTTCACGGCGATCGCTTGGTATTGCGCGACCAGCGAGCCCAGCGCACCTTGGGGGGCGGTAAGGTGCTCGACCCGTTCGCGCCAAGTCGGCAGCGGCGCAGTGAGGAGCGGCTACGCCAGTTGCAAGTGCTGCGTGCTGCCGAGGGCTTGGAGCAGGCTTTGACGGCCCTGCTGGAAAACGCGCCCGGTGGGGTTGATCCGCAGCGCCTTGAGCGCCAGTTCAACCGCCTTCGAGAGACTTGGCAGCTTCCAAACAATGTGCTGGTTGTGGCCACCCGGCAAGGTCAGTTGTTGTTCGATAAGCGCCAGTGGCAACTACTCAGACAACAGGTGCTGGAGCAACTGGCGTTGTTCCACGAGCAGGAACCCGACCAGCTCGGCCCGGACCGTGACCGCTTGCGGCGCTTCGCTGCCTTGCCTTTGGAGCGACCGGCTTTTGTCAGCCTGCTGGATGAGCTACTTAATGAAGGCGCGATCGCCAGCAGCGGCCCTTGGCTGCATCTGCCGGATCACAAGGTTCAATTGAGTGATGCCGACAGCGCATTGTGGGCGCGTCTGCAGCCTCTTTTGCTGGATGGGCAGTTCGACCCGCCTTGGGTTCGGACCTTGGCCAATGAGGAAAAGTGTGCTGAAGCGGATGTGCGTCTGCTGTTGCGCAAGCTGGCCAGGTTGGGCCTGGTGCACCAGGTGGTGCGCGACCTGTTCTACCCTGAGGCGACTCTGCGGCGCATGGCAGAGCTGCTGCTGGCCCAGGCAACTGACACCCCGATAGTGCAGGTTGCGGCGTTTCGCGATATGTTGGGCATCGGTCGCAAGCGCAGTGTGCAGATTCTCGAATACTTCGACCGCATCGGCCTGACCCGCAGGGTTGCCGACCAGCGTCACATCCGCGCCGACAGCGCCCTGGCTCAGCAGCAGGCCAGGCACTGAGTTCAAGGAAGGCAATCGCGCCCGGTGGCGCGGCCGGGCTTCAAACCCGGTTGGGGACGGCAGCCGTTCCCGGGCAGGTTCGACTCCCGCTGCCTTCCGCCACTTTTTTGCATGTGGGAAGGGCTTCTGGGCTGGTGGACGCCTGGCGCAAGAGGCGCAGCGCCCATGAGATCGAGCGCCGCCCGCGCGGCGCATCGCGAGCAAGGCTCGCTCCTACGTTTGTTTACGGCCAATAACGCCTGTGACAGACGCGCGCGACCGCCTTGTGTGTACGACTCGATATCAAGCCATGCGCCAAGGCGTTCGCGCGCAAATCCCACAGGCATAACTGGCCCGAAACAAACGTAGGAGCGAGCCTTGCTCGCGATGCGCCGCGCGGGCGGCGCGCGATTTTCGCACCACCTCGAAGCTCAAGTCAGGCCCGCTCGCCACACAGATCCAGCGCAAACCACTGCTCGGCCGCATCTACATCCAACCCAGCCCCCAGCAGCGCAAACAGCTTGCCCAGCGCCGCCTCACGAGTCATGCCGCCAGCGCTGACCAACCCTGCACCGCGCAGCTTGTTACCCGCCGCGTAGGTATCGAACACCACCGAACCTTCCGGGCATTGGCTGATCGCAACGATCATCACGCCACGCTGGCGGGCCGCATGCAGCACGTCCAGCAACGCCTGGTCATCCGAGGGGCCGGTACCGCTGCCGTAGCACTCCAGCAGCAAGCCTTGCACGCCGCTGTCCAGCAGAGCGCGCAGATGCTCGGCCTGCAGACCAGGGAACACCGGCATCACCGCGAGGTTGACCTGCGTACGCGGCTGGCGGTAATCGAGGGCGGCAGGCACCGCACCTGCACGCTCGCCCTCGCGGTGGCGAGGCAGGGCGGCAAAGGCGTCGAATGCTTCGCTGCGAAGTTTCGAGACGCGGCAGCCATGCAGCAATTGGCCATGGAAATACAGCTGCACGCCGTCCTCCAGGCCTGCTTCGAACTGACGCAACGCGCCACACAGATTGTCCCAGGCATCGCTGCCTGGGGCGCCTGCCGGCAACATCGAGCCGGTCAGCAGCACCGGTGCCGGCAGGCCAAGCAGCAGGAACGACAGCACGGCGGCGCTATAAGCCAGAGTGTCGGTGCCATGCAGCACCAACACACCATCATGACCACCAACTTCCACCGCTTCGACGATGGCATCACGCATCGCCAGCCAGTTGGCCTGCTGCATGTTGGCACTGTCGAGCAGCGGGTTCATTTCGGTCAGCGACCACTGCACCCGCGGCGCATCGTCCTGCTGGGCGAGGTACTCGCGCATGCGCGCGTCGAAACCACCCGCCGGCGCCAGGCCTTCGGGTGTTTCGAGCATGCCGATGGTGCCCCCGGTGTAGAGGACGAGGAGATTCTTGACTGCACGCATGGAAAGCATCCGTAGCGGTGAGCGGAGAAAGAACAGCCGCCCACGGAAGGGGCGGCTGGGTACGGCAGGATATCAGCGCTGAGTCTGAACTTGGCCAGTGACCTTGTCAGCGGCTGTTTCAGCCTGGGGATTGGCAGGCCAGGCATCGCGGTCCAGGTCCAGGTCGGTGAACTTGGCCGAGTCGAATACCGGCTGCTTCACGCCAGCCTTGCGCTGGGCGTCGTAGTCACGCATCACACGCAGGCCGATCTTGAACAGCAGGGCCAGGGCGAGCAGGTTGACGAACGCCAGGCAGGTCATGGTGATGTCGGCGAAGGCGAACACGGTGGACAGGTCTTGCACCGAACCCCATACGATCAGTGCCAGTACCAGGCCGCGGAAGACCATCAGCACCACACGGTTGCGGGTCAGGAACTGCAGGCTGTTCTCGCCCAGGTAGTAGTTGTAGAGGATGCAGGTGAACACGAACAGCGACAGTGCGACGCTGACGAACAGGCGACCCCAGTCACCGACTACAGCAGCCAGGGAGTTCTGGGTCAGGACGATGCCGTCACCTTCGAAGCCCGGGGTGTAGAAGCCCGACAGCAGAATCAGCAGCGCGGTGCAGGTGCAGATGACGAAGGTGTCGAGGAACACGCTGAACGCCTGGACCACGCCCTGGGCGCCCGGGTGTTTCACAGCGGCGACCGCGGCGACGTTAGGGGCACTGCCCAGGCCGGCTTCGTTGGCGAACACGCCGCGCTTCACGCCCATGACGATGGCGCTGCCGAGCAGGCCGGCGAACGCTGGGTCGAGGCCGAAGGCGCTCTTGAAGATGGTCTCCAGCATGGCCGGAACGTGTTCGATCTGGCTGCCGATTACGTACAGAGTGACGCCGATGTAGGCCAGGGTCTTGACCGGAACCAGCAGGTCGGACACTGCCGCGATGCGCTTGATGCCGCCGAGGAAGACGATCGCCAGCAGCACTGCCAGGGCAATGCCGGTGTGCTGCGGGTTGAAGCCGAAGGCGTTCTGCAGCGAGTGGGTCACGGTGTACGACTGCAGGCCGTTGAAGGCGAAGCCGTAGGTGACCAGCAGCAGAATCGAGAACACCACCGCCATGCTTTTCAGCTTCAGGCCGTGCTGGATGTAGTAGGCCGGGCCGCCGCGATACAGGCCGTCGCCATCGGCGCGCTTGTAAACCTGGGCCAGGGTACATTCGAAGAAGCTGCTGGACATGCCCACCAGTGCGGTGACCCACATCCAGAATACGGCACCTGGGCCGCCCAGGGTCACGGCGATGCCGACACCTGCGATGTTACCGGCGCCGACGCGGCCGGCGAGGCTCAGCATCAGGGCCTGGAACGAGCTCAGTTGGCCTGCCTGGCCGCGCAGGGATTCCTTGAAAACACTGAACATGTGGCCGAAATGGCGGAACTGGACGAATCGCGAGCGGATCGTGAAGTAGCTGCCGAGTCCGACGATCAGCACGATGAGAAGTTTCCCCGAAAGGAAATCGTTGAGTGCTTCGAGCATTGGAAAATGACCTCGATTCTTATTGTTCGTGTGGAAAGACCAGCGGGCGGCAGGCGCGCCGCTATGTGTTGGGGCGCATGGTTGGCTATGACAAGAGTGGTTACAATTTCGCGGGTTGCTCTGACTTGATGCGACTTGATGCTACAATTGCGCCATTCGCGTCACCTGGATTCCACACATGAGCGATCATTTCGCTACCAACCTGAAACTGGCTTGCAGCCACTACCGCTCTATTTCCGAAGTTTGCCGGCAGTTGTCGATCAACCGTGCTCAGTTCAACAAGTACCTGAGCGGGCAGAGCCGTCCGACGGCTTACAACCTCAAGCGCATCGGCGACTTCTTCGGTGTCGAGGACTACGAGCTGAACCTGCCCGCCGAGCAGTTCGCCCGACTGATCGGCGCGCGGGTATCGGCGGTGGCCGATCAGCCCAGCGACCCGATCAGCGAAATTTTCAAGCCGCTGCACGCGCATGCCGGCAACCTGTCGCGTTATTGCGGGTACTACTTCGAGTATTCCAACTGCATGTCGGTGCCGGGCACGATCCTGGTGTCGCTGGTGCACCTGCGCGAGGAGCGCGGCCACTTCCTGTTCGAGCGTCAGGAGCGCCAGGAGCGTTCCAGTGCGGCCGACCAGCATGCCGAAGTCCGTTGCCGCTACCTGGGCGCGGCGTTCCAGTTGCAGGACCGGGTGTTCCTGATCGACTACGAATCGCTGACCCTCAACGAGATGAGCCAGACCATTCTCATTCCCAGCTTCAAGAGCCGCATCACCCGCCTTAATGGGCTCAAGACGGGGGTTTCCAGCGGCGACCGGCGCAACCCGGCCTGCACCCGGGTGGTCTGGGAGTACCTGGGGGAGGAGATCAACCGCATCAATGCCTACCGGCAGGTCAAGTTGTACCGGCCGGATGACCCGCGTATCGATGACGATGTGCGCGAGCGGTTGAGCGTGGGGCCGTTGAGCAACGGGTTGTTCGAAATCGAGTGACGGTCAACGCGTCAAGCGGGCTCGCCGCTGGCGCTTTCTAGAAGAATTGGCTGTGCAGCCATTCGCCAAGCGGGTTGCCCGTGTCGAGCAGTAGCTTGAGCGCCATGATGCAGCAAACACAGACCAGCAGTGGCTTGATGAGCCGCGGGCCGAAGTGTACCGCGCAGCGGGCGCCCAACTGGGCACCCACGAATGAAGCAAGCGCCATTGCCAGCGCCAGTGGCCAGATGATCGCTCCGCTGAGTGAAAACACTGACAATGCACCCAAGTTACAAGCTGCGTTCAATAGTTTGCTATTGCACACGGCTTGTATCAGGTGTTGGCCCAAGAGAATCACGCAAGCCACCATGAAGAACGAGCCGACACCTGGGCCGAAGATCCCATCATAAAACCCGATGATTGGCGCAACTGCCACGCAGAAGAGGCTGGTCGATATCTTCGCTTTACGCGCTTGCTCATTCGGTTTGGGGCTGAAGGCGAAGTAGGCGGCCACCAGAATCAGCAATATGGGTACGCACGCCTGCAAAACGGTTTTGGGTAAGTAGCTTGCTGACAGGGCTCCGAGAGCACCTCCAGCGAAAGACATGAGCGCCATTGGGCTACCGCGTCGCCAGTCGATCATGCCCTTGCGGGCAAAGGCACACGTGGCTGAAACCGTGGCCGAGGCCGCCTGGAATTTATTGGTGGCGATTGCCGCCAAGGGTTCGATGCCGGCAATGAACAACACTGGGAGTGTGATCAGGCCTCCGCCACCGGCAATCGCGTCGAAAAAGCCCGCCATCAATGCAACCAGAGCGAGTATCAAAATAAGCGACAAGTCGAGTTCGATCATCGGGCGTTTTCCTGTTCTCAACCACGAACCAGTAAGGGGTCTTCAGTGAGCACCACGGGTACTGCGAAGGGGGAATATCCAAACTGACGCACGAGAAGCCGCCGGTTGTCCCGAACCATGTCGCGGCCATGCAACGCTCGGCTGTTGTTGATCAACAATGCGCTGTCAGGCTGCAGGACGAACGTCAGCGGTTGTGCGTTGTTCAGCGTTTTCTGAAACGCGTCGAAAGCGTGTGCAACAGCGCTGCTGGCGCACTCATTCAATGAGAAGCGGTAGCTGTTGTAACGGAGCGAGAAGCCACCATTGGCCTCGAACTGCAGCATTGAAACTGCTTTGCCATCACTGCCGAGGCCTTGAGCAAAACAGTCGCTGCGAGTGAAGTCGAAAGATGCCGAAGTGAGCGCAAGGGCTTCCAGGCTGCCCAAACGCTCGAGGATATCCCGAAGCGGAAATACACTCGTGGGTTCATTGGCAGGGTTCCAGCGTGCCGTGAGAATCAGTGCAGAGGGGGCAGGGGAGCGGTTGTCGTTGGCAATGGTCGAGCAGTTGTAAGGTGCTTCGGTGTGCGGCCCCAGGCGCAAGCCTGCATGCGAGCTGATTTCAACTTCCGTGCTGGAGGGCTCGTCGGGTCGCGGGACGCAGCCACCTCCCTTGAAGTTGCCGACCAGGCGGATTTGTTTGCCTTCGTTGTCGATATCGAAGGCAAAGCTGCGATGACGAGCCAGCTCCAGCAGCAACTGGTTGCGTGAAGCGAGGTATTGGCAGCGAGGACTTTGCGCCAAAACTGAAATGTCGGGTAGCTGTTCGGGCATCGGGTCGTCTGGGCAAGGCATCTGCCTGTACATCAAGGCAGAAAGATGGCCTTCGCTAAAGCGCTGCAGAACGGAACGTTGGTTTTCGCTCAAGGTTTTTTCGATTCGTTTGGCGAATAGTCGAGCCTGAAGTGCGACCCCTTTGGCCTCTGGCCCTCCAGATTCAGTGATGGCCTTGCTTGCAGAGGCTATGGCCTGGCTTTGCTCCAGGTTGAAGTCCAGGTGAGCGACTTCCGAATGAGGCATTGGACGGTCCCCGATAACTGATGTTTGAAGCTCCCCAGCTGGCAAGTGGGTGAGTCAACTATTCAATGCAGTTATGCTCTAGGGGGGAAGTCAGCTCGTTCCGGGCTTGTCGTAGGAGATATCTGCTGGTTACGGCATTGAAATTCGAAAGTTCGAAATCTTTACCGTCCGTGGCATTGGCTTTGCCCTGAGTTGGACTTCCCAGGCAGGAAACCGCAAAATGGCTCCTTTCCCCTATCAACCTGTTCGGATCTGCTGACTCTATGCGTATGCGCCTGATGCTGTTGGGTGGTGGCAATGCCCTCGGGCAAGCGCTGATTCGTCTCGGGGCCGAGGAGGACATCGCATTCCTGGCGCCGCGCCCGCCCGAAGACGGCTGGACACCGGCCAGCCTCACTCAGCTGCTGGACGATCATCGCCCCGATGCCCTGGTCAACCTGGCTTACTATTTCGACTGGTTCCAGGCCGAGTCGGTCAGCGAGCAGCGCCTGGCCCAACAGGAGCGGGCGGTTGAGCGGTTGGCCGAGCTGTGCCAGCACCACCAGATCACTCTGGTGCAACCGTCCAGCTACCGGGTTTTCGACGGCTCGCGGGCCACGGCCTACAGCGAGAAGGACGAGCCCGTGCCATTGGGGCTGCGTGGCCAGGCGCTGTGGCGCATCGAACAGAGCGTGCGGGCGGCCTGCCCTCACCACGTGCTACTGCGCTTCGGCTGGCTGCTGGACGAGAGCATCGACGGCACGCTGGGTCGCTTCCTGACCCGTGCCGAACAGCCGCAGGAGCTGCTGCTCGCGGATGATCGCCGCGGTAATCCAACCCCTGTCGACGATGCTGCCCGGGTGATTCTCTCGGTCTTGAAGCAGCTCGACTGTAGCGCGCCGCTGTGGGGCACCTACCACTACGCCGGTAACGAGGCGACCACGCCGCTGGCGCTTGGCCAGGCGATCCTCGGCGAAGCAGGGCAGTACCGCAAGCTGGCTGTGCAGGCACCTACGGCGCAGGCCCACACCGCCCGACCGGATGCCAGCGAAGAGCCTCAGCACGCGGTGCTGGCCTGCAAGAAAATTCTTCACACCTTTGGCATCAAGCCGCGTGCCTGGCGCGCTGGTTTGCCGCCTCTTCTGGACCGATTCTACCGCCATGGCTGACGCCCCCATTCTCATCACCGGCGGTGCCGGCTTCATTGGCTCCCATCTGTGTGATGCATTGCTAGGCAAAGGCTACGCCGTACGCATCCTTGATGACTTGTCCACAGGCAAGCGGGACAACCTGCAACTGGGCCACCCACGGCTTGAATTGATCGAAGGCGATGTGGCCGACGCCGAGCTGGTCAATCGCGCTGTCGCGGGTTGCTGCGCCGTGGTGCACCTGGCTGCGGTGGCTTCGGTACAGGCATCGGTCGAAGACCCGGTGAAAACCCACCAAAGCAACTTCATCGGCACCCTCAACGTGTGTGAGGCGATGCGCGTGCATGGCGTACGTCGTGTGCTGTTCGCCTCCAGTGCCGCGGTGTATGGCAACAACGGCGAGGGCGAGTCGATCGTCGAGGACACGCCCAAGGCGCCGCTGACGCCCTACGCTGTGGATAAACTGGCCAGCGAGCAGTACCTGGACTTCTATCGTCGCCAGCATGGCCTGGAGCCGGTGGTGTTCCGCTTCTTCAATATCTTCGGTCCGCGTCAGGACCCGTCCTCGCCGTACTCCGGCGTGATCAGCATTTTCTGCGAGCGAGCGACTCAAGGGCTGCCGATTACCGTGTTCGGCGATGGTGAGCAGACCCGCGACTTCCTCTACGTGGCAGACCTGGTGCAGGTGATGGTGCAGGCACTGGAGAAGCCACAGGTGGAAGAGGGGGCAGTGAATATCGGGCTGAACCAGGCGACTTCGCTGAACGACCTGTTGAAGGCGTTGGAGAAGGTGGTGGGCGGACTGCCGTCGATCAGCTACGGGCCGGCGCGGTCGGGTGATATTCGCCATTCTCGGGCAGATAACCAGCGGTTGCTGGCGCGGTTCGATTTTCCACAACCTACGTCGATGGTCGACGGGTTGGCTCGGCTATTGGGGAAGGGCTGACGTAAAGCGTTAGCCTACCTGGCCCTATCGCCGGCAAGCCGGCTCCCACATGGACCGCGCCGTTCTCAAGAACATTGCAGTACCTGTAGGAGCCGGCTTGCCGGCGATGGGGCCGGTACAGGCAACTCAAGACAGTTGCTCCCACATGGACCGTGACGTTCTTCTGTAGGAACCAACCAAGGCAGCACAGCGGGGGCGCAACGCCCCCGCGATTCTTGCAGTGGCAATCAGAACTTGTAGCCGAGGCCGACCATGTAGACCCATGGGTCTACATCCACGTTGACCTTGGTCTTGCTGTAGCCCAGTGCGCTCGGGCCATCGACGGTGGCCTTGGTGTCGATGTCGACATACCAGATAGAGGCGTTGACCAGCAGGTTGTCGGTCAGCAGGTAATCCATGCCCAACTGGCCAGCAATGCCGACCGAGTCTTGCAGCTTCAGGTTGCTGAAGCCCTGCTGTTTGCGCTCGCTGCTGAGGTCTTCATCGAAGAACAGGGTGTAGTTGATGCCGATGCCTGCATACGGCTGGAACTTCGAGTTCGCTTCCATCGGGTAGTACTGCAGCGACAGGGTGGGTGGCAGTTGCTTGATATCGGCCAACTTGCCGTCCAACCCGCCGCCGAGGCCTTTCACGCCAACGGTGTGCTGGAAGGGGGTGGCAGCCAGCAGCTCTACGCCAATGTGATCGGTGAGCATGTAGGCGAAGGTCAGGCCCAATTGGGTATCGCTGTCCAGCGTGGCCTTGGTACCCGACACCTTGTTGCCATCGAACTTGAGGTCACCGCTGCTTTCGTTCGGTGCGGTGGTGATGGCGCCAGCGCGAAGGATCATGTCCCCCGCCTGATAGGCGTGGGCAACAGGGGCCGCGAACGCCAGGGCAACGAGTGCGGCGCCGAGCAAGGACTTGTTCATGGAAGCTCCCAAAGGACGTGAAAATTTTGTGAAGCCCAATGGTACGAAGTCGCATAAACAGAAAGTTTGACCCAGCTCAAAGAAGCGTGCGCACGAACGGGTAACAGTTCTCACTTCAGCTCATAAGCGTATATTTTCTCGGCCTCCATCTGGTAACCCGCGTCGGCGAGTTCGCTGCTGGAGGCTCTAACCTGCATCTTTCCCTCGATCCAGTACGGCTGGTAGAGGTCTTCGACGCGCACACCCATTTCACTGAAAATGTGCACGATCTGGTTCGACGGTGGTGGCGGTACATGGATGCAGGCGCCGTAGTAAGGCACCAGGAGAAACTCGGTGGTGCGGCCTTCTTCGCTGACTTCCAGTGGCACGATGTAGCCAGGCAGCTTGATCTGCTGGCCGTCCAGGTTCTTCACCACGGGCGCGTCAGGCGCCTGCTGGCGCGCTGCGGGAGCGGACTCGGCGGACAGGGCGTCGCTTAATTGCGACATGTCGTGTAGCGGCGCCAACTGTGGCGGAATCACTGGCGCGCCTTCGGGAATGAGCGCAGGCCAGTCCAGCTCGCGGGGTTCCGCGGCCCAAGCTGGCAGCGCCAGTGCCAGCAGCATCAACAGCAGCATCGGTAATGCGTGCGACGCGGTCCCTGTGGGAGCCGGCTTGCCGGCGATGAGGCCGGTAAATTTTTCGATCATGGCGAGTCCTTAGAGGTGAATCGACAGGCCATCGGCCAGCGACTGCCGATAGGCGCGCCAGGCCGGCACGCTTCCCATCAGCAGCGCAGCGCCAAGAATTATCGCCAACAACGTCCATTCGTGTGCGCTCGGCCAGGCCAGTGGCAGGTACAAACCATAGTTGGCCTGCACGTAGCCCTGAGCCAGGGCGATACCCGCATAGAGCAAGCCAAGCCCTGCGGCGATACCGGCCAGGGCCAGGGCAAAGGCTTCCAGCACCAGCAAACCTGCGATGTGCCATGGCCGGGCGCCCACCGAGCGCAGAATGGCCATTTCCCGGCGACGTTCGTTGAGGCTGGTGAGGATGGCTGTGAGCATGCCAATCAGCCCGGTCAGCACCACGAACAGCGACACCACGAACAAGGCCTGTTCGGCCGTGCTCATCAGGCTCCACAGCTCTTGCAGCGCCACTCCAGGCAGAATCGCCAGCAGCGGCTCGTTCCGGTATTCATTGATCTCGCGCTGCAGGCTGAAGGTGGCGATCTTGTTGTTCAGACCCAGCATGAAGGCTGTGATGGCTGCGGGCTGCAGGTCCATGCCGCGTGCCTGTTCGGCGCTGATACGCCCGGCGCCACGGGCAGGGACACCGTTGTGCCAGTCGATGTGGATGGCTTCCATACCACCCAGGCTGATGTGCAGCGTGCGGTCCACAGGGGTACCGGTGCGCTTGAGTACACCCACCACGGTGAACGGTTTGTCATCGTGCTTGACCAGGCTGATGGCGGCCACGCCATGGGCCAGTACCAGCTTGTCCCCCAGCTTGTAATGCAGTGCATCGGCCACTTCAGCACCCAGCACCACTTCGAACGGGTCGTCAGCGAATGCCCGGCCCTGGCTGAGTTCCAGATGTTGGCGGCGGCCGTACTGGTAGTGGCTGAAGTAATCGCCAGTGGTGCCCATCACCCGGTAGCCACGGTGCGAGTCGCCCAGCGAGATGGGAATCGCCCATTTCACACGGGGGTCTTTGGCGTAGTGTTCGAAGCTGTCCCAGCGGATGTTGTTGGTGGCGTTGCCAATGCGGAACACCGAATAAAGCAGCAGGTTCACCGAGCCCGAACGGGCGCCGACGATCAGGTCGGTGCCGCTGATGGTGCTGGCGAAGCTGGCGCGGGCCTCGGTGCGTACCCGTTCGACGGCCAGCAGCAGGCACACCGACAGGGCAATGGCAAAGGCGGTGAGGAAAGCGGTGAAACGGCGGTTGGCCAGGCTGGCCAGGGCAAGGCGAAGCAGGTACATCAGGCCTCCCGGGGCTTGGCGGCGCGGTTGAGCTCGGCCAGGGACAAATGACGGTCGAACAAGGGGGCCAGGCTCTGGTCATGGCTGACGAACAGCAGGCTGGAGCCGGCCGCGCGGCATTCGTCGAACAGCAGGCGAATGAACGCCTCACGGGTGTCGGCGTCAAGGGCCGAGGTCGGCTCGTCGGCGATCACCAGTTCCGGTTGACCGATCAGCGCCCTGGCTGCGGCGACGCGTTGTTGCTGGCCGATCGACAGGCTGCCGGCGCGGCGGGCGAGCAGGGCTGGGTCGTCCAGGCCCAGATGGGCCAGTAGTGTGGCGGCCGCCTGGTCGACGCTGCCGTGGCGTTCCACGGCGCGTGACGCCCGGTTATGCGAGAAGCGGCAGGGAAGCTCGACGTTCTCGCGCACCGAAAGAAACGGCAGCAGGTTGAACTGTTGGAAGATGTAGCCGGTGTGGTCGACACGGAACCGGTCGCGGGCACCCTGACTCAAGCTCGACAGGTCTTGGCCAAGCAAGCGGATGCTGCCCTTGCCGGGTTGGTTGACGCCGCCCAGCAGGCCCAGCAGGGTGGTCTTGCCACTGCCGCTGGGGCCTTTGAGGAACAAGGCCTCGCCGGCCTCCAGGCGCAAGGCTGGGATGTCCAGCAAGGGCGACTGCCCCGGCCAGGCGAACACCAGGTCACGCAGTTCGATCAGCGGCTGGCTCATTCAGAATGCAACCGTGGCCTTGGCAGGGGTGGCTTCCACGCCCTTCTGACCGTTCGGGCCGATCAGTTGCACGATGATTTTCTGGGTCTGCGGGAAGGTTTTGAACAGCGGGCCGAGGTCGAGTTGGGCAAGTTTGTCCGGCTGTGCACAGGTCAACTGGTAGTGGGCGTTGACGTCCGCGTGCTGGTGGCCGTGTTCGTGGGCGTCGCCGTCCTCATCGGCATGGGCAGCGTCGCCAAACAGCGGGCTTTCGAGCTCCTGGGCGTCTTCCTTGCAGGCAGCAGCTTGGGCCAGACCGAATAGCTTCAGGGGTTGCTCAAGCTGTTGGCGGGCAGCAGCCACCTTGGCTTTGTCGGCGTCAGTGCTGGGCGCGTGCTCGAACCCGACCAGGTTCATCGCCGGGCTGTCCAGTTCCAGCTCCAGGGTGTTGCCATCAAGCACGGCGTTGAGCTTGGCCACGCCGTGTTCATGGGCGGCAAGTGTGCCGTGGGCATGATCGTGGTCATGGTCGTCATCGTGGGCATGGGCCGCAGCCAGAGGCAGCAGGGCGAAGGGCAGGGCGAGCAGCAGACGACGCATGGGCGACTCCAGGGTTGGGTGGCGATGTTTTGGTAATGTTATAACAATTTTTCTCGCCCCCGCCAGCCTGTGTGGCGCAGGTTTCATGTTCATGGGAGCATGACGCATTGACCTGTATTCAAGGACCGCATCGTGAGAATTCGTGGACACATTGGTGATTGGCCGGTGGACCTGACCATTGAACTGGAACCGGCGGAGTGGGCGCAGCTGGGGCGGCAGATCGAAGTACCCACAGCTGCTGAGGTGGTGCCTGCGGCCACGGCGCCGCGTCAAGACGATGGACAATGGTCGGCGGCGCGGGAAGTGCTACGCCAGGCTGGGCACATGAATGGGCCTGAATTGTTGGATCGGCTGGAAGGGCTGACGGGGAGTACCGCGGCGGGCAAACGGCTGCTGGTGCGCTTGCGGCACAGCAGTGAGGTGAAGGTGGAAAGTGGTGTGGATGCGCCGGTGTATCACTGGGTGGGGTGATACGCCGGCGATCAGGCCCGTGGGCGTCAGAACATCGCAGATGACAGCTTGCGTCGGTACACACTCACCAGCGGGTGATCGTTACCCAGCAGCTCGAACACCTGCAGCAGCGACTTCTGCGGCAGACCATTTTCATAGCCACGGTTACGCTGGAACAGCTTCAGCAGCCCATCCAGGGCCGCTTCGTACTGCTGGCGCGCCAATTGCTGAATGCTCAGCTGGTAGGCGGCTTCATCATCCTGCGGGTTCTGCGCCAGACGGCTTTTCAGCTCGGCGACTTCCGGCAGGCTGGCAGCCTGGCGCAGGAAAGTCAGCTGCACCTTGGCTCCAGCCAGCGCGGCCTTGTGCTCGTCGGTCTTGACCGCATCCAGCACCACCTCGGCTTCACCCAGCTCGCCACGTTCGGCCAGGCAGCGGGCATACAGGATCAGCGCTTCGGCGTTGCTGTTATCTTCACCCAGCAGTTGCTTGAGCAAGGCTTCGGCTTCAGCGAAACGGCTTTCGGCGAACAGGGCCTTGGCCTGCTCCAGCGGGCTGGCCGCAGGTGCGGCAGGCATTTGTACGTGCGGTTCGAGCATGGCGCGGATCGCCGACTCCGGCTGCGCACCCGCGAAGCCGTCGACCGGCTGGCCGTCCTTGAACAGCACCACGGTCGGCAGGCTGCGGATACCGAACTGGGCAACGACCTGCTGTTCAACATCGCAGTTGATCTTGGCCAGCAGCAGTTCGCCCTGATAACCCTCGGCGATCTTGGCCAGCAGCGGCATCAATGCTTTGCACGGCGCGCACCACTCGGCCCAGAAATCGACCAGCACTGGCTTGTGGAAGGAGTTCTCGATGACCAGTTGCTGGAAGGTGGCATCGGTGGCATCGAAGATATACGGTGTTTCCTGGCTCATCGTAACTCTCGCAAATCCGTGAATGGCACCACTATAAAGGCTCGCGGCTGGCGTGGTACAGGCAGACACGGCGGAATTCGTGCGGCTCGGCCAGGTCCGGTAGGGTAAGGGCTTCGAGCACGCCCAGCTGGCGGTACAGCGGGTGGCTGAAGTCACGTACCCGCGAGTCGGCCACCAATGCCTGGCGACCGCGATCCAGGAACGCGTCCAGTAGCGGCAGGTTGGCGCGGTCGTAGAGCACATCGGCCACCAGGATCAGGTCAAACCGGTCGGCCTCGGCGAAGAAGTCGCTGCTGTAACCCAGCTCCACGCTATTGAGCGCGGCATTGGCCCGGCAAGCGTCCAGCGCCAACGGATCAAGATCGCAGGCCACCACCTCCAGGGCGCCCGCACGGGCGGCGGCAATGCCAGCAATGCCTGAGCCTGCGCCGAAATCCAGCACCCGCTTGCCGGCCACCCACTCAGGCCGTTCGGCCAGGTAGCGGGCCATGGCCAGGCCGCTGGCCCAGCAGAAGCTCCAGTAGGGCGGGTCTTCGAGGATGCGGCGGGTTTCTTCGCTGCTGAAGGCACGGTCCATGTTTTGCTCGTCGATCAGCCAGAGCTTCAGCTCACAGCCCGGCAATTCGCTGACGATCAGCCGCGCTTCGCCGATCAGGCCGCTCAGGGCCTGTTGCAGGTGCTGTGGCGCCATTTACGGCGCCTTCTCGAAACGCAGCGGGCCGGTGGCCTGGGTTTGCGCCTGGACAATGCGCACCGGCGGCAGGTGCAGGATCAACTGCCCGGACTGACTGGCGCGGCCGCGCAGTTCGACCCGGGCGCCGGCGGGGAAGACTTCGGGGTTGAAGCGCAGTTGGTAGGGCAGGGCCTGGCCGGTGCCGGTCAGGGTGCTGCTGGCCAGCAATTGTTGCGGGCGGTCACGCTCGTCGATCACCAGCAAGGCCAGTTCGACGTTGGCTCCGGCGGGAATGTCCAGCAGCGTGCCGCTCAGCTCGCGCTGGTAGGCCGGCAATGGGCCGAGTGGCTCGGCCTTCTTCGCCACCCTGGCCGGCGTGGGCGCAGGGGGCTGTTCGGTCTTGGGCCGGTCGCTGCTGCAGGCAGCGAGCAGGGCGGCGCAGCACAGCACGGCGAGCGCTCGAAGATGCATGGGGTCGTCCTTCACGGGCAGAATTGAATGGATGTTAACCCCTTTGGCTTGTCTTGCCAGTGCAATGCGCTACCATGGCCCTCCCTTTTTTTGTTGCCTGCCACCATGCACTGTCCCTTTTGCGGTGCCAACGACACCAAGGTCATCGACTCGCGTCTGGTCGCCGAGGGCGAACAGGTGCGTCGCCGGCGCGAATGCGTCGCCTGCGGCGAGCGTTTCACCACCTTCGAAACCGCCGAGCTTGTACTGCCCCGGCTGATCAAGCAGGACGGCACGCGCCAGCCCTTCGATGAAGAGAAGCTGCGGGCCGGCATGCAGCGCGCGCTGGAAAAGCGCCCGGTCAGCGTCGAACGCCTGGAGGCTGCACTGGCGCACATCAAGAGCCGCCTGCGTGCCACTGGCGAGCGTGAGGTCAAGTCTTTGGTGGTCGGCGAACTGGTGATGGCCGAGCTGCGCAAGCTCGACGAAGTCGCCTACATTCGTTTCGCCTCGGTCTACCGGCGGTTCCAGGACCTCGACGAATTCCGCGAAGAAATCGACCGACTGGCCCGCGAGCCAGCTAAAGAGTAAACATGCCGAGCCAGACCGCGATCCTTGACGCCCACTACATGGCCCGTGCCCTGGAACTGGCCCGCAAGGGTGCCTACACCACGCACCCCAACCCGCGGGTGGGCTGTGTCATCGTGCGTGACGGCGAGGTGGTGGGTGAGGGCTGGCATGTGCGCGCCGGCGAGCCGCATGCCGAGGTGCATGCCCTGCGCCAGGCCGGTGAGCGTGCCCGTGGTGCCTGCGCCTACGTGACCCTCGAACCTTGCAGCCACCATGGCCGTACCCCGCCGTGCGCCGAGGCGCTGGTGAAGGCGGGCGTTGCCCGGGTGGTGGCGGCCATGCAGGACCCGAACCCGCAAGTGGCCGGGCAAGGCCTGCGCCGGCTGGCCGAAGCGGGCATCGAGGTCGCCAGCGGTGTGCTCGAAGGCGAGGCGCGTGCGCTCAACCCTGGTTTTCTCAAGCGCATGGAGCATGGCCTGCCGTTCGTCAGGGCCAAGCTGGCGATGAGCCTGGATGGTCGCACTGCCATGGCCAGCGGCGAAAGCCAGTGGATCACCGGCCCCGCCGCTCGCTCTGCGGTGCAGCGCCTGCGCGCCCGTTCCAGCGTCGTGCTGACCAGCGCCGCCAGTGTGCTGGCCGACAATGCCCGCATGACCGTGCGTGGCGACGAGCTGGGCCTGGATGCCGAAACCACTGCCCTGGCCATGACCCGCACACCGCTGCGCGTACTTGTCGACGGCCGCCTGCGCTTGCCGCTGGACGCCCCGTTCTTCCAGGCAGGCCCCGCCCTGGTGGTCACCGCCGCCGCTGAAGACCCGCGCTATGCCGCCGCAGGCCATGAACTGCTGTGCCTGCCGGGCGAGGGCGGCCATGTCGATCTGCCCGCGCTGTTGCGTACCCTGGCCGCCCGCGGCGTCAATGAAATTCTGCTGGAAGCTGGCGCTGGCCTGGTCGGCGCCTTCGCCCGCCAAGGGCTGGTCGACGAATACCAATTGTTTGTAGCAGGTACCTTCCTCGGCTCCCAGGCCCGTCCTCTGCTGGACTGGCCATTGGCGAAAATGAGCGAGGCGCCACGACTGAAAATCACCGAAATGCGCGCAGTGGGCGATGACTGGCGGGTCACAGCCATCCCCCTGCCGCCGCCCGGCGTATAATGCCGGGCTTGCCCTGCGCAACCCGTTCTTGAGGAAGACCCCATGTTCACCGGCATCATCGAATCCATCGGCACCATCCGCAGCCTGACCCCGAAAGGCGGCGACGTGCGCGTCTACGTCGAAACCGGCAAGCTCGACCTGGGTGACGTAAAGCTCGGTGACAGCATTGCCGTCAACGGCGTGTGCCTGACCGCCGTCGAGCTTCCGGGCGATGGTTTCTGGGCCGACGTCAGCGTCGAGACCCTCAAGCGTACCGCCTTCATCGACCTCAAGAGCGGCAGCAAGGTCAACCTGGAGAAAGCCCTGACCCCGACCACTCGTCTTGGCGGGCACCTGGTCAGCGGCCACGTCGACGGCGTCGGCGAGATCATTTCGCGCAGCGATAACGCGCGCGCCATCCAGTTCCGCGTGCGTGCACCCAAGGAGCTGGCCAAGTACATCGCCCACAAGGGTTCGATCACCGTCGACGGCACCAGCCTGACGGTCAATGAGGTCAATGGCGCCGAATTCGAGCTGACCATCGTCCCGCACACCCTGTCCGAAACCATCATGGCCGACTACCGCGCAGGTCGTCGGGTGAACCTTGAGGTCGACCTGCTGGCCCGTTACCTGGAGCGTCTGCTGCTGGGTGACAAGGCTGCCGAGCCGAGCAAGGGCAGTGGCATTACCGAAAGCTTCCTGGCCGCCAACGGCTTCTTGAAATCCTGATTGAGAAGGGGGTGCCGAGTGGCGCTCAACAGCATCGAAGAACTGGTAGAAGACATCCGCCAGGGCAAAATGGTCATCCTCATGGACGACGAAGACCGTGAGAACGAAGGCGACATCATCATGGCCGCCGAGTGCTGCCTGCCTGAGCACATCAACTTCATGGCCAAGCACGCCCGTGGCCTGATCTGCATGCCGATGACCCGCGAGCGTTGCGAAACGCTGAAGCTGCCGCTGATGGCGCCGCGCAACGGCTCGGGCTTCGGCACCAAGTTCACCGTATCGATCGAGGCCGCTGAAGGCGTCACCACCGGCATCTCCGCCGCCGACCGCGCCCGCACCGTGCAGGCCGCCGCCGCCAAGGACGCCAAGGCTGAAGACATCGTCAGCCCCGGCCACATCTTCCCGCTGATGGCCCAGCCTGGCGGCACCCTGGCTCGCGCCGGCCACACTGAAGCCGCCTGCGACCTGGCACGCATGGCCGGTTTCGAGCCTAGCGGCGTGATCTGCGAAGTGATGAACGACGACGGCACCATGTCGCGCCGCGCCGAGCTGGAAGTGTTCGCCGCCGAGCACGGCCTGAAGATCGGCACCATCGCCGACCTGATCCACTACCGCATGATCCACGAGCGCACCGTGCAGCGCGTCTCCGAACAGCCGATCGAAAGCGAGCTGGGCCAGTTCAACCTGGTCACCTACCGCGACGCGGTGGAAGGCGACGTGCACATGGCCCTGACTCTGGGCAAGATCTGCGCCGAAGAGCCGACCCTGGTGCGTGTGCACAACATGGACCCGCTGCGTGACCTGCTGATGGTCAAACAGCCGGGCCGCTGGAGCCTGCGCGCGGCCATGGCCGCGGTGGCCGAGGCGGGTAGTGGCGTGGTGCTGCTGCTGGGTCACCCGCTGGACGGCGACGTATTGCTGGCGCACATCCGCGAAAGCGCGGGCGATGCGCCGACCAAGGCGCCGACCACCTACAGCACCGTTGGTGCCGGTTCGCAGATCCTGCGTGACCTGGGCGTGCGCAAGATGCGCCTGATGAGTTCGCCGATGAAGTTCAATGCGATATCCGGATTCGATCTGGAAGTTGTAGAATACGTGCCCTCCGAGTGACTTGAAGCGGCATTGATGCCCTTGCGCTCGAGTCCAAACCCTCCCGAGGCCGCCAGTGCGCGGCCTCGCTCTTGAAGATGAGAACATCGGAATGACCCTGAAGACCATCGAAGGTACCTTCATCGCCCCCAAAGGTCGCTATGCTTTGGTGGTTGGCCGCTTCAACAGCTTCGTCGTCGAAAGCCTGGTAAGCGGTGCAGTCGATGCCCTGGTTCGCCATGGCGTCAGCGAAAGCGACATCACCATCATCCGTGCCCCGGGCGCGTTCGAAATCCCGCTGGTGGCCCAGAAAGTCGCCCAGCAAGGTGAATACGACGCGATCATCGCCCTGGGCGCAGTGATCCGTGGCGGTACCCCGCACTTCGAATACGTGGCGGGCGAATGCACCAAGGGCCTGGCCCAGGTGTCCATGGAGTTCGGTGTACCGGTCGCCTTCGGCGTCCTGACCGTCGACTCCATCGAGCAAGCCATCGAGCGTTCCGGCACCAAGGCCGGTAACAAAGGTGCTGAAGCTGCCCTGTCCGCTCTGGAAATGGTCAGCCTGCTGGCGCAGTTGGAGGCCAAGTGATTAGCGACGAAAGCGATCGTTTCAACCCGCGCGATCCAAAACCTGCGGATGCCGGCAAGCCATCGAAGAGCGCCAAGCGCCGCGAAGCCCGCAAGCTCGCGACCCAGGCCCTGTACCAATGGCACATGGCTCAGCATTCGCTGAACGAGATCGAGGCACAATTCCGGGTCGATAACGATTTCTCCGATGTCGATGGCGCCTATTTCCGCGAAATCCTGCACGGGGTTCCGGCAATCAAGGTCGAGATCGATACGGCCCTGGCACCTTGCCTGGACCTGGCATTGGAAGAGCTCGACCCGGTCGAGCTGGCTGTGCTGCGTCTGTCCACCTGGGAGTTCATCAAGCGCGTCGACGTACCGTACCGCGTGGTGATCAACGAAGGTGTGGAACTGGCCAAGGTCTTCGGCGCCACCGACGGCCACAAGTTCGTCAACGGTGTGCTGGACAAGCTCGCACCGACCCTGCGTGAAGCAGAAGTCAAGGCGAACAAGCGCTGATTCTGGCGCTGTCGGGCCATGGGTGAGTTCGAGCTGATCAACCGTTACTTCGCCGCCGCGTCCTGTGCGCAAGGCGGCGAAGGCGTGGTGCTGGGTATCGGTGACGACTGCGCCCTGCTGAGTCTTCCCCCTGGCGAGCAGTTGGCGGTGTCCACCGATACGCTGGTTGCCGGGGTGCACTTTCCCGCAATCTGCGACCCTTACCTGCTCGGCCAGCGCTCGCTGGCAGTGGCGGCCAGTGATCTGGCGGCCATGGGCGCCACGCCGATCGCTTTCACCCTCGCCCTGACCCTGCCTGATGTTGGCCCGGATTGGCTTGCGGCCTTTGCCGAAGGCCTCAGCAAAATGGCCCATCGTTGCCACATAAGCCTGATTGGTGGCGATACCACGCGCGGCCCCTTGAGCATCAATGTGACCGTGTTCGGCAGGGTGCCGGCCGGCCAGGCGCTGCGTCGCAGCGGTGCAAGGCCAGGCGACTTGCTGTGTGTCGGTGCTCCGCTGGGCAACGCGGCGGGTGCATTGCCGTTGGTGCTGGGGGAGCGCGAGGCGCCGGCCGAGCTGGCCGAGCCTTTGTTGAGCCACTTCTGGTCGCCGATGCCACAGCTGAGCCTGGGCCTGATGCTGCGCGGGCGTGCCACTGCTGCACTGGACATCTCCGACGGTCTGCTCGCCGATTGCGGGCATATCGCCAAGGCGTCTGGCGTCGCACTCGAGGTGAACCTGGCGCAGGTGCCAGTGTCTGCTGCCTTGCAGGCCTTCCTAGGGCAGGAAGCTGCCCAGTGGGCCGCGCTCACCGGTGGCGACGACTATGTACTGGCCTTCACCTTGCCGCCCGAGGCACTTTCAGCCCTGCAGAGCGCTGTGGCGGTGCATGTCATCGGCCGCGTGCTCGAGGGCCAGGGCGTGACTCTGCGTGACCCGCAGGGCCAGGACATCACCCCCGTGCAGCGGGGCTACCAACATTTTAGGGAGACACCGTGACCGACCACCCCAACCAGGTGCCTGCGGAGTTCGTTCCGCCTTCGGTCTGGCGCAACCCCTGGCACTTCATTGCATTCGGCTTCGGTTCAGGCACGCTGCCCAAGGCCCCAGGTACCTGGGGTTCGCTGGTGGCGCTGCCGTTCATTCCGCTGTGGCAGATGCTGCCTGACTGGGGCTACTGGCTGCTGCTGGGCATCACCATGCTGTTTGGCTTCTGGTTGTGCGGCAAAGTTGCGAATGACTTGCGTGTGCACGACCATGAAGGCATTGTCTGGGATGAGATGGTCGGCATGTGGATCACCCTGTGGCTGGTGCCAGAAGGATGGCAGTGGCTGCTGGCAGGGTTTTTGATGTTCCGCTTCTTCGACATCCTCAAGCCGTGGCCGATCCGCTGGGTCGACCGCCACGTGCATGGCGGTGTCGGAATCATGCTCGACGATATCCTGGCCGGCGTTTTTGCCTGGCTGGGCATGCAGGTTCTGGTATGGGTGGTGGCCTGACAGGGAGCGCGTAAATGGCCATAAGGACGATGCTGCTGGCAATGATGCTGATACTTGCCCCATGGGCAGGTAACGCGGCGGCCGAGGACACGCCCAGGCAGATACACCTGGTCAGCGAAGAGTGGCTCGATTACACCAACGCGGACGGTACCGGGGTGGCCTGGGACGTGCTGCGCAAGGTGTTCGAGCCAGCCGGGGTCAAGGTGGTGGTGCAAAGCGCGCCTTACAGCCGCGCGGTTGGCCTGGTCAAACGGGGCACAGCCGATGCCTGGGTCGGTTCGTACAAGGAAGAGAACGACGACAACCTGTACCCGCGCTGGCATTTCGATATGGACCATATCTATGCGCTGGGCCTGGTCAGCAAGCCTGTGCCGACACTGGACACTGTCGGTCAATACCGCCTGGCCTGGGTGCGCGGCTATGACTACGGCAGTTACCTGCCCAATGTGCACGACTTCCGTGAGATCCAACGGCGCGAAGGCATCCTGCCAATGCTCGAGCACGACCGCGTTGACTTCTACATCGATGCGTTGACCGAGGTCGACTATGTGCTGGGGCAGGCGTCGCAACCAGAGCGCTTCCGCCGTACCCACGTGGCCGAACTGCCGCTTTACCTGGCGTTTGGCCGCAGCGATCAGGCCAAGGCGTTGATCAAGGTGTTCGACAGGCGCATGGCCGAGTTGGTGCGAAGTGGTGAGCTCAAGCCAATCTTCGAGCACTGGAAGCAGCCGTACCCGTTTACCCCGGACAGCAAACCGCAGTGAGCCTTGGGCCGCGATGCGGCCCAATCGCCACAGACAAGCCGACTCCAACATCCAATAAGCATCGAACTTTTCGATCTTAAGCCACGGTATTCAGCCTGCGCACAGGCGCCGGCCTGCTGATACAATCGGCGCACGTGAAATTTCAAACTTATCCAGGAGCACAACGTGCCCGTCGTCTTTGTTGCCGCCTCGAAACTCCCGACGCCCTTCGCGATCTTCACCATGCATGGCTTCCTCGACGAAGCCACTGGCCGTGAGCATGTAGTGCTCAGCCTGGGTGATATCGCCGACGGCCAGCCGGTGCTGGGGCGCCTGCACTCCGAGTGCCTGACCGGCGATGCCCTGTTCAGCCAGCGCTGCGACTGTGGCTCGCAGCTGGAAGCCGCATTGCAGGCCATCGCCCGCGAAGGCCGTGGCGTGCTGCTTTACCTGCGTCAGGAAGGCCGTGGTATTGGCCTGCTGAACAAGATTCGCGCCTATGAGCTGCAAGATGGTGGTGCCGATACCGTCGAGGCCAACGAACGCCTGGGCTTTGCCGCCGACCAGCGTGACTACGCCATGTGCCTGCCGATGCTTGAGCACCTGGGCGTTCAGTCGTTGCGTCTGATGACCAACAACCCGCGCAAGGTCAAAGCCCTGACCGACATGAACATCAAAGTTGCCGAGCGCGTGCCGCTGCACACCGGCCACAACCCGCACAACCGCCTGTACCTGGCGACCAAGGCTGACAAGCTCGGCCACATGATGGGCAACAAGCATCAGGGCGAGGTGCCCCAGGCGTGACACGGGGCCAGGTGAAACGGCGGCTGGAGCTGGCCTGGTGGCAATACCTGGCGGTCGGCCTGGTGCCGCTGCCGGTCATGGCCTGGGCCTTCGGCGGTGGCGATGCACTGGTCCCGGTGCTGGCCATGCCGCTGTTCATTGCCGGTGCTGCCACCATGTTTCTCAGCCTGCCGCGCTTCGGCGCCTACAAACGCGCCTTGATCGCCACTTCCAAGGTGCTGGGAACGGCTGAAGAGCCCGCAGCCTGGATCGAGCTGGCCCGTGTCCGGCGGCTGGCGATGCTGTACGCCTGTTTCCCCGCCTGGGTCGCGGCACTGTCGGTGCTGGTGGGCCTTGAAGCCGTGCCGCAAATTCTTCTGGCGCTGTCCACTGTGGTGGTGCTGTACCTCTACCGTATTCCACGTCAGTTGGGCTGATGCGCATCGTCCTGTGCCTGTTGGTGCTGCTGGCGGGCAGTGCTTGGGCGCAGGAACCGCTGCGGGTGATCAGCCTGACACCCTCGATGACCGAAATCATGCTCGAGCTGCAGGCCGACGACCTGTTGGTGGGTGTGCTCGACGGTGGTGAGCGACCGGCCGCGTTGCGTGCCTTGCCTTCGGTGGGGCGGTACGGGCAACTGGACATGGAGCGTTTACTGAGCCTTGAGCCCGACCTGCTGTTGCTGTGGCCTGGCAGTGTGCCGCCAGCCCAGCGCGACCAGCTCAAGCGCTTGGGGATCGAGACCTTCAGCGCCGAGCCCCACACCCTCGAACAACTCATCGAGCAGATTGAAGCTATAGCCGAACGTGTAGGCCGTGGCGAGCAAGGGCATCGATACGCCGTGTCACTTCGAGAGCGTGTGCGGCAGCTGCGTCAGCACTATCGGCGCGAACAGCCCCTAGGCGTGTTCTATCAAGTGTGGGACAAACCGCTCTTTACCGTTGGCGCCAAGCAGGTGATCAGCGACGCGCTGGCTGTGTGCGGGGCACGGAACGTGTTCGACGATCTTGACCTGCCTGCACCGCAGGTTGGCGTAGAGGCGGTGCTTCAGCGTGATCCGCAGGTGATTCTGGCCGGTGATGAGGCGCAATTGGCCAGTTGGAAAGCCTGGCCGCGATTGCGTGCCGTGGCGGGAAACCGCTTGCTGGTGGTGCCAGACAAGGGCCTGGAGCGGCCCAGCGGGCAGATGATCGACGCCACCGAGCGTCTGTGTGCGTTGCTGGAGGCCCAAGCGCCAGAGTGAACCCAGGCGCTCGGGCCTCAGCCCTTACAGGCCGAGCTTGGCCATCCGCGCTTTGATCGAAGCTTCGATACCAGCAGCGTCCAGGCCGCATTCGGCGAGCATTTGCGCAGGCTTGGCATGCTCGACGTAGATGTCTGGCAGCCCAAGGTGCAGCAGCGGTTTGACCACGCCCTCGCTGGCCAGGAACTCGCCAACGGCCGCGCCGGCACCACCCATGATGGCGTTCTCTTCGATGGTCACCAGCAGTTCATGGCTGGCCGCCAGCTCGCGGACCAGTGCTTCGTCCAGAGGCTTGACGAAGCGCATGTCGACCACGGTTGCGTTGATCTGCTCAGCGACTTGCAGGGCTTCGGTCAACTGCACACCAAACACCAGCAAGGCGACTTTCTCACCCTGGCGGCGGACCACGCCCTTGCCGATTTCCAGAGGTTCGAGATCACCGCTGATCGGCGCATTCGGGCCGGTGCCACGCGGGTAGCGAACGGCTGCAGGGCCGTTGTAGCGGTGGCCGGTAGTGAGCATCTTGCGCAGCTCGTTCTCGTCGCTTGGGGTCATCACCACGATGCCCGGGATACAGCGCAGGTACGACAGGTCGTAGCTGCCGGCGTGGGTCGGGCCGTCTTCGCCGACCAGGCCGGCGCGGTCGATGGCGAACAGTACGTCGAGGTTCTGCACCGCCACATCGTGAATCAGTTGGTCGTAGGCGCGCTGCAGGAAGGTCGAGTAGATCGCCACCACTGGTTTGGCACCTTCGCAGGCCATGCCGGCGGCCAGGGTGACGGCGTGCTGCTCGGCAATGGCCACGTCGAAGTAGCGCTCCGGGTAGCGTTCGCTGAAGGCGACCAGGTCAGAGCCTTCTTTCATCGCCGGGGTAATGCCTACCAGACGGTTGTCGGCGGCGGCCATGTCGCACAGCCACTGACCAAATACCGCGGAATATTTCGGGCCACTGGCTTTCTTCGGCGCGGCAGGCTTGTCGGCCGGCTCCAGCTTGGTGATGGCGTGGTAGCCGATCGGGTCGACCTCGGCCGGGGCGAAGCCTTTGCCTTTCTTGGTCACCACGTGCAGGAACTGCGGGCCCTTGAGGTCACGCATGTTGCGCAGCGTGGCGATCATGGTGGGCAGGTCGTGGCCGTCGATCGGGCCGATGTAGTTCCAGCCCAGCTCTTCGAACAGGGTGCCGGGAGCCAGCATGCCCTTGGCGTATTCCTCGGTGCGGCGGGCGATTTCCCAGGCGCCAGGCAGACGCGACAGCACCTTCTTGCTGCCCTCGCGCATGCTCGAATAGGTGCGGCTGGAGAGGATCTTGGCCAGGTAGTTGGACAGGCCGCCGACGTTGCGCGAAATCGACATGTCGTTGTCGTTGAGGATCACCAGCATGTCGGCGTCGACTTCCTGGGCGTGGTTCAACGCTTCGAAGGCCATGCCGGCAGTGAGGGCGCCGTCGCCGATCACCGCGATCGACTTGCGCGGGTCGTTCTGCAGGCGTGCGGCAATGGCCATGCCCAGCGCGGCGCTGATCGAGGTGCTGGAGTGGCCGACGCCAAAGGTGTCGTACTCGCTTTCGCTGCGGCGCGGGAAAGCGGCGATGCCGTCCTTCTGGCGCAGGGTCAGCATGCGGTTGCGACGGCCGGTGAGAATCTTGTGCGGGTAGGCCTGGTGGCCAACGTCCCACACCAGGCGGTCATCCGGGGTGTCGAAGACGTAGTGCAGGGCAATCGTCAGTTCGATGACGCCCAGACCGGCGCCGAAATGCCCACCGGTCTGACCGACGGTGTAGAGCAGCTCCTGGCGCAATTCGTCGGCCAGGGTCTCCAGGTCGGCTTCAGCCAGCCGGCGCAGGCCAGCAGGCGTGTCAGCGCGGTCGAGCAACGGCGTGACCGGGCGTTCGCGGGGAATCTCTTGAAACGTCGTGGGCATCAGGCGAGTCGTTATAGGTGTGAAGACGCGGCAGTTTACCCCATTGTGGGAAAAGTGCCCATTCAACCACAGGTTGCACGGCCCCTGTGGGAGCGGGTTTACCCGCGAATGCGGCGGTGAATCCGGCGTCGCATTCGCGGGTAAACCCGCTCCCACAGGGATTGGTGTCAGGGCTTAATGGCGGCGCTCGACGATGTAGCGGGCCAGAGCCCGCAGCGGCTCGGCGTTTTCGCCAAAACCATCGAGCGCAGCCAGCGCCTGGTCGCGCAGCTCCAGCGCATAGGCCTTGGCCGCCTCCAGCCCAAGCAGGGCCGGGTAGGTCGGTTTGTCACGGGCTATGTCAGCGCCCTGACGCTTGCCGAGGGTGGCGGTGTCGCTTTCCACGTCGAGGATGTCGTCCTGGACCTGGAACGCCAGGCCTATGGCCTGGGCATAGATTTTCAAGGCATCGAGCTGGGCTTGTTCGGCGCGGGCGCTGGCCAGGGCACCGAGGTGCACGCTGGCTTCGATCAACGCGCCGGTCTTGTGCCGGTGCATGTACTCGAGCGCCTGCTGGTCCAGCTTCAGGCCCACCGAACCGAGGTCGATGGCCTGGCCGCCGACCATGCCGGCAGGCCCGGCGGCCTTGGCCAGGGCCTGGACCATCGCCAGGCGAATGCTGTCGGGCTGTGGGCTCAGGCGCGGGTCGAGCAGGGCGGTGAAGGCCAGGCTTTGCAGGCCATCGCCAGCAAGAATGGCACAGGCTTCGTCGAAGGCCTTGTGGGTAGTTGGTTGGCCACGACGCAGGTCATCGTCGTCCATGGCCGGCAAGTCGTCGTGCACCAGCGAATAGGCGTGGATCAACTCTACCGCGCAGGCTGCGCCGTTGGCCTGTTCGGCCGGGGCACCCAGGGCTTCGCAGGCGGCATAGGCGAGCAGCGGGCGTACCCGCTTGCCACCGTTCATGACGCTGTAGCGCATCGCGGCGTAGAGGCGTTCAAGCTCCTTGGACGGGGCTACGAACAGGGGTTCCAGTGCGGCGTCGACACGAGCCTGGCTGCTGGCCTGGTAAGCGCTGATCATGCTTCTGGCTCCGCATCGAAGGGTTGGGCGGCCAGTTCGCCGTCCCGCTCCAGCAGAATCTGTACTTTCTGTTCGGCCTGGGCCAGCGCCCCCTGGCAATCACGGGTCAGGGCAATGCCTTGTTCAAAGGCGGCCAGCGACTCTTCCAGCGACAATTCGCCGTTCTCCAGGCGCTCGACCAGGGCTTGCAGGTCTGCGAGGGATTGCTCGAAATCGATGGAGGCTTTTTTGCGGGCCATGGCGACTGTCTCGGTGGTGTTCAGAACGGCGCGACACTAGCAGAGCGGGGCGGGGGGAGCAAACTTCAGGGCGTCTGAGGTTGGGTTTGCCGGCCCTTTCGCGGGTAAACCCGCTCCCACAGGTTCGGTGCAGGTTTCAAGCTATGTACAGAACCTGTGGGAGCGGGTTTACCCGCGAATGGGCCGCAAAGCGGCCCCGTACGATGGATCAGGCCATCTCGGCTTCTTGCTCCAGCATCGCCTCGCGGTAGCGCGCCAGCTCTTCAATGGTCAGTACCGGCAGGTTGTACTGCCGAGCATACACTGCCACTTCTTCACCCCGGGCCATGCTGCCATCGGGGTTCATCAGCTCGCACAGCACCGCAGCCGGGCGCAGCCCTGCCAAGCGCGCCAGGTCCACCGAGCCTTCGGTGTGTCCACGGCGAGTCAATACCCCGCCATTGCGGGCGCGCAGCGGGAATACATGACCGGGGCTGACGATATGGCGCTGCTCGGCGGTCGAGCGCAGGGCGGCTTCGATGGTGGTGATGCGGTCCTGGGCCGACACCCCGGTGCTCACGCCTTCGGCAGCTTCGATGCTGACGGTGAAACCAGTGCCATGCCGAGCCTGGTTGTTCTGCACCATTGGCGCCAACTCCAGGGCGTCGACGGTGGCTTCGTCCAGGCACAGGCAAACGATCCCGCTGCAGTCGCGAATCATCATGGCCATGGTTTGCAGCGACAGGTTTTCGGCAGCGGCGACGATGTCGGCTTCGTCCTCGCGGTCGTCATCGTCGAGCAGCAGCACGGGGCGGCCGGCCTGGAAGGCGGCGATGGCGGCGTTAACGTTAGGGAATTGCAGGTGATGCTTGGTGGACATGAAACGCTCCTCGTGAATGATCGATGAACGTCTCGGGGCGAACAAAATGCGCGCGCAGGGGCGCCCGAATGGCCCCTGCCTGACGCCTTCTTTCATCCGGACTATGACCGTCGGCTCTGGAGTCGCACCAGATCTGCTGACCCCCGGCATGGCCGGGGCGCTCGCGGGCTCATCTTTCGATTTACCGCCGGTGGGGACTTTCACCCCGCCCTGAAGACCGGGCAAGCATACCGCACTGTGCCACCCCGCTGGCAACCCGGCGGCCTACGACCTTCGGCGGTATCATGCGGTCATGGTCTTTTTGGAAGCGACACGATGAACATTCTCCAGGTTGCCGGCGGCAAGCCGATCAAGCTGTGGACCGACGGCGTACCCGTCGAGGACGAAGCCCGCCAACAATTGTTGAACACGGCGAAGATGCCGTTCATCTTCAAGCACCTGGCGGTGATGCCGGATGTGCACCTGGGCAAGGGCTCGACCATCGGCAGCGTGATCCCCACCGTTGGCGCGATCATCCCGGCGGCGGTGGGGGTGGACATAGGCTGCGGCATGATTGCCGCACGCACCTCGTTGCATGCCCGGGACCTGCCGGACAACCTGCACGGGCTGCGCACCGCCATCGAGAAAGCCGTGCCCCATGGCAAGACTTTCGGCCGCCGCGATCAGGGCGCCTGGGATGACGTCCCTGATCACGCCGATCGGCAGTGGCGGGGGTTGGCGGGGCGCTTCAAGGCAATCACCGACAAGTACCCGCGCCTGGAAAAGACCAACAATCGCCATCACCTGGGGACGTTGGGCGGCGGCAATCACTTCATCGAGGTGTGCCTGGACGAGGCCGACCAGGTCTGGTTCATGTTGCACAGTGGTTCGCGTGGTGTCGGCAATGCCATCGGCAACCTGTTCATAGAGCTGGCCCAGGCCGACATGCGCCAGCACCTGGCCAACCTGCCGGACAAGGACTTGGCCTACTTCGAGGAAGGCAGCCGCCACTTTGCCGATTACGTCGAGGCGGTCGAGTGGGCTCAGGATTATGCCCGGCGCAACCGCGAGCTGATGATGCAGGCGGTGGTCGCTGCCGTACGCAAAGTGCTGGGCCGACCCTTCGAGGCCAGCCTGGAAGCCGTCAATTGCCACCACAACTATGTGCAGCGCGAGCAGCATTTCGGCCGTGAGGTGCTGGTGACGCGCAAGGGCGCGGTGTCGGCGCAAAAAGGTCAGTTGGGCATCATTCCCGGCTCAATGGGGGCCAAGAGTTTCATCGTTCGTGGCCTGGGCAATGAGGAGTCATTCTGCTCGTGCAGCCACGGCGCGGGCCGGGTGATGAGCCGGACCAAGGCCAAGAGCCGTTTCAATGTCGAGGATCAACGGCGGGCGACCGCGCATGTGGAGTGCCGCAAGGACAAGGACGTGATCGATGAGATTCCCATGGCCTACAAGGACATCGATGCGGTGATGCTGGCCCAGCGAGAGTTGGTCGAGGTGGTGCACACGTTGCGGCAGGTGGTGTGTGTGAAGGGGTGACTTTACTGCCCAATCGCCGGCAAGCCGGCTCCCACAGGTAATGCAGTGATCTCAATATGAGCGCGTTCCCTGTGGGAGCCGGCTTGCCGGCGATTGGGCCGGTGCAGGTTCTACCGGGCCATGCCCTCAATCACTTTGTGCAACGAAGCTGGCAGCATCGGCCCATGGCCCAACCCTTCGAACCGTTCGAAGCGCACCTGCAATCCCTGCACCTTGGCCAGGTCGGCCACTAGCGTGCGTGCTGGCTGTTCTGAGTCTGCCCTGACCGGCCCGCGTGGGTTCGAAGGCTCATCCCCACCGCGCATCAGCAGCAACCGTGGCCGGCTGTTCCCCAGCCTTTGCTGCAAACCTTGCGCCTCCTGCACGATGGCTCCGTCATGCCACCACAGCGATGGGCTGGCGGCGGCATAGTCGCTGAAATCGCCTGGCCGGGTGAACAGCGCGTGCAGCACCGCCAGGCCACCATAGGAATGCCCCCAGAGTGTCTGGCGCTGCGGGTCGATGGGCGCAACTTTTGCCACCATTGGCCGCATCCGCTGGTTCAGCAGGTCGAAGAAAGCATCCACGCCGCCGCTGGGCAGGCCGGTCAGCGGGTCACGTTGCTCGGCCTGCCCAGGCAGCGCTGGGGTGTAGTCGTAGGTACGGCCACTGCGCTCGATGCGCTGGTCGGTCTGGTAACCCACGGCGACCAGCAACGGCGCCTGGCCTGCGGCAAGCTTTTCCAGCAGCGCGGCGTCCAGCGCCCCGATGGCGGCGTTGCCATCGAGCATCCACAGCACGGGGTACCCTGCCGTGGGTGCCGGACGGTTCGGCTTGCCGATCCACAAGCGGTAATGCCTTTGGCCGTCGACCGAGTCCAGGTCGAGGTGGCTGAAACCATAGGCCAGATCATGGCGCTGCAGCAGCGAGCCATCCATCTTCTGCTCACGCTCTGGCTGTGCCAGGACGACAGGGGCCGCGAGGGCCAGCACCATGGCCAGGGACAGGGTTATCTTGCTCATCATGAGTCTCATCAGGGCTTTGCACGGAGCACAAGGCTGGAGGCCCTGGATGATAATCAGTATTGATTGAGCGTAAAGCGCATTAACTTTCTAAACATTCCTGGCCGATGGGCAACAGCAAATGCAGGCATAGACCGGGATGACCATTGCTGGCCCAGAGCCGCCCTCCTTGCAGTTCGATGGCGCGGCGGGCGATGGGCAGGCCCAGGCCGAAGCCAGCGCCGCTGTCAGCCAGGCGCTGGTAAGGCTTGAAGATGCGCTCGAGGTCAGCTTGTGGCACGCCGGGGCCTTGGTCGCTCAGGCGTAGATGCCAGCAGTCACCCTCACGCCAGCCATCGAGGCTGACCCGGCCGTCGACAGGCGAGTGGCGGATGGCATTGCGCATCAGGTTTTCCAGAGCCTGGGCCAGGCTGTCCAGGTGGACTTGCACCAGGCAGTCGGTGCCGAGCGAGCAGGGCAGGCGTGTGCGCTCCCAGCCGCTTTCGAAACAGATGTCCTGGCACAACGCTTCCCACACTGAAACCATCAACACCGGTTCGGTTGGCAACTGGGGTTGCTCGGTGTCCATCCAGGCAAGGTCGAGCGTATCTTCGAGCAGCTTCTGCATGTCGTTCACCTCGCGGTCCAGGCGCTCGCGCAACTGGGCCGGTGGTAACTCGCTGTCATGGGCGATGCGTAGCCGGGCCAGGGGCGTGCGCAGTTCGTGCGACAGCGTGCGCAGCAGCAGGCGTTGCTGCTCCAGGCTCTGGCGCAGGCGGCCGGCCATGTGTTCAAAGGCCTGTGCCAGCTCGCCCAGCTCATCGCGCCGTTCCTGCAGGGGCAGGCCGGGGCTGTCGAGGTCGTCGGCGCGCAAGGCGTCGGCTCGGTCGCGCAGACGGTTCAGCGGCACCACCAGATGACGGTACAGCGCCAGGCCCAACAGCAAGGCCAGCAGCGTCGGGGCAACGCCGTGGGTGATGACATGGGTCCAGGGTGTCAGGCCGGTGGGCAACAGCCGCTCGGGGAGCTGCATGACCAGACGGCCTTCGTCAGGGTGCTGTGGAAACTCGATGCTGACGTAGGGCAGTTCATCCTGCAGGCGCCGGCTCATCGGCCAGTCAAGCTTGCGCATGAACGTCAGGTGGCTGGCCTCTTCGGCATTAAGCGGCGTGGTGCCAAGGCTTTGCAGGTGCGGGCCCAGCAGTACCACCCAGGTGCCCTCGGCCTGTTCCAGTTTCCTGCGGTAGGCCTCGGCACCAGCTGCCCCGCCCTGGTGCCAGGCCTGTTCGGCTTGCTGCGCGTAGCGGGCGAGATAGTCCTGGTCGGACTGGGAGAGGAAATAGGTGCTGCGCTCGACTGACAGACCCCAGGTCCAGATCAGCCAGGTCAGCAGCAGGCAGAAACCGACCTGCAGCACGGCAAGTTTCCACAGCAAGGGGTGTCGACGCATCAGGACTGTTCCGTATCCACCAGGATATATCCCTGACCTCGCACCGCCTGGATCTGCAGATGCTGGGCACCGATATCGGCCAGCTTGCGGCGCAGGTTGCACACATGCACATCGAGGCCACGGTCCAGGCGGGTGTAGGCACGGTGCAGCACGGTCTGGTACAGGAATGCCTTGCTCAAGGCTTCGCCAGGGTGGGCGCGCAGGGTGGTCAACAAGCGAAATTCGGAGGCCGTCAGGCCAGCAGCTTTGCCATCGCAGACGACGTCCTGACTGATCTGGTCAAAGGTCAGGCTGTCGGTGTCAGCACGCGGGACGGTGCCGCGATCGAAGGCCACTCGCCGCAACAGTGCATCGACCCGGGCGTCCAGCTCGGCCAGGCTGAAGGGCTTGGGCAGGTAGTCATCGGCCCCTCGGGTAAAGCCGCTGATGCGATCCTGCTCGGCCCCCAGCGCTGACATCAGCATGACCGGCACCGCCTGGTGGCGGCGCAATTCGTCGAGCAGGCTGAGGCCGTCGATGCCGGGGAGCATGATGTCCAGCAACACCAGATCGAAACGGTCATGGTGAATCGCATGCAGGGCCTGGGTGCCGGTGGCGCAGGCGTGAACCCGGAAATGGCGGTTGAGGAAGTGGCGTTCGAGGTCCTGGCGCAGGCGTGGGTCGTCTTCGGCGAGGAGGAGTGAGGTGGGCACGGCGAGCCTTGAATGAGAATTTCTATCAGTTGCGATCATCCCACTGCGGGCTGGGGGAGGGCAATCGTCTTGTTGTGTTAAGAAGGTTAATCCTGCTGCGCCGCGGTTTTCCCTCCGGTATCGTTCGCAAAAAGCAACTGGTTTCGTTTGCGATTCAATTTCATTTAGGTGGCTGACGCCACCCCCGTCCAGTCTTCATCCCTTTCCAATCGCCCGGCTTCGTCTGTGGTGCGTGGATGCGGCTGTCCGCAAGAAAGTGGTTTGAGCCACTCGTCGCGGCGCGGGCGAACCAGGTGCAGTTCTGTCCACTGCAAATCCAACTGAAGGGTGTGTCATGAGCGGTTTTAAAGGTGTGGGGAGCCCGCGACGGGTTCGGGGATGGGTAGTCCTGGGGCTGTTGGCGCCGTTTTCGTTGTCGGCACTGGCTGAAACGGTCGCCACCCAGGCGGCCGAGGACAACTCGCTCGATCTGCCGGCATTGACCATCGAAGGCAACCGCCTTTACGACATGCTGCCGTCGGAGCAAACCGGTGGCTACAGCGTCGACGCCGCCACGGTGGGCACCAAGACGCCCGCAGCGCTCAAGGACATTCCGCAGTCCATTACCGTCTACACCCAGGACTACGTCAAAGACCGCCAGTTCGTGCACCTGGATGACCTGGCCAAGTACACCGCCGGCCTGCGCACCCTGACCAACGACAGCGGCCGCTCGTCGATCTATGCCCGTGGCTATGAGTACAGCGAGTTCAACATCGACGGCTTGCCGGCCCCCATGGCCAGTATCTTCGGCACCGTACCTTCGTTGGCGGCCTTCGACCGCGTCGAGATCATGCGCGGCCCGGCTGGGTTGTTCAGCAGCACCAGCGAGCTGGGCGGCATCGTCAACATGGTGCGCAAGCGCCCGACCGCCGAATTCCAGGGGCACGTCGAAGCTGCCTACGGCACCTGGGACACCAACCACGAAGAAATCGACCTGAGCGGGCCGCTGGACGATGCCGGCCGCGTGCGCGGGCGCTTCGTCGCCTCCCGTGACGACACCAATGGCGAGGTCGACTACAACGCCAACACCAGCAACAGCTACTACGGCGCGCTGGACATCGACCTGGACGACGCGACCATGCTGTCGTTCGGGCTGATCCACGAAGTGAAGAACATCACCCCGCACAATGGTTACCCGGCAACGCTTGACGGTAAGGTGCCCGACTTCAGCCATTCCAAGTTCCTCGGTGCCGACTGGAACTACTTCGACGGTAAGACCACCGATTTGGTCGCCGAGCTGACCCACCGCTTCGACAATGGCGGCTACGGCCGTATCGCAGCCCGTGGCTCGCACCGCGACACCAACTACCTGTACGCCTTCACCGCGACCAACGCCAAAGGCGCCAACTCCTTGCGCGCCAGCGCCCGGGACTTTACCCAGGACACCTACTCGCTGGACGCCAGCTACAGCCAGCCATTCGAAACCTTCGGCCAGGTCAGCGAGTTCGTGGTCGGTACCGACTACAAGAACTACGACACCGAGTACCTCAACGGCACCAGCAACCTGGGCACCATCGACGTCAACAGCTACTCGCCGACGCAGACCACCAAGCCATCGCCGAACTACAGCACCGAAACCGGCATGCAGGAGGAAGAATACGGCCTGTATTCCAAGGTCACCTTCCGCCCGATCGAGCGCCTGGCGCTGATCGCCGGTGGCCGCTTCAGCTGGTATCGCGGTGACTTCTACACCACCACCCTGAGCACCGGGTCGACCACCGATGACAACAAGCGCGTGGACGGCCACTTCACGCCCTATGGCGGCCTGGTCTACGACCTGACCGAAAACCATGCGCTGTATGCCAGCTATTCGCAGGTATTCAAGCCGCAGTCCGATGTCGACAGCGGTGGCCGAGTACTCAAACCGCGTGAAGGCGAGCAGTACGAGTTCGGCCTCAAGAGCAGTTACTTCGGTGGCGACCTCAATACCCGCTTCTCGGTATTCCGCCTGACAGACAAGAACCGTGGCACTACCGAGTACGACGCAGACGGTGTGGATACCGGCTTCTCGGTCGCTTCCGGAAAGACGCGGGTCAAGGGTGCCGAAGTGGAAGTCAGTGGCAAGCTGACGCCGAACTGGGAACTGCTGGCCGGCTACACCTGGATGGAAACCGAAACCGTCAAGGGTGACGCGGAAACCACCTTCTTCATCATGCCGCGCCACCAGGCCTCGCTGTGGAGCAAATACACCATCGACCAAGGCCTGCTGAGCGGCCTGGCCATCGGCGGTGGTGTCTCGGCAATGAGCAACTTCTACTCCGAAAATGGCGGCGTGCGTATCGACGCGCCGGGCTACGCCACCGTGGATGCCATGCTCTCGTACCCAGTCACGTCGAAGCTGACGGCAACCTTCAACGTCAACAACCTGTTCGACCGGGACTACCTGTCTCGGGTGGGTTCGACCTCCACGTTCAACTTCTACGGGCCTTCGCGGAGCATGATGGTCGGCGCACGGTACGACTTCTAACCTGAACTGCGTGCCCTACATGTGTCGATTTTTTTGACACATGTAGGGCGACTGCTTCGATCAGGCAGTGCAAGATTGCTTGATAACGGTGGGCAAGCGCACCCGAATGCTGCCCACCATGTGCGCCAAGACTTTACCTGTGAAAATCTACAATATGGTCATGTCTTCAAACTAGACATATCGTCTCTCTTGCCTGATGGCCAATTGGCCGAAGACTAGGAGAGTCAAGATGACGGTTTACGACTGGGTGGCAGCGGTGTCGCTGGGGATGATTGCAGCGATTTCCGTGGTGATGCTGCTGCAGTACTTCAAGCTGCGGGATCTATGGGATGGGTTCAAGCGGTGTCGCGAAGCAATGCGCTGGGCACAGATTTTCGAAAGCGAGAACCGCGAGCTGAAACGCAGCCTCAGGGCAGAGCAGCGGCTGACCGCGCAGCTCCAGGCGCAAGTGGCCAAGCTGCAGGCCTGCGGGGCGCCCAGGGAAAATGCCTGAGCGCCGCCTTGGCTTCAGCCTTGATCGCGCATGATCTGGGCAATGATCGGCACCGGGGTCATCAGGTGCGTATGCATCATCGTGCTGGCCCTGGCGGCATCACGGGCGAGAATCGCCTCGACCAGTGCCGCGTGCTCCTGGCGTTTGGTTTCCAGCGCCTGCTCGGAAAACACCGTATGGGTCAGCCACAAGTGGCGGTAGCGTTCGGCCTGATCGAACAGGTAAGTGCGCGCTTGCAGCAGGTGCTTTGAGCCGCAGCCCGAGGCGATGGCGGTGTGGAACGCCTTGTGGCGTTGGTCCCAGACATCCAGGCGCTGTTCACGGGTCTTCACTTCCATGACCTTGGCCAGGGTATGCGACTGGGCCAGCACCGACGCTTCCCAGGCATCGTCACCGCGCTCGATGGCCAGGCCGACGATCATGGCTTCGAGGTTGGCGCGGGCGTCGTAGATATCCTTCATTTCGTCCAGCGACATGGGCGCCACCCGGTAGCCCTTCTGGCTGATGGCGACCACCAGCTTTTCTGCCACCAGTTGCGACAGGGCCTCGCGCAGCGGGCCTACGCCAAGGTCATAGCGCTCCTTCAGCGTGCTCATCAGCAGCTTTTCGCCGGGCTTGAACAGGCCGCGGATGATGTCCTGCTTCAGCCACTCATACCCACTGAATGCCGAGTTCTGTCGCGGGGCCTGTGCTTCCAAGGTCTGTTCCTCAAACGTTTTGCGAATCATACCGAAACGTCTTTTCAGATAAAAACAATGGACAAACTGGTGTTTTGTTTTCGTTTTACAAAAATGTAGACATTTTGTGTTTGTGGCGATATTTTTGCCTTGCCCACCTGATCCGGGCACTGCCATTTACTTCTCTGCCAGGAAACCGCCATGAACGCCTTCACCAAGATCGAGGAACCCGTGCTGCCAATGCCTCTGGAAACCCGGGGCTTCTCCGTCCAACCGTCCGCACAGTCGCCACGCCTGCTGGAAGTGATTTTTGCGCGCGAAACGGTCGAAGCGTTCGTCAAGGCCGTGGCCGAGTGGCCGGTGCAGGCGCTGGAGTACAAGTCGTTCCTGCGTTTCCGCGTCGGGCAGATTCTCGATGAACTGTGTGAAGGCACCCTGCGCCCGGTGCTGCTGAACAACCTGCTCAGCCGTGCCACCGGCGGCATGCTGATCACTCCGCTGGGGCTGGACGATGTGAGCCAGGCCGAGGACATGGTCAAGTTCACCACCGCCTGCGCGCACCTGGTTGGCCGTTCCAACTACGACGCCATGAGCGGCCAGTTCTATGCCCGCTTCGTGGTGGTCAACACCGACAACTCCGACAGCTACCTGCGTCAGCCGCACCGGGTCATGGAACTGCACAACGACGGCACCTTCGTGAACCAGATCACCGATTACGTGCTGATGCTCAAGATCGACGAGAAGAACATGGAAGGCGGCAATTCGCTGCTGCTGCACCTGGACGACTGGGAGCAGTGCGAGTCGTTCTTCCGTCACCCGATGGCCCGCCGCGAGATGCGCTGGACCGCGCCGCCGAGCAAGAAGGTCAGCGAAGATGTGTTCCACGCCGTGTTCGACACCGACGCCGTGGGCCGCCCGACCATGCGCTACATCGACCAGTTCGTGCAGCCTTCGAACTTCGAAGAAGGCATCTGGCTGAATGCCCTGTCCGAATCGCTGGAAGGCAGCGAGCACAAGGTGTCGGTACCGGTATCGGTCGGCAGCTTCCTGCTGATCAACAACCTGTTCTGGCTGCACGGCCGCGACCGCTTCACCCCGCACGACGGCCTGCGCCGCGAGCTGATGCGCCAGCGTGGCTACATCAGCTACGAGAAGCCGCGGTACCAGCGCGGCCAGTAACCCACCCGACGCTGCAGGGCTGCCCACAGGGCGGCCCTTCGTCGTGCCTGAAACAAAATTACTGGCTGGCGCCCCGCGCCCCGGCAAGAGGTAATGGCTGTGTACGATTTCATCATCATCGGCGGCGGGATCGTGGGTATGTCCACGGCCATGCAGCTGATTCAGCGCTACCCGGACGCGAAAATGCTCCTGCTGGAGAAAGAGTCCGGCCCCGCCCGCCATCAGACGGGCCACAACAGCGGCGTGATTCACGCCGGTGTGTATTACACCCCCGGTAGCCTCAAGGCGCGTTTCTGCCTGGAGGGCAATAAAGCCACCAAGGCGTTCTGCGACAAGCACGCCATCCGCTACGACGAGTGCGGCAAATTGCTGGTGGCCACCAACGCCCTGGAAATGGAGCGCATGAAGGCGTTGTGGGAGCGTACCGCTGCCAACGGCCTGGAGCGCTCATGGCTGTCGGCGGGTGAGCTGCGTGAACGTGAGCCGAACATTGTCGGCATCGGTGGCATCTTCGTGCCGTCCAGCGGCATCGTCAGCTACGCCGAAGTCACTGCTGCCATGGCCCGCGAATTCCAGGCGGCCGGCGGCGAAATCCGCTACAGCGCCGAAGTGCAGGGGCTCGAAGAACGTACCGACCAAGTGCTGGTGCGTACCCGTGCCGACGAGTTCCGTGGCCGCTTCCTGGTCACCTGTTCGGGGCTGATGGCCGACCGCGTGGTGCGTATGCTCGGCATCGAGCCGAGCTTCATCATCTGCCCGTTCCGTGGCGAGTACTACCTGCTGCCCAAGCAGCACAACCAGATCGTCAACCACCTGATCTACCCGATTCCGGACCCGTCCATGCCGTTCCTTGGCGTGCACCTGACGCGAATGATCGACGGCACCGTCACCGTCGGCCCCAATGCGGTGCTGGCCACCAAGCGCGAGGGCTATCGCAAGTCCGATATCTCGGTGCCCGACCTGTTCGAGACGCTCACCACGCCGGGCATCCTCAAGGTGCTGGCGAAGAATCTGCGCCCCGGCCTGATCGAGCTGAAGAACTCGCTGTTCAAGGGCGGCTACCTCAAGCAGGTGCAGAAGTACTGCCCAAGCATCACCAAGGCCGACCTCACCGACTACCCGGCAGGTGTTCGCGCCCAGGCCGTGTCGCGCGACGGCAAGCTCATCGACGACTTCCTGTTCGTCAACACGCCGCGCAGCGTGAACGTGTGCAACGCCCCGTCGCCCGCCGCCACGTCGGCGATCCCGATTGGTGCGCACATCGTCGACAAGGTACGCGAACAGCTCGCCGCCTCCGGCGCCAAGCTGACGGCCCGTACCCCCGATAACCAGCAGCGGGTCGCCGGCTGAAGCGCCGTCACCGCCATCCCAGCAGAGGAAGACTAGCGTGCAATTGCAAGACTCCAGCCTGTTCCGCCAACAAGCCTACATCGACGGCGCCTGGGTCGATGCCGACAATGGCCAGACCCTCAGCGTGAACAACCCGGCCACCGGCGAGCTGATCGGCCATGTGCCGAAAATGGGCGTTGCCGAAACCCGCCGCGCCATCGAAGCCGCCGAGCGTGCTCTGCCGGCCTGGCGTGCACTGACCGCCAAGGACCGCGCCAACCGCCTGCGCCGCTGGTTCGAACTGATGATGCAGAACCAGGAAGACCTGGCCCGCCTGATGACCCTCGAACAGGGCAAGCCGCTGGTCGAGTCCCGTGGCGAAATCGCCTATGCCGCCTCGTTCCTGGAATGGTTCGGTGAAGAGGCCAAGCGGGTCTATGGCGACATGATCCCCGGCCACCAGCCAGACAAGCGTCTGATGGTGATCAAGCAGCCAATCGGCGTCACCGCTGCCATCACTCCGTGGAACTTCCCCTCGGCGATGATCACTCGCAAGGCCGGCCCGGCACTGGCCGCCGGCTGCACCATGGTGCTCAAGCCCGCCTCGCAGACGCCGTACTCGGCCTTGGCCCTGGCGGAACTGGCCGAGCGCGCAGGCATTCCCAAAGGCGTGCTCAGTGTGGTCACCGGCAGTGCTGGTGAAGTGGGCGGCGAGCTGACCCACAACCCGATCGTACGCAAGCTGACCTTCACCGGCTCTACCGAAATCGGCCGCCAGCTGATGGCCGAGTGCGCCAAGGACATCAAGAAAGTGTCCCTGGAACTGGGCGGTAATGCCCCGTTCATCGTATTCGACGATGCCGACCTGGATGCAGCCGTCGAGGGCGCACTGGTTTCCAAGTACCGCAACAACGGCCAGACCTGCGTCTGCGCCAACCGGCTGTATGTGCAGGACGGTGTCTATGACGCCTTCGTCGACAAGCTCAAGGCTGCGGTCGCCCGTCTGAACATCGGCAACGGTCTCGAAACCGGCATCACCACTGGCCCGCTGATCGACGCCAAGGCCGTGGCCAAGGTCCAGGAACACATCGAGGACGCCGTCGCCAAGGGCGCTCGCGTGGTAGCGGGCGGCAAGCCGCACGCGCTGGGTGGCACCTTCTTCGAGCCGACCATTCTGGTCGATGTGCCCAAGCATGCCGCCGTGGCCAAGGAAGAAACCTTCGGCCCACTGGCCCCGCTGTTCCGCTTCAAGGACGAAGACGAAGTCATCGCCATGTCCAACGACACCGAGTACGGCCTGGCTGCCTACTTCTATGCCCGTGACATGAGCCGGGTGTTCCGTGTGGGCGAGGCGCTGGAGTACGGCATCGTCGGTATCAACACCGGGATCATCTCCAACGAGGTCGCGCCATTTGGCGGCGTCAAAGCCTCTGGCCTGGGCCGCGAGGGCTCCAAGTACGGCATCGATGACTACCTGGAAATCAAATATCTGTGCATCGGCGTGTAACCACGGCGGTCGTTGATCAAGTCTTGAACGGAGTGAACATGAATACCAACCAGAGCCTGCAACAACGCCGGATGTCCGCCATTCCCCGTGGTGTTGGGCAGATCCACCAGATTTACGCCGAGCGCGCCGAGAACGCCACCGTGTGGGATGTCGAGGGCCGTGAGTATCTGGACTTCGCCGGCGGTATCGCCGTGCTGAACACCGGTCACCTGCACCCGAAAGTGATGGCGGCCGTCCAGGCGCAGCTGGCCAAGCTGACCCACACCTGCTTCCACGTCTTCGGCTACGAGCCCTACGTGGCCCTGGCCGAAAAGATCAACCAGCGCGTACCGGGCAACTTCGAGAAGAATACCCTGCTGGTGACCACCGGCGCCGAAGCCGTGGAAAACGCCATCAAGATCGCCCGTGCCGCCACCGGTCGCCAAGGCGTGATCGCCTTCACTGGCGCCTACCACGGTCGTACCCACTACACCCTGAGCCTGACCGGCAAAGTCGTACCGTACTCGGCCGGTTTGGGCCTGATGCCGGGTGGCGTGTACCGTGCCCAGTACCCCAACGCCATGCATGGCGTGAGCAGCGATGACGCCATCGCCAGCGTCGAACGCATCTTCAAGAACGACGCCGCGCCCAGCGACATCGCCGCGATTATCCTCGAGCCGGTGCAAGGCGAGGGCGGTTTCAATGTGGCGCCGAAAGACTTTCTGGCCCGCCTGCGCGCGCTGTGCGACGAGCACGGCATCGTGCTGATCGCTGACGAAGTCCAGACCGGTGCTGGCCGTACCGGCACTTTCTTCGCCATGGAACAACTGGGCGTTGCCGCCGACCTCACCACCTTCGCCAAGTCCATCGCCGGTGGCTTCCCATTGGCCGGTGTGTGCGGCCGTGCCGAGATCATGGATGCGGTAGCCCCAGGTGGCCTGGGCGGTACTTATGCCGGTAGCCCGGTGTCCTGTGCTGCGGCCCTGGCCGTGCTGGAAGCCTTCGACGACGAGAAGCTGCTGGATCGGGCCAAGTCGGTCGGTGAAATCCTCACCAGCGGCCTGCGCGCCATTGGTGAGCGCCACAACAGCCTGGTGGATGTACGCAACCTGGGCGCCATGGTGGCCGTTGAGCTGTTCGAAGGCGGTGACCTGAACAAGCCTGCGGCCGAACTGACTGCCAAGGTGGTGGCGAAAGCCCGCGACAAAGGCCTGATCCTGTTGTCGTGCGGCACCTACTACAACGTCCTGCGCATTCTGGTGCCGCTGACCGTCAGCGACGCGGACCTGCAGCGCGGTCTGGCCCTGATCGGCGAGTGCTTCGACGAACTCGCCTGAAACGCTCATGCCTGACGGTCGCTGGATGGCCGTCAGCACTTTCTTGAGTCAGCGTCACCCTGATCTGTGCTCACCCGCATCTGTCCGACTCACCATCTCGGGCAGGGCGGGCTTTTTCGTCCGATGCTGGTGAGCGCGGACACCGAAAATGCCCACAGAGGCAGTACAAGAACAAAGGTAATGCCATGCAGAATGACAAGAACAATCTCAGTCACGGGCTCAAATCCCGTCATGTGACCATGCTTTCCATTGCCGGCGTCATTGGCGCCGGTTTGTTCGTAGGTTCCGGGCGGGCCATCGCCGAGGCCGGCCCGGCCACCATCCTTGCGTACATCTTCGCCGGCGTGCTGGTGGTGCTGGTGATGCGCATGCTGGCGGAAATGGCCGTCGCGTCGCCGGACACCGGTTCGTTTTCCACCTATGCCGACCAGGCCATCGGCAAGTGGGCGGGCTACACCATCGGCTGGCTGTACTGGTGGTTCTGGGTACTGATCATCCCGATCGAGGCCAATATCGCCGCAACCATCATCAACACCTATGTGCCGCAGATGGAAATCTGGGTGCTGTCATTGGTCATCACCTTGCTGCTGACCGCCACCAACCTGTTCAGCGTCAAGAACTACGGCGAGTTCGAGTTCTGGTTGGCGCTGGTGAAGGTGGCTGCCATCGTAAGCTTCATCATCCTCGGTGTCTGCGCCATCCTTGGCCTGTTCCCCAACACCGGCGTGAGTGGGGTTTCGCGCTTGTGGGATACCGGCGGCTTCATGCCCAACGGCTTTGGCGCGGTGCTCAGCGCGATGTTGATCACCATGTTCTCGTTCCTCGGTGCCGAGGTGGTGACCATTGCTGCGGCTGAGTCCGATGCTGCTGGCAAGCAGATCTCCAAGGCCACCAACTCGGTGATCTGGCGGATCACGCTGTTCTACATCCTGTCGATCTTCATCGTCGTGGCGCTGGTGCCCTGGAATGATCCACGGCTGGCTAGCGAGGGGTCTTACGTCGCGGTGCTGGATATCCTTAACGTGCCCCATGCCAAGGCCATCATCGATTTCGTGGTGCTGACCTCGGTGACCAGCTGTCTGAACTCGTCGCTGTACACCGCGTCGCGGATGCTCTATTCCCTGAGCCGACGGGGCGATGCACCGGCCTGCGCCCAGGTGACATCGCGCAGCGGTACGCCGATCTTTGCGGTGTTGCTGTCTACCGGTGCCGCGTTCCTGACGGTGATCGCCAACTACCTGGTGCCCTCGAAGGTATTCGGCTTCCTGATGGCCAGCTCTGGCGCAATCGCATTGCTGGTGTACCTGGTCATCGCCATTTCCCAGCTGCGCCTGCGCAAACGCCTGATCGCCGAGGGCAAGACCCTCAGCTACCGGATGTGGCTGTTCCCATGGCTGACCTGGGGCGTGATCCTGTTCATCAGCGCGGTGCTGGTGGTGATGCTGCTGCGGCCGGACCATCGGGTCGAAGTGGTGTCGACCATGGCGCTGGCGATCGTGGTGGTGTGCTCGGGGCTGTTGGTGACGCGACGTCGCCGGCAGCGGGTGGAGCGGGGTGGTGATGACGTCCGGAGAGTGGTGTCAAACTGACAATGAAGAGCCCTTGGGCGCAATGCTCAGGGGCTTTTTATTGGGCTTGTCACACCATTTTCGTTGCTCGATATACGCATCACCTACAAACCCAGGGCAGGCACTTCGAAGCCCCCCCAACATTCCGTGAAGAACCTTTTTGTCAAATAACGTGGGCGGCCATCCGTTAAAGCCAACATTAAGACACATATCCTACGTGGCCAGTCGGCTCAGAAGACGGATAACTGGTTGGTGCAGTCGAACGAAGATTAATCGACCCATTATCATGCGGCCTATCTTCGCCAGGGCCTCGATGGTCGAATTCTTTGAGCCTGACCGCCAATTTGGTCAGCAGCCTGCTGACCAATTACCTTGGTTCCATGTCGTCACGCTGCTGACCAAGTTGAGTAGTCCAGCCGAGCGCGAGTGGTACGCACAGCAAACTGTTCTGCATGGCTGGTCACGCAGTACGTTGGAGCAAAGCATCAAAAACCGTTTGCAGCAGCGCCAAGGCTCTGCGGTCACCAACTTTGTTGCCCGTCTTCCAGCCGCTGAGTCGACCTTGGCCCAGGAAACCCTGAAAGACCCCTATTTGTTCGATTTCCTTGGCCTGGGCGATGACGCTCATGAACGCGATATAGAAGATGGTTTGATACGCCACATCACCCGTTTCTTGCTGGAGTTAGGCGCAGGCTTTGCTTTCGTTGGTCGGCAGTTTCGTCTTGAAGTGGGTGGCGATGAATTTTTCATCGACTTGCTTTTCTATCACACCCGCCTCAAGTGTTATGTAGTAGTGGAACTCAAGGCTACAGCTTTCAAGCCGGAACACGCGGGGCAGTTGAATTTCTATCTGGCGGCGATAGATGCGCAGGTCAGGGCTCATGACGACAAACCCACTATCGGGCTGCTCCTGTGTAAACAGCAGAACCGCTTGGTGGCCGAGTATGCGCTGACGGGCATCGACAAACCCATTGGCGTCGCCGAGTACCAATTGTTGCGCGATTTGCCTGAAGACCTAGGGCGGAGCCTGCCTAGCATTGCAGAGATCGAGGCGGAACTGGCCAATGAACCGTAGCTTTAAGGAGGCTCAATTAGCCCTCATGGGTGTGCTGCTTACCATCACGGTGAATATGCGTCTTCGAAGCCGGCTTTGAGTGGTGACCACTGTCGGCTTCGTTATTCCCGTGGTGGCCAGGCGCTGGCTCGGGCGATGGCGATTCGGGATGATGCGCCTCTGCATGTCCCTTGTCATGATGACCTCTCCCGGAGGTCGCCTCTGCAGCGGGGGCGGGCACGTTGTCGCCGTGCTGGCCTTCATGGTTGTGCATTTCACTTTCGCCACCACCATGTTGGTGGCCGCCACTGCTCGTAACCATCGCGTTGTACTGTTGAGCGTTCATCTGGGGTAGTTGATCCAGGAAGGCGACTATTCCCCAGATGTACTCATCACCCATGCTCTTGCCCCAGGCCGGCATGCCAGAGGCCTTGATGCCGTGCTTGATGGTCCAGAATGCTACGGCGGGATCACCACTGACCCCAAGCTTGGCAAGGTTGGGAGGGGGCGGATAAAGCGCCTGGCTGAGCTCTGTCTTCTTGACGCCAGGGGCTAGATGGCAACCGATGCACATGGCGTTGTAGTTGCCAGCACCCACACGAATCAAGTTTTCATCCTTGAGGTTCGGGACCTCGATGTCTCTGGCACGTACCGCGATGGAGCGATCACGGGCCATGGCCAGAAATGCGTGCACTGCTGGAAAATGGGGATCATCAGCCCCAACATTGACCAGGCCAAGGTACGCCGCACCCAATACGCCCGCACTGGCGACGGCGCCTGCTGCTACCAGCGTTGTAATTGTTCTTTTCATGTCTGGCTCTCAAAACCACATCCGAATACCGGCTACGAAACGCGCTTCATCCACATCCCCACCCTCGTCGCGGATGAAGTCTGCGGTCTTGCCGTAGGAACGATTCCAGGTGACGCCTATGTAGGGTGCGAACTGACGGACGATTTCATACCGTAGGCGCAGGCCGACTTCGGTATTCGCAAGGCCCGAACCCACGCCTCGCTCGGGATCGTTCTTGCCATAGAAATTGGCCTCGGCGGTTGGCTGCAGGATCAGTCGATTGGTCAGGAGAATGTCGTAGTCGCCCTCCAGGCGAGCGGCGGTCTGACCATTCTCACCGATGAACGCGGTGGCTTCGGCTTCGAAGTCGTAAAGCGCCATGCCCTGAATACCGAACGCTGCCCAGGTTTGGGGCGATTCGGGCTTGAAGTCCTGGCGCACCCCCGCCACCACATCCCACCAGGGGCTGATTGAGCGGCCGTAGAGAAGTTGGAGTTCGGCGTCTTCGGTGACACCGTTGGTGCGTTCACCTTCGGAGCGGATCCAGAGCCGGTTGATATCGCCGCCTATCCAGCCAGAAGCGTCCCAGGCCAGCGCGCTGCCTTCGTCTGCGTCCTGGTACTCCAGTTGATCCAGCAAGAAGAAGCTGTTGATCGCGCTGTCGTGCATCTGATGCCCGTCCAGCGGGGGGAAGGCCGCTTGGCGGTCCGCATCCGTCAGTTCGGGAATCGGGGTACGGCTGCTGGTCGCAGGCTCAGCAGGGCCATGGTTCATCGTCGAGTGATCCATCCCCTGCATGCTTCCATGCTTCATCTGGCTGTGGTCCATGCCAGGCATCGAGTCATGCGACGGCGCGCTATCCATTTTCATGGATCCGTGTCCCATTGCCGAATGGTCCATTTCGTCAGCGGCGAAGCTGGGCGCAGCGCCCAGCATGCCGAGTGAAATGGTCAAGGCCAGCAGCGATGGTCGCGCCGGACTATTGGCCATCTTTCCCTGCCTTGGCTTTGTCGGTGCCATGCGATTCCATCATTTTCTTGTGATCCATGCCTTCCATGCCTTCCATGCCTTCCATGCCTTCCATGCCTTCCATGGAGCCGTGGTCCATGCCCTTCATCGAGCCGTGGTCCATACCCTTCATTGATCCATGATCCATGCCTTTCATCGAGCCATGATCCATACCCTGGGAACCCTTGGCTTTCTCAGCATCGGCAGACTTCTGGGTGTGCTGCTGATGTTCGTCGCTGGACCACGACGATGGCGAATAAACAGCCAACAGGCCAGCCATCACGGCAGAGATTAAAAACGCGCTTCGTTTCATGGGTGTGTTCATCTTTGATCTCCAGTTCATTCGTCCACGCGGACTTCTCGGAACATGCCCATCTCCATGTGGAACATGAGGTGACAGTGATAGGCCCAACGCCCCAAAGCATCTGCAGTCACGCGGTAGCTTCGTTTTGAGCCAGGCGGCATGTCGATGGTGTGCTTTCGAACCATGAAGTCGCCGTTCTCATCCTCCAGGTCACTCCACATGCCATGCAGGTGGATGGGGTGAGTCATCATGGTGTCGTTGACCAGGGTGATACGAAGACGCTCGCCGTATTTGAGGCGCAGAGGCTCGGCATCGGAAAACTTGATGCCGTCGAATGACCAGGTGAATTTCTCCATGTGGCCTGTCAGGTGCAACTCGATTGTCCGGCCAGGTTCCCGACCGTCTGGATCGATGAAGGTGCTTCTCAGGTCCGCATACGTCAGCACACGGCGGCCGTTGTCACGCAGCCCGATGCCCGGGTCGCTCAATTTTGGTGTCGGGGACATCGTCTGCATGTCGACCAAGGGGTTGTTGGTCTCAGAGTCCGGATGGCTCTGCATGGTCTCACTCATGCCGGCCATGCTGCCGTGGTCCATGCCAGCCATCTGACTATGGTCCATGCCGGCCATGCTGCCGTGGTCCATGCCGGCCATTTGACTATGGTCCATTGCGCCCATGCTGCCGTGATCCATGCCCATATCGCTCATGGAAATGAGCGGGCGTGGGTCAACCGCTGGAATAGGGGCTTGCAAGCCCTCGCGGATAGCCAAGGTGCCCCTGGAGTACCCGGTTCGATCCATGGATTGAGCGAAAATGGTGTATGCCTGCTCATTTTCTGGCTCAACGATGACATCGTAGGTTTCAGCAACGGCGATACGGAACTCGTCGACCGGGACGGGATTGACGTGCTGTCCATCCGCCGCAACAACGGTCATCTTCAGGCCGGGAATGCGCACATCGAAATACGTCATGGCGGAGGCGTTGATGAAGCGCAGCCGGATTTTCTCGCCAGGCTTGAACACGCCAGTCCAGTTTCCGTCTGGCGCCTGGCCGTTCATGAGATAGGTGTAGGTGTACCCACTCACGTCAGCGAGGTCGGTCGGGCTCATCTTCATTTCGGCCCACATCTTCCGATCAGCCACAGCAGCAGACCAACCCATTTCGCTTACGTCATTGACGAAATCGCCAACCGTGCGCTTGTGGAAGTTGTAATAGTCAGACTGCTTCTTGAGCTTGGACTGAACCCTGGCCGGATCTTCATCCGTCCAGTCGCTGAGCATCACTACGTAGTCACGGTCGTAGGTAAAGGGTTCGGGCTCTTTTGCATCGATGACCAGAGCGCCATACACCCCGAGCTGCTCCTGGAAACCGGAATGGCTGTGGTACCAGTAAGTGCCGTTCTGATGGACCTTGAACTTGTATTCATACATGCCGTCGGGGGCGATGCCATGGAAGCTCAGGCCTGGCACTCCATCCATGTTCGCCGGCAGGATCATGCCGTGCCAGTGGATGGAGGTGTCCTGCTTCAAGCGGTTGCGCACGCGAAGCGTAACGGTATCGCCCTCGCGCCAGCGAAGCGTTGGTCCCGGCAAGGAGCCGTTGATTGCCATGGCCGCTCGCTTTGCGCCGGTAATATTGACCGGTAGCTCACCGATGTAGAGATCGAAGTCGGTGCCAGTCAGCACATTCGGCTGGCCAGGGCTGGTCACCGCCCACACCGGCGCGCGCCACATGCCCAATCCGCCAAGTAGGCCGGTAGCAGCCAGGCCTTTGACGAAGGAACGTCTGGTGGTTTTGCTTTGCATGCCGTTGCGTCCAGTCAGATAGATAGCTGATGTCCAGGCTGCGAGGTGTCACAGCCATTGCTCTCAGTGAAGCTTGCACTAGCCGATCGAGTGATCTGGCTGGCACTAGGGCAAGGTAATGACTGGGCGCTGTCAAAAAGCTGAGGTCGACATGACATTTCTGTCAGCTTCTGGTTGCAGATGGGGAGGGGAGGCGGCGTAGCGGTATCTACGCGTGGACAATGATGGGAATGGCTTTCGCTGGGGCATTAAAAAGCCGGCTTGTGGCCGGCTTCTCGGGGACGGTCTTGGCTAATTTTTGGTAAGCCGCAATCGCCTTAATCGTGTTGGCACTCGGCCAGAATAGAGATGGCAGACGGCTGTGTGAGACGTTGCCGAGCCCTCTGAATCGCGGTTTGCACCGGTCGGGGCTGAATGTGGCGCGTAGCATACTAGGGCTGGCGCTGGATGCCCAGCAAAAAATGGCACAGGGTGTTTCAGGCGGGGCGTTGCTGGCGAAAATGTGACCAGTGGAAGACCCAGCCGAGAATTCTCAAATCCTGGTTCTTGAGTTGCGCAGGGGTGTAGCGCTCCACGGTGTGGTTTCGACGATCAAAGCTGTGCAGGCACAAGGTACCCGACTGGCCCAGGCTCAGGCTGTTCACCCTGAGGGTGCCGTTGTGCAAGAGCGCATAAGTTTCGCCTTCGATCACGTCGGTCAGGCTGAGGTCGATGGCCAGGAGTGCATTTCCTGGGATCAGAGGTGCCATGTTGGTGGCAGGCATGGCCATGCAGATGGTGTGGCTGGCGCTGATGCCCAGCTTTTGAAGAGCCTGCGCGGGAAGGCGCAATTGCTTGCCTTTTACAGGCACCAGCTGGCCATTACGCAGCTCGTGCAGGGGGACTGGCTGCAACCGCCCGTCGACCGTCGACAAAGAGATGGGGTCGTCGCCAGATTCTGGTCGCACCGTCTGGTGGCGCAGGATGGCGATGGGGTGTTTGGGGCCATCACCTGTATGCAGCCAGCCTCGGTTCACGCAAAACAACTCCGCAAGCTCGTCGAGTCGGGCCAGCGGGACGCCGCGCTTGAACCAGTTGTTGACGTGCTGGGCCGAGACGCTGCGCATGGCGGCAAGGTCGGAAGGGGTCAGGCCGCATTCGTTGAGCAGGGCCCTGAGGCGTTCACCGGAGGTATTCATGGAATCGAGTGTAGCGGCCGACTGCCAGCAGGGAAATGAACCTGATGTTGATGCGAACTACGGCAAAAAGCATGAATTGTGGGAAAAGTACTAGGACGAAGTAGGACCGCTTACGTTCCAGGGCTAACAGGCTGGATTGCGCCCACAAAAAAACCCGCCGAAGCGGGTTTTTTCATGCAACCGGTATCAGCCCTTGTAGGCAGCGACCGATTTGGTGATCGCAGCACGGGCGGCGTCGGCGCCTTCCCAGCCTTCGATCTTGACCCACTTGCCCTTCTCGAGGTCTTTGTAGTTCTCGAAGAAGTGTTCGATCTGCTGGATCAGCAGCGCAGGCAGGTCGGTGTATTCCTTCACGTCGACGTACAGCTGGGACAGCTTGTCGTGTGGAACTGCGACAACTTTGGCATCGCCGCCGCCGTCGTCGGTCATGTTCAGGATGCCGACCGGACGGGCACGAATGACCGAGCCTGGAGCAACCGGATACGGAGTGACAACCAGCACGTCCAGCGGATCACCGTCGTCGGCCAGGGTGTTAGGGATGTAGCCGTAGTTGGCCGGGTAGAACATCGGGGTGGCCATGAAGCGGTCAACGAACAGAGCGTCGCTGTCCTTGTCGATCTCGTATTTGATCGGCGCGTGGTTGGCCGGGATCTCGATGGCGACGTAGATGTCGTTCGGCAGGTCTTTGCCAGCCGGGATCTTGCTGTAGCTCATTGGGCTATGCCCCCGTGTTTGATCAAAAAAGTGGCGGCGATTATAGGCACATTCTGCCTGGGCACGCCACGCCTGGCCTGATGTGCGGCCGCATCAGGCGTGGCTTTCGCGGTAGTCCGGGTGCTCGGCCTGCAGCTGCGTCAGGCGCGCCAGCGGGTCTTGCCGATAGAACAGCGACAGTTGCTGGTACACCTGTGGATAACTGCCTTGCAGCAGGTCGGGGGCGCTGAAGAAGTATTCACTGCTGACGGCAAAGAACTCCGCGGGGTTCTCGGCGGCATAAGGGTCGATGGCGGTCTCGGCGTCGGGGTCGGTATCCAGTTGCCGATTGAGGTCGTCGTAGGCTTGTTGCATGGCACTGGCCCATTGCTCCACCTGCATGTCGCTGTGCAGTGGCGGCAGGCCGTTGGCATCGCCGTTGAGCATGTCGAGCTTGTGCGCCAGTTCGTGGATGACCAGGTTGTAGGCCTCCCAGCCACCGCTGGCCAACACGCCGGGCCAGGCCATGATCACCGGGCCCTGCTGCCAGGCCTCGCCGCTGTGTTCGGCGTCCCAGACGTGCTCGACACCGCTGCTGTCGCGGTGGCGCTGGGGGCTTTTGAAGTCGTCGGGGTAGAGGATGATTTCGTGAAAGCCCTGGTACCAGTTCAAATCACCCAGATGCAGCAGCGGCAGTTGTGCCTGGGCGGCGAGGAACAGCCTCTGTTCGTCATTGAGTTCCACGCCGGGCAACGTGGTGAGGTGCTTGTCGTGCAGGAAGAGGATGCAGGCGTCGCGCAGCCAGCGGTCCTCTTCGTCACTGATGCCATCAAGCATTGGCAGGTGTTCGCGGACCACCTGCCATTGCTGTGCCGCGATAGGGTAGCGCGCCAGGGTGCGCTTGCGCCGCCAGGCGCTCAACGACCACATGCCGTTGGTCAGTGGGCCTTGGCCGTGCGGCCCAGGCGGCTGCGCAGCAAGCCGAGAATCATCGGCACCAGCGACAGGAAGATGATTGCGACCACCATCAGTGACAGGTGCTGCTTGATGAACGGCACGTTGCCGAAGAAGAAGCCCAGGGTTACCAGGCCACCGACCCAGAGTATGGAGCCTGCAACGCTAAAGGCCAGGAAACGTGGGTAGTGCATGTGGGCAATGCCGGCCACGAAGGGGGCGAAGGTGCGCAGAATCGGCAGGAAGCGCGCCAGGGTCACGGTCTTGCCACCATGGCGTTCGTAGAACTCGTGGGTGCGCTGCAGGTAGTCGCGGCGGAAGATCTTCGAGTTGGGGTTGTTGAACAGCCGTTCACCCGCCGTTCGCCCGATCACGTAGTTGGTGCTGTCACCCATGATTGCTGCGGCCATCAGCAGGCCGGCGAGCAGAACCGGGTCCATGCCTCCACCCGCTGCAACGGCGCCGGCGATGAACAACAGCGAGTCGCCCGGCAGGAACGGCATCACCACCAGGCCGGTCTCGCAGAAAATCACGGTGAACAGGATGGCGTAGATCCAGGGACCGTAGTTGGTGACCAGCAGATCGAGGTAGGCATCGAGATGCAGGATGAGGTCCAGCGGGTTGAAATCCATGTACAGCACCTGTGTTCTTGACCCGCAGCTACGGGGACGCGATGACGGACAATGCCAAGGGCGTGGGCTTGTTTACCTTTAGGTGGGTAAATTTTCACACATGACAGAGGGAGGCATTATACGGCGAAGTAGGAAACGTGCCCGGAGAGATTGTAGCGGGGGGTTACCGAGGAGGCTGTGGCGGCCCTATCGTGGCGCTGTGGCTTGGAGAACAACTGTCTTGTGTTGCCTGTACTGGCCTCATCGCCGGCAAGCCGGCTCCCACAAGGACCGCGACCGCATTACCTGTGGGAGCCGGCTTGCCGGCGATGAGGCCTGTTTGGTCACTCCAGGACGATCGGCAACACATAGTTCTCGAACTCGGTGTCTTTACGAAAACCGATGGACTCGTAGGTCTTGCGTGCCACTTCGTTGTTGGCGCTGGTGGACACCCGCATGCGCACGGCATTGGTTTCCTTGGCCATTTTCTTGGCCTCGCGCATCAGGTGGTCGGCCACCAGCATGCGCCGTGAGTCCTCCGCCACGTAGATGTCGTTGAGAATCCACACCCGTTTGAGCGACAGCGACGAGAAGCTTGGGTAGAGCTGGCAGAAGCCCAGCAATTTGCTGTCGTCGTCATCCGGCAGCGCCAGGTAGATCACCGACTCGTCACGCTTGAGGCGTTTTTCCAGAAAGCTGCGCGAGCTGTCCGGGTAGGGCAACTGCCCGTAGAACTCACGGTATTTGACGAACAGCGGGGTGAGCAGGTCGAGGTGTTGCATGGTTGCCTTGATGATGCGCATGTGCGGCCCTCAGAGTCCATTTGGGGAAACAGCGGATTGCCAGCAGCTCTGATGGCATGCTGCCCAATGCGGGCCACAAGTGCAATCCGCCTTCCGTGACATGTTTTTTACCCTTCACCCAACAAGAAGTTACCTTTGCGGCTGGGGGCGTTTTCACTGTCGAGGCTATGGACCTCGGCTTCGTCCTTCAGATTCACTCCGGACAGTTGCCGGCGACAGGCTTCGCGCATCAGGTATAGCAGACGGTGGGCGGCCATGCCGTAGCTCAGGCCCTCCAGGCGGACGTTGGAGATGCAGTTGCGGTAGGCATCTGTCAGGCCGACCCGTGGCGCGTAGGTAAAGTACAGGCCCAGGCTGTCTGGAGAGCTTAGCCCAGGGCGTTCGCCGATCAGCATGACGGTCATGCGGGCGCCCAGCAGCTCGCCCACTTCGTCGGCCACGGCGACACGGCCTTGTTGCACCAGCACTACCGGGGCACGGGTCCAGCCATCGGCGGCGGCCTGCTCTTCAAAGCGGGTCAGGAAGGGCAAGGTGTGGCGGTGTACGGCCAGGGCCGACAGCCCATCGGCCACCACGATGGCAAGGTCGACGCCACCTGGGTTGGCTTGGGCATGCTGACGCAGCACGGCCACCGAATCGTCGTTCAGGCGCCGACCGAGGTCGGGCCGTTGCAGATACTGGTGGCGGTCGCTGGCGGCGCTGTGCAGCACCAGGCTCTGGCGACCACGGTCACTGAGCTGAGCGGTAAGGCCGGCGTGGTCGAAGGCCAGGTGCACGGCGTCGCGGGCTTGGGCATGGGCGAACTGGAAATCCAGCTGCGCGCCGGTCGGCAGGCTGGTGCCGGCACGCCCCAGGGCGATGCGCGCCGGGGTCAGGTTGCGCAGGGCCAGCCAGGGGTTGTCAGGGGTAGGCGTGCGATGGTCCATGGTCATCCCTATGCAAGCTGTGCCAAGGCCTGGCGGAAGGCCAGCGGCAGGTTGTCACCGAAACGCACCCGGCCATCGGCCTGGGTGAAGATGCCGGTGCGCTCAAGCCAGGCCTCGAACTCGGGGCCGGGCCTCAGGCCCAGGGTCTGGCGCGCATACAGCGCGTCGTGGAACGAGGTGGTCTGGTAGTTGAGCATGATGTCGTCGGAGCCGGGGATGCCCATGATGAAGTTGATCCCGGCCACACCCAGCAGGGTCAGCAGGGTGTCCATGTCGTCCTGGTCGGCTTCGGCGTGGTTGGTGTAGCAGATGTCGCAGCCCATGGGCACGCCGAGCAGCTTGCCGCAGAAATGGTCCTCGAGGCCGGCGCGGATGATCTGTTTGCCGTTGTACAGGTATTCCGGGCCGATGAAGCCGACCACGGTATTCACCAGAAATGGCTTGAAGTGCCTGGCCACGGCGTAGGCGCGGGTTTCACAGGTCTGCTGGTCGACACCGTGGTGGGCATTGGCCGACAGCGCACTGCCCTGGCCGGTTTCGAAGTACATGAGGTTTTGCCCAAGGGTGCCGCGCTTGAGCGACAGGCCCGCTTCGTAGCCTTCCTGCAGGACATTGAGGTTGATGCCGAAACCGGCGTTGGCGGCCTCGGTACCGGCAATCGACTGGAACACCAGGTCCAGCGGCACGCCACGGTTGATCGCCTCGATCGAGGTGGTGACATGGGTAAGCACGCAGGCCTGGGTGGGGATGTCGTAGCGCTGGATGATGGCGTCGAGCATTTCCAGCAGGGCGCAGATCGAGGCGATGCTGTCGGTGGCCGGGTTGATGCCGATCATGGCGTCGCCGTTGCCGTACAGCAGACCGTCCAGAATGCTGGCGGCGATGCCCGCCGGTTCGTCGGTCGGATGGTTCGGCTGCAGGCGGGTGGACAGGCGTCCGCGCAGGCCCATGGTGCCGCGAAAGCGCGTGACCACACGGATTTTCTGCGCCACCAGCACCAGGTCTTGCACGCGCATGATCTTTGACACCGCCGCGGCCATTTCCGGCGTCAGGCCTGGGGCCAAGGCGCGCAGGCTGTCTTCGTTGGCCTGATCGCTGAGCAACCAGTCGCGCAGACCGCCCACGGTCAGGTGGCTGACCGCTGCGAACGCCTCGGCGTCATGGGTGTCGACGATCAGCCGGGTGACTTCGTCCTGTTCGTAGGGAATCAACGCTTCGTTGAGGAAGTGGGTGAGCGGAATGTTGGCCAAAGCCATCTGTGCGGCGACCCGTTCGCCGTCGTTGCTGGCAGCGACGCCCGCCAGGTAGTCACCCGAACGTGCCGGGCTGGCTTTTGCCATCACCTCTTTGAGGCTGTCGAAGCGGTAGACCAGGTGGCCCACCGTGTGTACGAAACTTGCCATACAGAATCTCCAGAGCGCCGCGGGGCTGGCCCGCGGCGGGTGTCGGCGATCAGTGCAGGGCCTCTTCGGCCTTCTGGATCGCGGCGAATTCCTCTTCCGGTGTGCCCGCTACCAGATGGTGGCGGCTGTAGAAAGCAAAGTAGGCAATTAATACCGCATAGATCACTGCAGCGCCAATCACCACCCGAGGGTCGACCAGGAAACCGGCGACCACTGCGATGCAGGCCAGCACCAGCGCCACGCCCGAGGTGAAGATGCCGCCCGGGGTGCGGTAGGGGCGCTCCATCTTCGGCCGACGAATGCGCAGGGTGATATGCGCGGCCATCATCAGCACGTAGGACAAGGTCGCGCCGAACACTGCCACCAGAATCAGCAGATCGCCCTGGCCGGTCAGCGACAGTGCGAAGCCGATGATGCCGGGGATGACCAGGGCCAGTACTGGCGCCTTGCTCTTGTTGGTTTCCGAAAGCTTGCGCGGCAGGTAGCCGGCGCGGGACAGGGCGAAGATCTGCCGGGAATAGGCGTAGATGATCGAGAAGAAGCTGGCGATCAGGCCTGCCAGGCCCACCAGGTTGACAAAGCTGCCCATCCAGGTGGAACCGCCGTAGGCTTTGGCCAAGGCTTCGACCAGCGGGTTGCCGGACGCCTTGAGGGCCTCGGAGCCCGCGCCACCTGGGCCGACCACCAGAATCAGCAGGGCGAAGGCCAGCAGTACCAGCATGGCGCCGATCAGGCCGCGCGGCAGGTCACGGCGTGGGTTCTTGGTTTCTTCGGCGGCCAGCGGCACGCCCTCGACGGCCAGGAAGAACCAGATGGCGTAGGGAATGGCCGCCCACACACCGACATAGCCGAAGGGCAGGAAGCTGCTGGCGCCCACCGCGTCGGTCTGGGCGATGTCGAACAGGTTCGCTGCATCAAAATGGGGCACCATGCCCACCAGGAAGACAGCCAGGGCGATGGCGGCGATGGCGGTGATGATGAACATCAGTTTCAGGGCTTCACCCACGCCGAAGATGTGGATGCCGATGAACACGATGTAGAACGCCAGGTAGATCATCCAGCCGCCGATGCCGAACAGCGACTGGCAATAGGAACCGATGAACACGGCGATGGCCGCTGGCGCGATGGCATATTCGATGAGAATGGCCGTACCGGTGAGGAAGCCGCCCCAGGGGCCAAAGGCGCTGCGGGCAAAGCCGTAGCCGCCACCTGCGGTGGGGATCATCGAGGACAGTTCGGCCAGGGAGAAGCACATGCACAGGTACATGGTGGCCATCAGCAAGGTGGCGAGGAACATGCCGCCCCAGCCGCCCTGGGCCAGGCCGAAGTTCCAGCCGGCGTAGTCGCCGGAGATCACGTAGGCCACGCCCAGGCCCACCAGCAGGACCCAGCCGGCGGCACCTTTTTTCAGTTCACGTTGTTGAAAGTAGTCCGAGCCGACTTTTTCGAAGTCGACGGAAGAGCCTGCCGGCGTGCCGGCGGATTGATCGCTTGGCATGATTCACCTGTTCTTTTTCTTGGTGGCCGGAGGGTTCCGGCCCTTGGTGATATGTACTGCAGGAAGCGAGCCAGAGCGGTTCGTGCACGAGAACCGGCCTGGATTTGTGTAGTGCAGGTCTGGCCTCTTCGCGGGTAAACCCGCTCCCACAGATTGATGTGCAAAATTCAAGACCAGCACAGGACCTGTGGGAGCGGGTTTACCCGCGAAGAAGGCGACGCGGTTTAGAAGAAGCCCAACGGATTGATGTCGTAGCTCACCAGCAGGTTCTTGGTCTGCTGGTAGTGGTCGAGCATCATCTTGTGGGTTTCACGTCCAACGCCGGACTTCTTGTAGCCCCCGAACGCGGCGTGGGCCGGGTACAGGTGGTAGCAGTTGGTCCACACGCGGCCCGCCTTGATGCCGCGGCCCATGCGGTAGGCGCGGTTGATGTCGCGGGTCCACACGCCGGCACCGAGGCCGAACTCGGTGTCGTTGGCAATGGCCAGGGCTTCGGCTTCGTCCTTGAAGGTGGTGACGCTGACCACCGGGCCGAAGATTTCCTCCTGGAACACGCGCATCTTGTTGTTGCCTTTGAGCAGGGTCGGCTGGATGTAGTAACCGCTGGCCAGTGCGCCTTCGAGTTTTTCCACCTTGCCGCCGGTGAGCAGCTCAGCGCCTTCTTCCTGGGCGATGTCCAGGTACGAGAGGATTTTCTCGAACTGCTGCTGCGAGGCCTGGGCGCCGACCATGGTGTCGGTGTCCAAGGGGTCGCCGCGCTTGATCTGCTTGACCTTCTTCATCACCGCTTCCATGAACTGCGGGTAGATCGACTCCTGTACCAGCGCCCGCGATGGGCAGGTGCAGACTTCTCCCTGGTTGAAGAACGCCAGCACCATGCCTTCGGCGGCCTTCTCGATGAAGCTTGGCTCGGCCTGCATGATGTCTTCGAAGTAGATGTTCGGCGACTTGCCGCCCAGCTCGACGGTGGATGGGATGATGTTCTCGGCCGCGCACTTCATGATGTGCGAACCCACCGGGGTAGAGCCGGTGAAGGCGATTTTGGCGATGCGCTTGCTGGTGGCCAGGGCTTCACCTGCCTCGCGGCCATAGCCTTGCACCACGTTGAGCACACCCGGTGGCAGCAGGTCGCCGATCAGTTCCACCAGCACGGTGATGCCCAGCGGGGTCTGTTCGGCTGGCTTGAGCACCACGCAGTTGCCAGCGGCCAGAGCCGGGGCGAGCTTCCAGGCGGCCATCAGAATCGGGAAGTTCCACGGGATGATCTGCCCGACCACGCCCAGTGGCTCGTGGATGTGGTAGGCCACGGTGCCTTCGTTGATTTCCGCGGCGCCGCCTTCCTGGGCGCGGATGCAGCCGGCGAAGTAGCGGAAGTGGTCGACCGCCAGGGGGATGTCGGCGTTGAGGGTTTCACGGACCGGCTTGCCGTTGTCCCAGGTTTCGGTGATGGCCAGCACTTCGAGGTTCTGCTCGATGCGGTCGGCGATCTTCAGCAGGACGTTGGAGCGGTCCTGCACCGAGGTGCGGCCCCAGGCGTCAGCGGCGGCATGGGCCGCGTCCAGGGCTTTGTCGATATCTTCGGCAGTGGAGCGGGGGAATTCGGCAATCAGCTTGCCGTTCACCGGGGAAGTGTTTTCGAAATATTGCCCTTTGACCGGAGCTACGAACTCACCGCCGATGTAGTTGCCGTAGCGGCTCTTGAAGGAAACCTTGGAGCCCTCGGTACCGGGATGTGCGTAACGCATGGTGTGTCTCCTGGCTATTGTGTTTGTTAGGGAGCTGAAAAGCGTAGAGCAAAGGTTGGGCCAGTGCTTTGCGCTCCTTGTGAATCAATGACTTGGGTCAGTTTTGCCGAGGCGGTTGGCAGGTGCTGTGCCAGCGCTGGCACGGCCCGGGTGACACTTTGTACCGTTTGCGACACAGTGCGTGACCGGGCGGTCTCTGTGCCATTGCATTGCATTGGCAGGTGGAGGATGCTGACGGGAATCTCTATCTGCGGAGAACAACAACAAATGCAGAGCAACCCATTCAGCCGCCATGCCCAACAAGTCCACACCGTCGCCCGAGGCGAGGCAGGCGGCGCAGGCAGTGACCCATCCATCGCCCGCTCCTGGCTGCGTTGCCTGGAGGACTATCACCTCGACCCGGCGCTGATCGAAGCCCCCGTGGTGCTCGAACACGGGCGCCTGCTGGAAAGCCGTGAGCGCCTGCGCCAGGTGCTGAAAATCGCCGATACCGAAATGAACAGTCTGCATCAGCAGCTTTCCGGTGCAGGCCACGCGGTGCTGTTGACCGACGCCCGCGGCGTCATCCTCAATTGTGTCACTGCCCCTACCGAGCGCCGCAGTTTCGAGCGCGCCGGCCTGTGGCTGGGCGCGGACTGGAGTGAAGCCCGCGAGGGCACCAATGGCATCGGCACGTGCCTGGTCGAGCGCCAGGCGTTGACCATCCACCAGAACGAGCACTTTCGTGGCCGCCACACTGGGCTGACGTGCTCGGCCAGCCCGGTGTTCGACCCCCATGGCGAGCTGCTGGCGGTGCTCGACGTATCGTCGGCACGGCCTGATGTATCGCGCCAGAGCCAGTTCCACACCATGGCGCTGGTCAATCTGTCGGCGAAAATGATCGAAAGCTGTTACTTCCTGCGCCATTTCGACCAGCATTGGTTGTTGCGCTTTCACCTGCAGGCCGAGTCGGTGGGGCTGTTCAGCGAAGGGTTGTTGGCTTTTGACGGAGATGGACGAATCTGCGCGGCCAACCAGAGTGCATTGAATCTGTTGGGCACGATTCGTGGTGGCGTGTTGGGCAAGCCGATGGAGCAGTTCTTTGCCTGCGGCCATGATGAACTGTTCAGCCGGGCCATGCCCCAGGGTGGTACGGTCTGGCCGCTGCGTACCCGTGATGGCCGTCAGGTATTTGCATCCCTGCGCGGTCAAGCTCGCCAGCCCATTTGGTCGGTGCCTGCGGCGTTGCCTCAGGTTAAGGCTGAAGTTGAACCGGGCATCTGCTTGCTCGACCCGGCACTTCAGAATGAATTCCGCCGGTCAGTACGCGTGTTCGAGCGTGATGTGCCGTTGCTGCTGCGTGGCGAGACCGGTTGCGGCAAGGAAGCCTTCGCCCAGGCCGTGCACCAGGCCAGCCAGCGCCGCAGCAAGCCTTTTGTGGCGGTCAACTGCGCGTCGATCCCTGAGAGCCTGATCGAGAGCGAGTTGTTCGGCTATCGCGGCGGCAGTTTCACCGGGGCGCGCAAGGAAGGCATGCGCGGCAAGCTTCTGCAGGCCGATGGCGGCACCTTGTTGCTGGATGAAATCGGTGACATGCCGTTCGCGTTGCAGACCCGCTTGCTGCGGGTGCTGGAAGAGCGCCAGGTAGTGCCCATCGGGGGCGAGCCGCAGGCAGTGGATGTGCGCATCATCAGCGCCACTCACCGGGATCTGCTCGAACGGGTGGAGCAGGGCAGTTTCCGGGAGGACCTGTACTACAGGCTCAATGGTCTGGAAGTGGCGCTGCCAGCCGTGCGCGAACGTAGTGACAAGGAGCAGTTGCTGGACTTTCTGTTGCGTCAGGAGGCGCGGGGGGGCCTTGTGCAATTGGCGCCTGAGGCGCGGCAGGCGCTGCTGGACTTTGCCTGGCCGGGGAACGTGCGGCAGATGCGCAACGTGCTGCGGACCTTGGTGGCGCTATGCGAGGGCACCCATATAGCACTTTCCGATTTGCCCGCAGTTGTCCGTAACCAGGGCGAGGGCTTTGCCCTCGATCGCCGGCAAGCCAGCTCCCAAAAGGATAGCGCTAGGCCAAAGGGCGACACTGAACCTGTGGGAGCCGGCTTGCCGGCGATGAGGGCGCCATTGGAAGACGCCGAACATCAGGCCCTGCTGGCCACACTGGAGGCAAACCGCTGGCACATGACCCATGTCGCCGAGCAGCTGGGCATCAGCCGCAATACCTTGTATCGAAAACTGCGTAAACACGGCATCGCCAGGGTCGTCTGAGCGAAACAGCGGGTGCGATTTCCTGCGCCCTGGGCTACCCTGCCTCGAAGTTTTGCGAGGTCGACCATGCATATTCATATTCTCGGTATTTGCGGCACATTCATGGGCTCGCTGGCGGTGCTGGCCAAAGAGCTCGGCCACCGCGTCACAGGCTCGGACGCCAACGTCTATCCCCCGATGAGCACCCAGCTTCAGGCCCAGGGCATCGAGCTGACCCAGGGCTACGACCCGGCCCAGCTGGAGCCGGCGCCAGACCTGGTAGTGATCGGCAATGCCATGTCGCGCGGCAACCCGGCCGTGGAATACGTGCTGAACAAAGGCCTGCCCTATGTCTCCGGCCCGCAGTGGCTGGCTGACCATGTATTGCAGGGACGTTGGGTTCTGGCCGTGGCCGGTACCCACGGCAAGACCACCACCAGCAGCATGCTGGCCTGGGTGCTGGAGCACGCGGGCATGAGCCCTGGCTTCCTGATCGGTGGCGTACCGCAGAACTTCTCGGTCTCTGCGCGCCTGGGCGATACCCCGTTCTTCGTGGTCGAGGCTGACGAGTATGACAGCGCCTTCTTCGATAAACGCTCGAAGTTCGTCCACTACCATCCACGCACTGCGATTTTGAACAATCTCGAGTTCGATCATGCTGATATCTTCCCAGATCTGGCATCTATCGAGCGGCAGTTCCACCATCTGGTGCGCACCATTCCAAGCGAAGGCCTGGTTATCCACCCCACCACCGAGCAGGCGCTGGAGCGCGTGATCGGCATGGGCTGCTGGACCCCTGTGCAGACCACCGGCGAAGGTGGCCAATGGCAGGCCAGGTTGCTCAGTGCCGACGGTTCGCGCTTTGAAGTGCTGTTCGATGGCGAAGTGCAAGGCGTGGTGGACTGGTCGCTGACGGGTCAGCACAACGTCGCCAATGCTTTGGCGACCCTGGCCGCCGCCCGCCATGTGGGTGTGGTGCCAGCCATGGGTATCGAGGGGCTGAGTGCCTTCAAGAGCGTCAAGCGGCGCATGGAAAAGGTCGCTGAAGTGCAGGGCGTGACCATCTACGATGACTTCGCTCACCACCCGACCGCCATTGCCACCACACTCGACGGCCTGCGCAAGCGGGTGGGCGAGGCGCCGGTCATCGCCGTGATCGAGCCGCGTTCCAATTCCATGAAACTCGGCGCCCACCGTGACGGCTTGCCTGACAGCGTGACCGATGCCGACCAGGTGATCTGGTACGCGCCGGCCAACCTGGGTTGGGACCTGGCAGCTACCGCCGCGCAATGCAAAGTGCCAGCGGTGGTTGCGGACAGCCTCGAGGCGATCATCGAGCGGGTCAAAGGCCAGGCGCGCCCAGGCACCCATGTAGTGATCATGAGCAACGGCGGCTTTGGCGGCCTGCACGGCAAGTTGGCCGAGGCCCTCAAGTGAGCGGGCCGGAACGCATCACCCTGGCCATGACCGGCGCCTCCGGGGCGCAGTATGGCCTGCGTCTTCTCGATTGCCTGGTGCGCGAGGACCGTGAGGTGCACTTCCTCATTTCCAAGGCGGCGCAACTGGTGATGTCCACCGAGACCGACGTGGTGTTGCCGGCCAAGCCTCAGGCCATGCAGGCGTTTCTGACCGAATACACCGGTGCGGCCGATGGGCAGATCCGCGTGTATGGCAAGGAAGACTGGATGTCGCCGGTCGCTTCCGGCTCGGGGGCTCCGGCGGCGATGGTGGTGGTGCCTTGTTCCACGGGCACTCTGTCGGCCATTGCCACGGGGGCGTGCAACAATCTGATCGAGCGGGCTGCGGACGTCACCCTCAAAGAGCGCCGACAGCTGATTCTGGTGCCGAGGGAGGCGCCGTTCTCGACCATCCACCTTGAAAACATGCTCAAGCTGTCGCAGATGGGCGCAGTGATTCTGCCGGCGGCTCCGGGGTTCTATCACCAGCCGCAGACCATCGATGACTTGGTCGACTTCGTGGTGGCACGCATTCTCAATCTGCTTAACATCCCGCAGGACATGCTGCCGCGTTGGGGCGAGCACCACTTCGGGGCCGATGATTGAAGCGGGCGCTGGTCGGGCTGCTGGCCACGACACTGTTCAGCGGCTGCGCGACGGTGCGAACGCTGGACGCCAACATGCCAGGCGCCCCGGTGGTGTACGCCGGGACGCGGCTTAACTTGTATGTGATGAACGGTGGGTGCTGCCCAAAGGATCACTTCGGGGCTGAGGCGCCGGCGTATCCGGGGTTGGACCTGCCGGGGAGCGCGCTGCTCGATACCTTGTTGCTGCCGTTGTCACTGCTGACGGCGGCGGGGATTGGCTTCCAGGCCACAGGCGGCCTCTGATGGCCCTTTCGCGGGTAAACCCGCTCCCACAGGTACAGCATTGGCCTTGAGGCCGGCGAGTTGCCTGTGGGAGCGGGTTTACCCGCGAAGAGACCCTTATTTCTTGCCCAGTTTGCGTAACTCATCGGATTCGACGATCCGAATGCCATCCTCTTCCTCCAGCGCCAGCCGCCACAACGCCCGTGCCAGGGTACAGGCCTCGATACCCCGGTACTTGCCCGGAATCAGGCGGGCAAGTGGCGAAGCCAGTCGTTCGCCAAGCCTTGGCTCCACACGCTCGCCCAGCAGCAGCGATGGCCGCACGATGGTCAGTTGCGGCCAGTCCTGGGCTTTGAGGGCTGCTTCCATTTCGCCCTTGACCTTGTTGTAGAAAACAGGCGACCTGCGGTCGGCACCCAGGGCGCTGACCACCAGCAGGTGCCGCGCGCCCATTTCCCGGGCACGCTTGCTGAAGGCCACGACCATGTCCAGGTCGACTGCACGGAACGCGGACTCCGAGCCTGCTTGCTTGAGGGTGGTGCCCAGGCAGCAGAAGGCGATATCGACCCGGCCAGCCAGTTGAGGGAGAAACACTGCCGGGTCGCCGACCGGGTTTTCCAGGTGCGGGTGCTCGGCCAGTGGCCGGCGGGTAGGCGCCAGCACCCGGCTGATGGTGGGTTCGTTGAGCAGGCGGTCGAGCAGGTGTTCACCCGTCAAACCAGTGGCACCGGCAAGCAGGACATGCTGAGGCGTCAAGTACATGATGTCTCTCCCTTGTTACACACAAGCTTAGTGGTTGCCGGGCTTTTTTGCCTGTTCCCCCACCGGGGCCTGTGCCGCATTACGTAAGGCTTCCTCGGCCTGCTGCCGGCGCAACTGCTGCCAGTGTGCCAGTACCGCAGGGGGTGCCCACAGCTGTGGCTCCGAGGCTTCGAAACCTTCCCTTCGTTCTCGTTCGGCAACGCTGGTGCGGGCCAGTTCAAACGCCAGTTTCAAGTCGTCGGTCTGGTTCAGCGCCTCGGCGAACAGGGCGTCGCCGAAGTAGGTGAAATCCGCTTCCTCAGAGCAGCCGAAGGACACACGATCAGCACGCGCCGCAGTCATGATGAGCGTGCGGTCGTCCTTGAGCGGGGCAATGTAACCACCGGAATAGCAGGCCGAGATGACAATCACCTTGTCGCGGTCCTTGAGGGGGGCGAGTGCGCTGGCCAGTTCGTCGGCTGACAGGTCGGCCAGCTGCAGGCGCGGTTGGTCCAGCACCAATTGGTGGTCGTGGCTGCCATGGCTGGTCAGGTAGATGAACACCAGGTCCTCGGGGCCGCTGCGCTCGGCGAGGGTGCGGGCGGCGCGGGTGAGGCTCTCGCGGGTGGCCATGGGGCGCGTGGTCATGTGGTCGCGGTGGTTGACCAGGGTGACCTGGCCGCGGGCGCCGAAGCGTACCTTGAGCATGTTGCTGACGTAGTCTGCCTCGCGCAGGAACACGCTTTGCTGGCCATCACCGGCCACCACCAGGCTGTACAGCTGAATCGGCGATACGGAGCGGGGCACCTTGGCCAGGGCGTCTTCGAGCAGGCGGCCCTGATTGAGCAGGGCGAGGTCCAGCGGGTCGGGCAGCAACTGCCCCTTCTGGTCGCGAACGCGTACGCCATTGACCCAGTAGCCGGCTTCAACCTTGCCGTTGGCCAGCGTCAACTTGCCCTGGCCATGGTAGGCGTCATTGTCGAAGCCGCCCAGATACCGGCTGCCGTCGGCCAGTTGCAGGCTGCCCTGACCAGACAGGCGCCAGTCGACGAAACTGCCCTTGTAGTGGCTCCCGTCGCTGCCGAGCAATTCACCTTCGCCGCTGAGCGAGCCATCCTTGAATTCGCCGATCCAGACGTCGCCGTCCGCGTTTTCATAGCGCCCGCGGCCTTCCAGTCGGTTGTCCTTGAATTCACCGATGTACTGTTCGCCATCGACACTGTCGTAGGTGCCGCTGCCTTGCAACAGCCCGTCGACGAAGCGGCCACTGAACTGATTGCCGCTGGCATCGCTGCGCACCCCCGCGCCGTTGGGTTTACCCTTGGCGAACAGGCCCTGGTAGCGGCTGCCATCGGCCAGCTCCAGTTCGCCGGCGCCTTCGTATTGGTCATCCTTGAATTGGCCGCGGTAGGTTTGGTCGGCCTGCTTGAGTGTGCCTTCACCGTCTCGGCGGCCGTGGCTGAAGGTGCCGGCGTAGTGGCTGCCGGGGGTGGTCAGGTCGCCCAGCCCCTGGAACAGCCCTTCAGCGAATTGCCCACGGTAGACTTCGCCATTACGCCCATGCCACTCGCCCTGGCCGTGCCACTGGCCATCCTTGAACGAGCCGGCGTACCAGCTGCCGTTGGGGTAGTCGATGCGCCCCTCGCCCTGCAGCAGACCATTGACCACCTCGCCCCGGTAGCGCCCACCGTCAGGCAGGCGTGCGTCAGGGGGCTGAAGCGACTCGCCATCACCGCAGGCAGCGAGCAACAGTGTCAGAGCGATGGGGAGCAGTGGACGCATGGCGGAATCCGGGCAATAGATCTGCCGAGTATGCCGCAGAATGGGCCGCTTTGCGGCCCTGATGAGTGATCAGACGAAACAGAGTGACAGGGGCTCGGCAATGTAGGCCGGCTTTTCTTCACCTTCGATTTCCAGGGTGACGGTGGCTTTGAGCAACCATTGGCCAGGTTTTTTCTCGATGGCGTCGACCAGTTCGACCTTCAGGCGAACCTGGCTGTCGACCTTGACCGGTTGAATGAAACGCACGCTGTCCAGGCCATAGTTGACGACCATCTTCAAGCCCTCTGGCATTACCAGAATGTCTTCCATGAGCTTGGGGATCAGCGACAGGGACAGGAAACCATGGGCGATGGTCGTGCCGAACGGGGTTTTTGCCGCTTTTTCCGGGTCGACGTGGATAAATTGAAAGTCGCCTGTGGCCTCGGCGAACAAGTTGATGCGCTGCTGATCGATCTTCAGCCAGGCGGAACGCCCCAGTTCCTTTCCAACGTACTGCGAAAGCTCTGTAACCGGTACATAAGGCATCGCGACTCTCCAAGTTGTCATTTGGTACGAAGGTGCAAGATCAGCACGACGAACCGTTTCAGTCAAGTTGTCTGATTTTCGGCGAATATCGGCTTATCAGCCCTGCGTGCTTATAATGGCCACCATGCGCGAAGGAGATGCTTATGCTGTTGCGTGGTTTAACCTGGCTGGTGCTGTTTCAACTGCTGGGTACGGCGATCAACCATTTGTTTGTGCCGATCCTGCCTGGGCCGATCATCGGTCTGTTGCTGCTGCTGTGCTTCCTGATGGCCCGAGGTGAGGTGGGCAAGCCACTGAACGAAGCGGCCAGCAGCCTGCTGCGCTACCTGCCGTTGCTGCTGGTGCCACCGGCGGTAGGGGTGATGGTGTATGCCAAGGACATCGCCGCCGATTTCTGGGCCATCGTTGGCGCCTTGCTGATTTCCTGCCTGGTGACCCTGGTGTTCGTCGGCGTGCTCATGCAGAAGCTCATGCATCGGCAGGGCAAGCGCGAGGAGCAGCCATGAACCTCGATTGGCAAGGAGCGCTGGATGCGGTCATTCACCACCCGCTGTTCGGCATCGGCATCACCTTGGGGGCCTACCAGATCGTGTTGGCCGCCTACGAGAAGACCCGCTGGATCTTTCTGCAGCCTGTATTGGTGTCGATGTTGCTGGTGATTGGCGTGCTGCTGACCTGCGGCATCAATTACGCCGAATACCGCAAGAGCACCGAAATCATGAACATCCTCCTGGGGCCAGCCACGGTGGCGCTGGCGGTGCCGCTGTATCTGAACCTGCGGCGTATTCGGCAGTTGTTCTGGCCGACATTTACTACGCTGGTAGTCGGAGGCCTGTTCGCAACCCTGGCCTGTTTGCTGCTGGGCTGGTGGTTTGGTGCTGAACACATGATTCTGATGACCATGGCGCCGAAGTCGGTGACCTCGCCAATCGCCATGTTGGTCGCCGAGCAAATAGGTGGCGTGGCGGCGTTGGCAGCGGTGTTCGTATTGATTACCGGGGTGATCGGTGCGATCTTCGGCCCGGCGTTGTTGACCCGCTTCGGGGTCCACAGCCCAGAAGCGCGTGGCATGTCGTTAGGTGTCACAGCGCACGCCGTGGGGACCTCGGTGGCCCTGCAGGAAAGTGATGAATGCGGCGCTTTCGCAGCGCTGGCGATGAGCCTGATGGGTGTGGCCACGGCGGTGTTCCTGCCGTTGGCCGTCAGCCTGGTGGCCTGAGGAGTCGTGATGACGCTACCGCTGTTTCCGCTCAATACCGTGCTGTTTCCTGGTTGTCTGCTCGACTTGCAGATCTTCGAGGCGCGCTACCTGGACATGATCGGGCGCTGCATGAAGCAGGGCGAAGGTTTTGGCGTGGTCTGCATTCTGGAGGGCGAGCAGGTCGGCAAGGCGCCACCGGTGGTGGCGTCGATCGGTTGCGAGGCGCTGATCCGTGATTTCGTGCAGCAGGAGAATGGCCTGCTGGGCATTCGCGTGGAAGGTGTGCGGCGTTTCGAACTGACCAGCACCGAGGTGCAGAAGGACCAGTTGCTGGTGGGAGAGGTCCATTGGTTGCCGGAGCAGGCCGATAGCCCCCTGACCGAGCACGATGATGACCTGCTGGCGCTATTGGTGGCTTTGGGCGAGCACCCGATGGTCGAAGCCTTGGACATGCCTCGGGAAGTCGACGGGCGTCAGGCGCTGGCCAATCAGTTGGCTTATCTGTTGCCGTTCATGGAAGAGGACAAGCTGGACTTGCTGGCGATCGATTCGCCACAACAGCGGTTGGCGGAAATCCAGAAGCTCTTGGAGCGAATTCAGGGTGAGTTGTTCGCCTGATATGGCCCCATCGCCGGCAAGCCGGCTCCTACAGGTACTGCGTGATCTTAAGGTCGGCGCGGTCATTGAGGGAGCCGGCTTGCCGGCGATAGGGCCCGTACAGGCGACAAATCAGTACTGATAACGCAACAACGCCTGCGGCAACGCATGCATGGCAAAGAACGCGAGCAACGCGATACAGGCTGGCAACACCAGCCACCACACCCGCTGCGGCAAGGCGTCAAGCGGCTGGCGGTGCTGCACCAGCGTCAGGCTTACAGCACAGACGCAGCAGGCCAGCAAGGCACCGGCCAGAATGTCCGTCGGCCAATGCGCCCCCAGATAAACCCGCGACAATGCAATGGCCAGGGCAGGAATACACCCCAGCAGCACCCAGGTCAGGCGCATCCGCGGCGGCTGGCCACGCCCGGCCAGTAGCGCCAGCACCACGAAGAACGCGAACGATGCCGAACTGTGACCACTGGGCATGCTGTAGCTGGTCAGCGGGTCGGTCAGCACTTCGGGCCGAGCCCGGGCGAATAGCCATTTCAGGGTGCCATTGGCAATGGCCGTGCCCATCAGCGCGCCCCCGGCAAACAGCGCATGGCGCCATTGCCGGGCAAGCAGCAACAGGCCGGTGAGCAAGCCCCCGAGGAAAAACTGGGTGCGGAAGTCGCCCAGGCGGGTCACCAGTACCACGGTGCCGTCGATGAGCTGGCTGCGGTGCTCCTGGACCAAGGTCATCACGCCCTGATCGAATTCACTCAGATAGGGCCAGCCGAGGAACAGCGCAACCAGCGCCAGGAAACTCAGGCCCGCAATCAGTCGTGTGCCATGGCGTTGATCGCGAATGCTGCTGTTCAACCCCAGGCCGATCAACACCGCCAGGCTACCGGCAATGATCCCCGCATCCAGCCAGAAGCCTTCCGGCAATGGCAGGCGCATGGCCGCGCCAGTGGCCCAGCCCGGCAACAGGTAGGCCACCGCCCAGCCTGCACCGGCCACCAGGCTGACGGCGATGAAGCGGGGCAGCGGCATGTCGAACATACCCGCGACCATGGGCAGCATCGGGCGCAGCGGGCCGATGAAACGACCGACCAGCAGGCTGGCAATGCCGTAGCGCTGGAAGTAGTTCTCGGCACTGCCGATCCACTCCGGGTGGTGCCGTAACAAGGGTAGGCGGCGGATGTTCTGGTGAAAATATTTGCCGATGGTGTAGGAAATGGCATCGCCCAGCAGGCCGCCCAGGAAACCCAGCAGCAGGGTTTCGCCCAGGGTGAAGGCGCCACTGCCTGCGAGCACGGCAACGGCGAACAACAGGACGGTCCCCGGTACGATGATGCCGGCGATGGCCAGGCACTCCACGCAGGCCACGAGGAAAATTGCCAGGCCAAGCCACTGAGGGTTGGCGCTGAGCCAGCCGGTCAGGCTATCGAGCCATTGGCCCATTTATCAGCTTCCTTGTTCGAGAATGGAGAAATCTTGCCCTTCGACTTGCCCCCGGCGTAGCGGGTTCCGGGTGCAGAAGCGGGCGTATTCGGCGTCGACGAAGCGGTATGGCAAATGTTCGTCTCGGCCCAGGGGGATACCGAGCCGGGCGCATTGCACCACCTGTGGAACCTGGATGCCGCAGTCTTCGACATACAGGTGGTCAGGGTCGAAGCGTTGGGCGTCCCAGCGCGGCACCTTCAGGCCCATCGCTCGGCACAACAGCGTCTGGCCGGCGCACAGGCGCTCGACCGGGCGCAGGTTGCCGTTGCTGTCGGGGTTGTTCAGTTGCATCTGCGCCAGGCTGTTGGCGTCGGAAATGGCGTCCACCCAAGGGTAGGCCGACTTGATCAGCACGGCATTCCCGGGGCCCTGGGCGCTGAAGTTCAACGAATCGCCGCCGCGGGCGTAGTACATGTAGATGTGCCCGCCGTCGAGAAACAGTGCCTTGCGCTTTTCCGTGTAACCGAGCGAGGCATGGCTGCCTTTGTCTGTAAGGTAGTACGCCTCGGTTTCGATGATCCGCGCCGCCAGCCACAGGTTGCCGTGGCGATGACGAATGACTTTGCCCAGCAGGGCTTTGGCCAGCGTCTGGGCGTCGCGGTCGAAGAAACTGTCAGGCAGAGCGCGGGCAGGGCAGGGAGATGTATCTGGCATGCTGGCGATTCGTGATTTCAGAGGCGGCGATGATAGCAATGAATGGCTTAACCGATACTGAACCTGATATTGGTGGTGTGCCGGTATCGGCCTTGTCACCAGCATGCCAAGTCCCACAAAGATCGCTGTAGGAGCCGGCTTGCCGGCGATTAGGTCGGTGTTGATCTAAGAAATTTCGATAAGACCAGTTACATCTTTCCTACACATTGCCCTCGACCATTTTCTACCATCCGCCACCCGCCGCTGGGCGTATACCTGCGCGACAGTTATAATCAGCCGATTTCCCCTTCGCCAAGACACCGAACCCATGACTGAGTCCGTTCTTGACTATATGACCCGTTTGGGTCGCGCTGCTCGCCAGGCCTCCCGGGTGATCGCCCGTGCCAGCACCGCGCAGAAAAACCGCGCCTTGCAAGCTGCCGCCGATGCTCTGGATGCTGCCCGTGCCGAGCTCGCCGCAGCCAACGAACTGGACCTGGCCGCTGGTCGCGCCAATGGCCTGGAGCCCGCTCTGCTGGACCGCCTGGCGCTGACCCCGGCGCGTATCGACGGCATGATCACCGGCCTGCGCCAGGTGGCCAACCTGCCGGACCCTGTCGGTGCGATCCGCGACATGAGCTACCGCCCGTCGGGCATCCAGGTGGGCAAGATGCGTGTGCCGCTTGGCGTGATCGGGATCATCTACGAGTCGCGTCCGAACGTGACCATCGATGCCGCCAGCCTGTGTCTGAAGTCTGGTAACGCCACCATCCTGCGCGGCGGCTCCGAGGCCATCCACTCCAACCGCGCCATCGCTACTTGCATCCAGCGTGGCCTGGCCGAAGCCGGCTTGCCGGCAGCGGTAGTGCAGGTGGTCGAGACCACCGACCGCGAAGCCGTCGGCGCGCTGATCAGCATGCCTGAGTTCGTCGATGTGATCGTGCCGCGCGGTGGCCGTGGCCTGATCGAGCGCATCAGCCGCGATGCCCGTGTACCGGTCATCAAGCACCTGGACGGCATCTGCCATGTCTATGTGGCCGAGCATGCCGACCTCGACAAGGCCTGGCGCGTGGCATTCAACGCCAAGACCTACCGTTACGGTATCTGCGGGGCGATGGAAACCCTGCTGGTGGACCAGCGTGTGGCTGAAGGCTTCCTGCCGGAAATGGCCCGCCGTTTCGCGGAGAAAGGCGTCGAGCTGCGTGGTTGCGAACGCACCCGGGCGCTTATCGATGCCAAGCCGGCCACAGAAGACGACTGGCACACCGAATACCTCGACGCCATTCTGTCGATTCGTGTGGTCGACGGCCTGGACCAGGCCATCGAGCACATCAACCACTATGGCTCGCACCACACCGACTCGATCATCACCGAACACCAGGGGCAGGCTCGCCAGTTCATGGCCGAGGTCGATTCCGCGTCGGTGATGCTCAACACCCCAACCTGCTTCGCCGATGGCTTCGAGTACGGTCTGGGTGCTGAAATCGGCATTTCCACCGACAAGCTGCATGCTCGCGGCCCGGTCGGCCTGGAAGGGCTGACCTGCGAGAAATACGTGGTGATCGGCGACGGCCAACTGCGCGGCCAGGAGTCCTGCTGAGTTGAGCAAGGCCCAGGCAGTCCGGCGCATCGGCATACTAGGCGGCACTTTCGACCCCGTGCACATCGGCCACCTGCGCAGCGCGCTGGAGGTTGCCGAGTTCATGGCGCTGGATGAGCTGCGCCTGTTGCCCAACGCCCGGCCGCCACACCGCGACACGCCACAAGTGGCGGCGCAGGATCGTCTTGCCATGGTCCGCGAAGCGGTACAGGGCGTCGAATGCCTGAGCGTGGACGCCCGGGAGCTGGAACGCGACAAGCCATCGTACACCATCGATACCCTGGAGTCGGTCCGTGCCGAGTTGGGCAGCGCCGATCAGCTGTTTCTGGTGATGGGCTGGGACGCCTTCTGCGGCTTGCCCAGCTGGCATCGCTGGGAAGAGCTGCTGCAACACTGTCACATCCTGGTGCTGCAACGCCCGGATGCTGATGTCGAACCCCCTGACGAGCTGCGCAACCTTCTGGCTGCGCGCTCGGAGAGCGATCCCACCGCCATGTCCGGCCCGGCGGGGAATATTTCGTTCGTCTGGCAGACGCCGCTTGCGGTGTCGGCTACACAGATCCGACAGCTGCTGGCCAGCGGCAAGTCGGTGAGGTACCTGGTGCCGGACGCCGTACTGGCCTACATCGAGGCACACGACCTGTATCGTGCGCCTAACTGACGGTGCCGCAGGCACCTCACTCAACGAGTTGAAAGAGTTTTATATGAGCAAGCAGAAAATCAATGGCGAAGACCTGGTCAAACTGACCATCAGCGCTCTGGAAGACGTCAAGGCCCAGGACATCCAGGTCATCGACGTGCGCGAAAAGCACAGCCTGACCGACTACATGATCATTGCCACCGGTACCTCCAACCGCCAGATCAACGCGATGCTGGAAAAGGTCCGTGAAGCGGTCAAGAAAGAAGGCGCGCAGCCTTTGGGCGAAGAAGGCAAGGGCGACAGCGACTGGGTTCTGCTGGACCTGAACGACGTCATCGTGCACATGATGACCGCCGCTGCCCGCCAGTTCTACGACCTGGAGCGCCTGTGGGTGGGCGCCGAGCAGAGCCGTGCCGCCGATGCCAAGCACCACAGCCCGGAAAACGCCAGCGACTACTTCACCGACAAGCTCAAAGACCGGGAATAAGGAAGCGTCGTGCGTCTGCGTCTGATCGCGGTCGGCTCGCGCATGCCCAAGTGGGTCGAGGACGGTTGGCATGAATATGCCAAGCGCCTGCCCCCGGAGCTGTCGCTCGAGCTGGTGGAAATCCCGCTGAACACCCGTGGCAAGAATGCCGACGTCGCCCGCCTGATCCGTCAGGAGGGCGAAGCCATGCTGAGCAAGGTTCAGCCTGGGGAACGCATCGTCACGCTTGAGGTCCATGGCAAGCCCTGGAGTACCGAGCAGCTGGCGACCGAGCTGGACCGCTGGCGCCTGGATGCGCGCACGGTGAACTTGATGGTCGGTGGCCCGGAAGGGCTGGCGCCTGAAGTCTGTGCACGCGCCGAGCAACGCTGGTCGCTGTCGCCGCTGACCCTGCCGCACCCCTTGGTAAGGATACTCATCGGCGAGCAGATCTACCGCGCCTGGACTGTGTTGTCCGGGCACCCTTACCACAAATGAGCCTGTAAGCAGTCCGATGTCGCAGCCGATCCGTCTCAAGGACCACGAGAAAGACGCCCGCCTGGTGCGCAACCGCGTCGTGGTCGGCGCGGTTGCGATCGTGTTGCTGATTTGCGTGCTGATCGCGCGGCTGTATTACCTGCAGATCATCCAGTACGACTATCACTCGACGCTGTCCGAGAACAATCGGGTGCATGTGCAGCCCATTCCGCCGACGCGGGGTTTGATCTTCGACCGCAATGGCGTGATCGTCGCCGACAACCGGCCCAGCTTCAGCCTGTCCATGACCCGTGAACGTGCGGGTAACTGGCAGGAAGTGCTGGATAACATCGTTGAAGTGCTGGAACTCACCCCGGACGACCGAGCGCTGTTCGAAAAGCGCATGCGCCAGGGGCGCCGGCCTTTCGAACCGGTGCCGATCCTGTTCGAGCTGAACGAAGAGCAGATCGCTCGCGTGGCGGTCAATCAGTTCCGCCTGCCGGGCGTGGAAGTGGTCGCGCAGCTGGTGCGCCATTACCCGCAAGGCGCGCACTTCGCCCATTCGGTCGGTTATGTCGGGCGCATCAACGAAAAAGAGCTCAAGTCTCTCGACCCTGTGAACTACAGCGGCACCCACCATATCGGCAAGACCGGCATCGAGCGCTTCTACGAAGCCGAGCTGCATGGTCAGGTGGGTTACGAAGAAGTCGAGACCAACGCCCGTGGACGGGTGTTGCGGGTGCTCAAGCGTACCGACCCCAAGCCGGGCAAGGACATTATCCTGAGCCTGGACATCAAGCTGCAGGAGGCTGCCGAGGCGGCCCTGGGTGGCCGCCGTGGCGCCGTGGTGGCGCTCGACCCGCGCACTGGCGAGGTGCTGGCGATGGTCAGCCAGCCAAGCTTCGATCCGAACCTGTTCGTGACCGGTATCAGCTTCAAGGCCTATGCCGAACTGCGCGACTCGATCGACCGGCCGCTGTTCAACCGCGTGCTGCGCGGCCTGTATCCGCCAGGTTCGACCATCAAACCGGCGGTTGCCATCGCTGGTTTGGACAGCGGCGTGGTCAACGCCAGCAGTCGGGTGTTCGACCCAGGCTATTACCAGTTGCCCAACTACGATCACAAGTACCGCAACTGGAACCGCACTGGTGATGGCTGGGTCGACCTCGATACCGCCATCATGCGATCCAATGACACCTATTTCTACGATCTTGCCCACAAGATGGGTATCGATCGGCTGTCCAGCTACATGAACAAGTTCGGTATCGGGCAGAAGGTCTCCCTCGACATGTTCGAGGAATCGGCCGGCTTGATGCCGTCCCGCGAATGGAAACGCGCTACCCGTCGCCAGGCCTGGTTCCCCGGTGAAACCTTGATTCTGGGTATCGGCCAGGGCTACATGCAGGCCACACCGCTGCAACTTGCCCAGGCCACCGCGCTGATCGCCAACAAGGGCGTATGGAACCGTCCGCACCTGGCCAAGACCATCGAGGGTCTGCCGCCGGTGGACGAGAACCCCATGGAGAACATCGTCCTGCGTGACAAGTCCGATTGGGCCAAGGTCACCCATGGCATGGAACAGGTGATGCACAACGCCCGTGGTACCGCCCGCAAGGCTGCCCTGGGTGCCCAGTACCGTATTGCCGGCAAGAGCGGTACCGCCCAGGTGGTGGCGATCAAGCAAGGCGAGAAGTACGACCGCAACAAACTGCAGGAGCGCCATCGCGACCACGCGTTGTTCGTGGCCTTCGCCCCGGCTGACGATCCCAAGATCGTGGTCTCGGTGATGGTCGAGAACGGTGAGTCCGGCTCTGGCGTCGCCGCCCCCGTGGTACGCCAGGTCATGGACGCCTGGCTGCTCGACGAAAACGGCCGGCTCAAGCCTGAGTTCGCGCCTGCCACCGTTGCCCAGGAAACGGCTCAGTGAAGAACAATTTCGATCGCATGCTCTCCAGCGAGGACGTGATGCGTCGACGCGCCAGCTTCCTGCAGCGCATCCACGTCGACGGCCCCTTGCTGATCATCCTGCTGACCCTCGCGGCCGGCAGCCTGTTCGTCCTCTATTCGGCCAGCGGCAAGAACTGGGACTTGCTGCTCAAGCAGGCCAGCTCGTTCGGCATTGGCCTGGTGTCGATGTTCGTCATTGCCCAGCTCGAGCCACGCTTCATGGCACGCTGGGTGCCGCTGGCCTACCTGGCCGGGGTGTTCCTGCTGATCGTGGTGGACGTCATGGGCCACAACGCCATGGGCGCCACGCGCTGGATCAACATCCCTGGGGTGATCCGCTTCCAGCCGTCCGAGTTCATGAAGATCATCATGCCGGCGACGATTGCCTGGTACCTGTCCAAGCGCACCTTGCCGCCACACCTCAAGCATGTGGCGATCAGCCTGGTGCTGATCGGTGTGCCGTTCATCCTTATCGTGCGCCAGCCTGACCTTGGCACGGCGCTGTTGATTCTGGCTTCCGGTGCCTTCGTGCTGTTCATGGGCGGCTTGCGCTGGCGCTGGATCATCAGCGTGCTCGCAGCAGCAGTACCGGTGGCGGTGGCCATGTGGTTCTTCGTCATGCACGACTACCAGAAACAGCGCGTACTGACCTTCCTCGACCCAGAAAGCGACCCGCTGGGCACCGGCTGGAACATCATCCAGTCCAAGGCCGCGATCGGTTCGGGCGGCGTGTTTGGCAAGGGCTGGCTGCTGGGTACCCAGTCGCACCTGGATTTTCTTCCGGAAAGCCACACCGACTTCATCATCGCGGTGCTTGGCGAGGAGTTCGGGCTGGTCGGTATCTGCCTGCTGTTGATTGTCTACCTGCTGCTGATCGGCCGCGGGCTGATGATCACGGCCCAGGCCCAGACCCTGTTCGGCAAGCTGCTGGCAGGTAGCCTGACCATGACCTTCTTTGTTTACGTATTCGTCAATATCGGTATGGTCAGCGGCCTTCTGCCCGTGGTGGGCGTGCCGCTGCCCTTCATTAGCTATGGCGGAACTTCGTTGGTGACGCTGCTGTCAGCGTTTGGCGTTCTGATGTCGATCCACACACACCGCAAATGGATCGCGCAAGTTTGAATAAGGTGAAAATTTTCATGCAAGCAGTGCGTGGCTGGGCTGCCCGTTTTGCGCCGTGGATCGGTGCGCTGGGCCTGTTTGGCGCTGTCCAGCAAGCCAATGCCGGCGACTATGAAGGCTCGCCCCAGGTGGCCGAGTTCGTCGGTGAAATGACCCGTGACTACGGCTTTGCCGGCGAACAGTTGATGGGCGTGTTCAGTGAGGTACAGCGCAAGCAGTCGATTCTCGACGCGATTTCCCGTCCGGCCGAGCGGGTCAAGCCGTGGAAAGAGTACCGGCCGATGTTCATCACCGATGCGCGCATCGCCCGGGGCGTGGACTTCTGGCGTCAGCACGAGGCGACTTTGGCGCGGGCCGAGCAGGAATACGGCGTGCCTGCCCAGGTGATCGTGTCCATTATCGGTGTCGAAACCTTCTTTGGCCGTAACACTGGCAACTACCGGGTCATCGACGCGCTTTCTACGCTTGGCTTCGACTACCCGCCACGTGCTGAATTCTTCCGCAAGGAACTGCGCGAGTTCCTGCTGCTGGCCCGTGAAGAACAACTCGACCCGCTTACCCTCAAGGGCTCGTACGCGGGCGCAATGGGCCTGCCGCAGTTCATGCCCAGCAGTTTCCGTAACTATGCCGTCGATTTCGACGGTGATGGCCACATCAACATCTGGAACAACCCCGATGACGCCATCGGCAGTGTCGCCAGTTACTTCAAGCGCCATGGCTGGGTAGCCGGCGAGCCTGTGGTCAGCCGCGCCCAGGTGGCCGGTGCGCAGGTCGACCAGGGGCTGACCACCGGTATCGAGCCAGTGAAGACGGTCGGGGAGTTGCGGGCGCTGGGTTGGTCGAGTCATGATGCGCTGCGCGATGATCTGCCGGTTACCGCCTTCCGTCTGGAGGGTGACAACGGCCCCGAGTACTGGATGGGCCTGAAGAACTTCTACGCGATCACTCGCTACAACCGCAGCGTGATGTATGCCATGGCGGTGCATCAGCTTTCGGAACAGCTGGTTCAAGCACGGGGCGTCAAGTAATGCGCGCAATCATCTCTGCCAATTCTTTCAAGCTGCTGACCTGCGTCGCGGTCGGTCTGGCCCTGGCCAGTTGTTCCTCCAGTCGCCCGACTTCCCAGCAGAGCGGCAATGTCGTCCGCACCCAGCCGGGCCTGGACATCAACCGTGCCCACAAGGACGGTGCGCCGTGGTGGGACGTGGACGTCAACAAGATTCCCGACGCCACCCCAACCGTGCACACCGGTGCCTACAAGGCTAACCCGTACACGGTGCTGGGCAAGACCTACTACCCGATGCAGGATTCGCGCAACTACCGCGCCGAAGGCACCGCGTCCTGGTACGGCACCAAGTTCCACGGGCAGAACACCGCCAACGGTGAACTCTACGACCTCTATGGCATGAGCGCGGCGCACAAGACGCTGCCGCTGCCTGCTTACGTGCGCGTGACCAACCTGGCCAATGGCCGCAGCGTGATTCTGCGGGTCAACGACCGTGGCCCGTTCTATTCCGACCGGATCATCGACCTGTCCTACGCGGCGGCAAAGAAACTCGGTTATGCCGAGATCGGCACCGCCCACGTGCGGGTCGAGGGCATCGACCCGCAGCAATGGTGGGCCCAGCGTGGCCAGCAGCCACCGCTGATGCTGAAGGAGCCGCAGGTGGCTCAGGCGCAGCCGATTGCGGCCAGTACCGGTCGGGTCGAGCAGTGGACGCCACCGCCGCAGCAGCACGCGGCGCCTGTGGTGCCGGTACAGGTGGGGGGCAACAATGTCCCGAGCAGCAATGGTGGCAGCTTCCTGCAAGTGGGCGCGTTCGCCAACCCGGATGCCGCTGAGCTTCTGCGTTCGAAACTGAGCACCATGGTCAGTGCCCCGGTATTCATCAGCTCCATCGTGCGTAACCAGCAGACCCTGCACCGGGTGCGTCTGGGGCCGATCAGCAGCCAGGGCGAGATCCAGCAGGCTCAGGACAGCATTCGCCTGGCGAACTTGGGGCAGGCGAAGCTGGTCACAGCTGACTGATCGGGGCAAGTTCTTCGCGGGTTTGCCGGGGTACCGGCGCGCCGCGAAGAGGCCGATGCCAAACTGTCGGTTTTGTCATGAATTGCCGGGCGCAGGCATGTACAATGCCCGTTTTTGCTGCCGGCCAGGGAACCATTGCCCTCCGGGCATCAGACCATTAGCGATTTTCGAGAGACGGATGAACATCACCAAGCTTGCCAAACGACTTTGCCTGCCCGTACTGCTGATGATCACGCCTGCCGCATTCGCGGCGGAGCAGATGATGCCATCGCCACCGCAGCTGGCCGCCAAGTCCTACGTACTCATGGATGCGTCCAGCGGCAACGTGCTGGTCGAGAACAACGGTGACGAGCGCCTGCCGCCAGCCAGCCTGACCAAGCTGATGACTGCCTACATCGCCACCGTCGACATTCGTCGTGGCCAGATCGGCGAGAACGACCCGGTCACCGTCAGCGAAAACGCTTGGCGTACCGGCGGTTCGCGCATGTTCATCAAGGTCGGCAGCCAGGTCACCGTCAGCGACCTGCTGCACGGCATCATCATCCAGTCGGGTAACGACGCCTCCGTCGCCCTGTCCGAGCACATCGCCGGCAGCGAAGACGCGTTCGCCGACATGATGAACAAGACCGCCGCCGAACTGGGCATGAGCAACAGTCACTTCATGAACCCGACCGGCCTGCCGAACCCGGAGCACTACTCTTCGGCCCACGACATGGCCCTGCTGGCGCGTGCGATCATCAACATCGACCCTGCGCACTACGCCATCTACTCGCAGAAAGAGTTCTTCTGGAACAACATCAAGCAGCCCAACCGCAACCTGCTGCTGTGGCGTGACAAGACCGTCGACGGTCTGAAAACCGGTCACACCGAAGAAGCCGGCTACTGCATGGTGGCTTCGGCCGTTCGTGATGGCCAGCGCCTGATCGCCGTGGTGTTCGGCACCAACAGCGAGCAAGCGCGTGCCGCCGAGACCCAGAAGCTGCTGACCTACGGTTTCCGCTTCTTCGAAACCCAGACCTTCTACCAGAAGGGTACCGAGCTGGCCCAGGCGCCGGTCTGGAAGGGTGCTACCAGCCAGGTGAAGGCCGGCTTGGCCAACGACCTGACCATGACTATGCCTAAAGGACAATTGAAGCGCCTGCAGGCTTCGATGACCATGAACCCGCAGCTCACCGCACCGATCGCAAAAGGTGACGTGATCGGCAAAGTGGAAGTCAAACTGGACGAAAACGTGGTTCACAGCGCCGACCTGATCGCCCTCGACGGCGTCGAGGAAGGTGGTTTCATCCGCCGTATGTGGGATAGCATTCGTCTATTCTTCTACGGGTTGTTCAACTGATACGTGACCTGCCACGCTCCCGCGCATCGCTGCGGGAGCGTTGTTGTTGCCACGGCTTACGAGGCCGTTTCCGCCATGAGCGAAGCTGACGTCAAGTCGCACAAAATCGAATTCCCCTGCGAGGATTATCCGATCAAGGTGATCGGCGATACCGTTGTCGGTTTCAGAGACACGGTAATCGAGATCCTGAGCAAGCACGCCAAAGTCGACCTCAAGACCCTGGCCGAGCGCCAGAGCAAGGAAGGCAAGTACACCACCGTGCAACTGCATATCGTTGCCGAAAGCGAGAACCAGCTGCACGATATCAACAGCGCCCTGCGCGCGACCGGCATCGTGAAAATGGTGCTCTGATGCCGTTGTGTCTCGGTTTTCGCGATCTTGGCCTGCAGCCCTATGAACCGGTGCTGGAGGCCATGCGTCGGTTTACCGAGCAGCGAGGCCCGGACAGCCAGGACGAAGTCTGGCTGGTCGAGCACCCCGCGGTCTTCACCCAGGGCCAGGCCGGCAAGGCAGAGCACCTGCTGGTGCCGGGCGACATCCCGGTGGTGCAGACCGACCGTGGTGGCCAGGTGACCTATCACGGCCCCGGGCAGTTGGTGGCCTACCTGCTGCTGGATGTACGTCGCCTCGGCTTCGGTGTGCGTGACCTGGTGAGCCGCATCGAGCGCACCCTGATCGACCTGCTGGCCAGCTACGATGTCCAGGCTGCAGCAAAACCCGATGCTCCCGGTGTCTATGTCGATGGAGCGAAAATCGCCTCCCTCGGCCTGCGAATCCGCAATGGCCGCTCTTTTCACGGCCTTGCTCTGAATGTGGACATGGACCTTGCGCCATTCCGCCGAATCAACCCCTGCGGGTATGCGGGGCTGGCCATGACCCAGCTGCGTGACCTGGCAGGTCCGATCGAACTTGACGAGGTCAGGACAAGGCTGCGCGGACAGCTGGTCAAGCACCTCGACTATGCTGAGCAGACGACCCTCACGGGCGGAATCGACTGAATATGACAACTGTGCAAGAAGCCGTGCCGAACCTGATACCTACCCAGGATGCCACCCCGCGCCCCGCGCCGAAGAAGGTGGAAGCTGGGGTTAAATTGCGTGGCGCCGAAAAGGTCGCCCGTATTCCGGTGAAGATCATCCCCACCGAAGAGCTGCCCAAGAAGCCGGACTGGATCCGCGTGCGTATCCCGGTTTCCCCGGAGGTCGACCGCATCAAGCAACTGCTGCGCAAGCACAAGCTGCACAGCGTATGTGAAGAGGCGTCCTGCCCGAACCTGGGCGAGTGCTTCTCGGGTGGTACCGCGACCTTCATGATCATGGGTGACATCTGCACCCGTCGCTGCCCGTTCTGTGACGTTGGCCATGGCCGACCGAAGCCACTGGATCTCGATGAGCCGAAAAACCTGGCCATCGCCATCGCCGACCTGCGCCTGAAGTATGTGGTGATCACCTCGGTTGACCGCGATGACCTGCGTGATGGCGGTGCCCAGCACTTCGCTGACTGCATTCGCGAAATCCGTGCGCTGTCGCCAGGTGTACAGCTCGAGACCCTGGTCCCGGATTACCGTGGCCGCATGGACATTGCCCTGGAAATCACCGCGCAAGAGCCGCCGGATGTCTTCAACCACAACCTGGAAACCGTACCGCGCCTGTACAAGGCGGCGCGTCCGGGTTCGGACTACGACTGGTCGCTGGACCTGCTGCAGAAGTTCAAGCAGCTGGTACCGCATGTGCCGACCAAGTCGGGCCTGATGCTCGGCCTGGGCGAAACCGACGACGAAGTCATCGAAGTCATGCATCGCATGCGCGAGCACGATATCGACATGCTGACCCTCGGCCAGTACCTGCAGCCTTCGCGTAGCCACCTGCCGGTGCAACGCTTCGTCCACCCGGACACTTTTGCCTGGTTTGCCGAGGAAGGCTACAAGATGGGCTTCAAGAACGTTGCGTCTGGCCCGCTGGTGCGTTCGTCCTATCACGCTGACCAGCAGGCTCACGAGGCCAAGATCAAGCTCTGATCCTGGTTTGAGTCAGACATGCCGATGCGCGCTGAAAGGCGGCATCGGCATTTTTGTATGAGCGTCGCACGTGAATCGCGGTAAGGAGTTGCCCATTGAACAGCGTTGAAACCTTCGAGTCCCGCCTGCCTGCTGCGTTGCCAGCGGGTGCCTGCTTCGCCGTGGTCGCCCCCGCCGGGCCGGCCCGGCTGGATGCGCAAAAGGCCGGGCTGTGGTTTGCCAGCCGTGGTTACCAGTGCCGGATCTATCCAAGCGTCAATCAGGCCCAAGGCTATCTGGCCGGCTCCGACCAACGCCGCCTGCAAGACCTGCACGATGCATTCGCCGACCCTTCCATCCATGCCATTTTGTGCATGCGCGGCGGTTACGGAAGCATGCGCTTGCTCGATAAGCTCGATTTCGACCTGATTCGTCGCAATCCCAAGCCATTGATTGGCTACAGCGACATCACCGCGCTGCACACCGCAATCGGCCGGCACAGCGGGCTGGTCAGCTTTCATGGGGCGATGCTTAACGCCGACTTGCTGGGCGCCAAGCTGGAACCCACCGAGTCTTCGCTGCTGGCGCAGCTGTCCGGGCGTATGGTGGCGGGCGATGCCATTGTCCACCCGGCAGCTTATCCGTTGAGCTGTATGGTGCCGGGCGAGGCCTGCGGCCGCCTGGTGGGGGGCAACCTGTCGCTGCTGGGCGCCACGCTGGGTACCTTGGCCGAGGTCGATACCCAGGGCAGTATCCTGTTCATCGAGGATGTGAACGAGCCGCTTTACCGCATAGACCGTCTGCTGACGCAGTTGCGCCTGGCGGGCAAGCTGGAGGGCATCAAAGGCGTGCTGGTGGGGGATTTTGCCGGGATTACGGTCGCTGCCATGACGCCGCTGCTGGAGGACATATTCGCGCCGCTGGGCGTGCCAGTGCTGGCCGGGTGGCGCAGCGGGCACTGTGATCCGAATGTGTGTTTGCCGCTGGGGGCATGGGTACGGCTGGACAGCGTGAAGCAGACTCTGGTACTGCAGCAGGACCTGTTCCAGTCCTGAGCGCCAGGCTCCTACAGATACATCGCTGGACCTGTAGGAGCCGGCTTGCCGGTGATGGAGCGCGAAGCGCCCCCGGCCATCTCACTGCCGACGCAGACTATCGAGCAGCTTGTGCGTCGGATACCCATCCGCCGGCCATCCCAGCCCCTGCTGGGCATTGCGAATGGCCTTGCGGGTGTTTGCGCCAATGATGCCGTCGGCATTGCCCGCCTCATGCCCGCTGGCATTGAGCAGGTTCTGCAGCTCCACACGCTCGGTACGGCTCAGTGGCAGGTCTTCCTTCGGCCAACTGCCAGCAATGAAGCCCCAACCACTGAAGCGGTCCCCCAGCAGGCTCACAGCCAAAGCATAGGACGACGAGTTGTTGTACTTGAGGATGGCGCGGAAGTTGTCCAGCACCAGGAACGCCGGGCCGCGTGCGCCCGCAGGCAGCAACAGGGCGGCGGACAGCTGGTTGCTGCCGGCCGGCAACTGTGTGCCGACTGGCAGTTTCACGCCCATCTGCATCCACTCGGAGACCGGTTTGCGCAGCGCGCCGTCAGCCAGCCAGTAATCGAAGCCGGCCGGCACCTGTACCTCGAAGCCCCAAGGCTGACCGCGCTTCCAGCCCGAGCTTTGCAGGTAGTGAGCCGTGGAGGCCAGAGCGTCGGGGGTGCTGTTCCAGATGTCCCGGCGGCCATCGCCGTCGAAGTCCACGGCGTGGGTGTTGTAGGTGGTCGGAATGAACTGGGTCTGGCCCATGGCGCCAGCCCAGGAACCGCGCATGGCGTCCGGCTGGATGTCGCCGTTCTGCAGGATCTGCAGGGCCGCGATCAGTTGGTCCTGGGCGAACTGCGGGCGGCGGCCCTCATAGGCCAGAGTGGCCAGCGAGCGAATCACCGATTTGTTGCCCTGGAACTGGCCAAAGTTGCTTTCCATGCCCCAAACAGAAACCAGCACCTGGCGATCGACGCCATAGCGCTGCTCGATGCGGCTCAGCAGTTCGGCGTTCTGCTCCAGCAGCTTCTTGCCGTTGCGCACACGCAGCGGCGACAGGGCGCCTTCGAGGTACTCCCACACCGGACGGGTGAATTCAGGCTGGCTGCGGTCGGCCTTGATCACGTCCATGTCTGGCGTCACGCCAATGAATGCACGGTCGAAGGTGTACGCCGAAATGCCGGCTTGCAGCGCTTGCTGACGGAAACCGGCCTGCCATTGAGCAAAGGTTTGCAGAGGCTGGATTTCAGTGCTGACGTCGGGTGTAGCGGTGGGCAGGGTCACTACCGGGGCGGGCTGGGCAGGTGCCAGCGGCAGGGCGTCGGCGGCGGTGGGTTTCTCCGCGCAGGCGACGAGCAGGACAAGGCTGGAGGCCACGATCAGTTGGCGGGTTTTCCAGCGAGGGAGAAGACTGAGAAGCATGCACGGATCCAGAATTGCAGGTCAGGTGCCGACCATACCATGCCTGCGCCCGCGATGCTTTCATGCGGCCAAAAAGTAAGAAGCCTCCCAATCTCTCGATTGGAAGGCTTCGCGGCGGTAGCTGCCTTTGCCCTTGTTCGGTCGCTCTTGTCGGCAGCGGAACAGCGGCTGGGCGATGATGGACTTGGCCTTGTTGGGGCCGTGCTTTTTCGGCTTTTTGCTCATGGCGGAGTTCCTGGTTGGGGTGGTTTCGGGGCGCACTTTAGGCCTGTAGGTGGGGGGAGGCCAATTGATTGTGTTTATGGTTCGAGGGCCCTATCGCCGGCAAGCCGGCTCCCACAAGTGCAGCAGCGCCCGTGTGGGAGCCGGCTTGCCGGCGATAGCGCCCTTGAAAGTTACTCGGGAGGTAGCGCCAGGCGCTGGCCGGCCATCAAAAGCGACAACCGCGCGAGGCCGGTCCATGGCGAACCTTCAGCCTGGCCTTTGATCTGCGCGTCGATGCGCTGGGCATCTTGCAGCAACTGCGCCCAGCGCTGCGCAGAAAGACGCTGCAGGGCCTTGCTGACCAATGGCCGACGTTTGTCCCACACCGGCGGTCGCGCTTGGCTGAATGCCTTGTCCAGCGGCACGCCCTGGCTGAACTGCTGGGCCAGCCCCGCCAGCAAGCGCAGCTCGCGGGCCAGCGCCCAGAGAATCACCGGTGGTTCGACGCCCTCGCCGCGCAAGCCTTCGAGCATGCGCAGTGCATGCGCGGCCTCGCCGTTGAGAATGGCATCGACCAGGCCAAACACATCGAAGCGCGCACTGTCGGCAACAGCGGCCTGCACCGTCTCGACGGTGATCTGGTTGCCTTCGGCGAGCAGCTTGAGCTTTTCGATCTCTTGGGCGGCGGCCAGCAGATTGCCTTCGACCCTTGCAGCAATCAGGTCGACGGCATCGCGTTGAGCCGACAGTCCTGCCTGGGACAGGCGCTGATTGATCCACTGCGGCAGTTGCTGAGCATCCACCGGCCAGATCTGGATGAACTGGCAGTGGGCGCCTTCGATCAGTGCCTTGCCCCATTTGGTCTTCTGCGCGCTGCCATCCAGTTTGGGCAGGCTGATCAGCAGCAGGGTGTCCTCGGCAGGCCTGGCGCAGTATTCCATCAGCGCGCTGGCGCCCTTGTCACCGGGTTTGCCCGAGGGCAGGCGCAGCTCCAGCAGGCGTCGTTGGGCGAACAGCGAGAGGCTGGCTCCGGCCTGGAGCAGGGTGCCCCAGTCGAAGTTGGCGTCGGCACTGAACACCTGGCGCTCATCGAAGCCTTGCTGGCGGGCGGCAGCACGGATGGCGTCGGCGGCCTCCTGACACAGCAGTGGGTCGTCACCGCTGACCACATAGACCGGTGCCAAGGCGCCTTGCAGGTGCTTGTTGAGTTGGGCGGGGGAGAGCTTCATGGGAAACAGACGGGGCACCCTGGGGTGCCCCGCACGGGCTTAGTTGCCCGGAACTTCCAGCGGCGATTGCTGTGGCGTCTCAGCCTGCTGGCGGCGGGCGGCCTCCAGTGCGGCAGCTTCAGCCTTGGCACGTTCGTCGGCTTCCTGCTGCAACTGGTCCAGCTGGGACGGCGTCAGCAACTGCAGACGCACGACCATGGCTTGTACCAGGTCGCGACGCATCTCGGTGCGGGCCTGTTCGGCTTCCTGATCGGAACCGGTGATGTTGGAGCCGTCGTGGATGTAGATCTTGCGAACTTCCAGCTTGTCGCTGAGCAGTTCGAGGTTGTTCAGGCCTCGAATGCTGTAGTCCAGTTCCGTGGTCAGCTCGTATTCTGCCGAGCGGTTGCCACCGCTGTAGGTCGCGGCGCGCTGGGTCTCTTTCTCGTTGGTCAGCACCAGGCGGTAAGGTGCGCCCGCGTGAACGTTGACACCGCTACGTTGCAGCACTTCACGCAGTTGGGTAACGGTCTCGCCGTAGGCGTTGCGCGCGCTAACGTCCATTTCTTTGACGCTCAGCTCGGTAGAGCCGGTGCCGCGCAGCTGGAAACCACAGGCGCTGAGCACGACGGCCAGGCCTATTACCAGCAGGTTGCGTTTGATCATGTTGTTGCTCCCTTGTGGGCCGATTCCGCCCGCCCGCATTACCTGCGGACGGGCGTTGCCATCAGTTGGCGACGATGTTGACCAGCTTGCCCGGTACCACGATGACCTTGCGGATGGTCAGGCCATCGATGAAGCGCAGGACGTTCTCGTTGCTGCGGGCAGCGGCTTCGATGTCTTCACGGCTGGCGGCGGCCGGCATTTCCACCTGGCCACGCAGCTTGCCGTTGACCTGGACGACCAGGGTCACGGTGTCCTGTACCAGGGCGCTTTCATCGACAGCTGGCCAGCTGGCGTCGATCACGGCCTGGTCGTGGCCCAGCGCCTTCCACAGTTCATGGGAGATGTGCGGGGTGATCGGAGCCAGCAGCAGGGTGACGGCCTCCAGGCCTTCCTGCAGCAGGGCACGGTCCTGTTCGGTGGCCTGTGGGGCTTTTTCCAGCACGTTCATCACGGTCATCACCTGGGCGATGGCGGTGTTGAACTTGTGGAACTGGCCGACATCGTTGCTGGCCTGCTTGATCGCGGCGTGGATGGCGCGGCGAATGACCTTCTGCGCGTCGTCCAGAGCGGCGATGTCCAGCTTGCCCGGCAGGCCCTGGGTGACGTGGGCCTGGGCCAGGCGCCAGACACGGCGCAGGAAGCGGCTTGCACCTTCGACGCCGGAGTCGGACCACTCCAGGCTCATGTCGGGCGGCGAGGCGAACATCATGAACAGACGGCAGGTGTCGGCGCCGTAGGCTTCGATCATCGACTGCGGGTCGACGCCGTTGTTCTTGGACTTCGACATCTTCTCGGTGCCGCCGATTTCCACCGGCAGGCCGTCGGTCTTCAGGCGGGCGCCAATGATCTTGGCCTTGGCATCGCGCTCGATTTCGACGTCGGCCGGGTTGAACCAGTCCTTGCCGCCATTGCTGGCAACACGGTAGTAGGTCTCGGCGACCACCATGCCCTGGGTCAGCAGGTTCTTGAACGGCTCGTTGGAGGTGACCAGGCCTTCGTCGCGCATCAGTTTGTGGAAGAAGCGCGCGTACAGCAGGTGCAGGATCGCGTGCTCGATACCACCGATGTACTGATCGACCGGCAGCCAGTGGTTGGCCGCTTTCGGGTCAACCAGGCCCTGGTCGTAGTTCGGCGAGGCGTAACGGGCGAAGTACCAGGACGACTCGACGAAGGTGTCCATGGTGTCGGTTTCGCGCTTGGCTGCAGTGCCGCATTTCGGGCAGGTGCATGCATAGAACTCGGGCATGCGCGCCAGCGGCGAACCGGCGCCGTCCGGCACCACGTTCTCCGGCAGGGTGACCGGCAGTTGGTCTTCCGGCACCGGTACATCGCCGCAGGATGGGCAGTGGATGATCGGGATCGGGCAGCCCCAGTAGCGCTGGCGGCTGATGCCCCAGTCGCGCAGGCGGAACTGGGTGCGCGATTTGCCCAGCTCCTTGCGGATCAGGGCCGCTTCGATGGCGTCGAAGGCGCCGGCGAAGTCCAGGCCGTCGAACTCGCCGGAGTTGATCAGCTGGCCGTGTTCGCCATAGGCCGCCAGCCACTCGCTGCCGACTTCATCACCAGCGGTGGTGCGAACCACGGCCTTGACCGGCAGGTTGTACTTGTGGGCGAACTCGAAGTCGCGTTCGTCGTGGGCAGGAACAGCCATTACCGCGCCGTCGCCGTAGTGCATCAGCACGTAGTTGGCGACCCAGACTGGCAGCTTCTCGCCGGTCAGTGGGTGCTCCACCAACAGGGAAGTGGCCATGCCCTTCTTCTCCTGGGTGGCCATGTCGGCTTCGGCAACGCTACCGCTTTTGCATTCCTCGATGAACGCTTGCAGCGCCGGGTTGCCCTGGGCGGCCTGGGTGGCCAGCGGGTGCTCGGCAGCGACGGCGACGTAGGTGGCGCCCATCAGGGTGTCCGGACGGGTGGTGAAGACTTTCAGGGTGCCTTCGTGGCCGATGCTCGCCTGGTCGAACGGGAACTGCACTTCCATGCCGCGCGACTTGCCGATCCAGTTGCGCTGCATGGTCTTGACCTGCTCAGGCCAGCCCGGCAGCTCGTCGAGGCTTTCCAGCAGCTCGTCGGCGTAGTCGGTGATGCGGAAGTAGTACATCGGGATTTCGCGCTTCTCGATCAGCGCGCCCGAACGCCAGCCACGGCCGTCGATGACCTGCTCGTTGGCCAGTACGGTCTGGTCCGCAGGGTCCCAGTTAACGGTACCGTTCTTGCGGTAGATGATGCCTTTCTCGAACAGGCGGGTGAACAGCCACTGCTCCCAACGGTAGTAGTCGGGCTTGCAGGTGGTGACTTCACGTGCCCAGTCGATGGCCAGGCCCAGGCTCTTGAGCTGGGTCTTCATGTAGTCGATGTTTTCGTACGTCCACTTGGCAGGGGCGACGTTGTTCTTCATCGCGGCGTTTTCCGCCGGCATGCCAAAGGCGTCCCAGCCCATCGGCTGCAGGACGTTCTTGCCCAGCATGCGCTGGTAACGGGCAATCACGTCGCCGATGGTGTAGTTGCGAACGTGGCCCATGTGTAGCTTGCCGCTCGGGTACGGGAACATCGATAGGCAATAGTAGGTGTCTTTGCCTGGCTGTTCGGTAACAGCGAACGATTGTTGCTCGTCCCAGAACTTCTGGGCGGCGGCTTCGATATCACGGGGCGTGTATTGTTCGTGCATGGCTACTTTTGGCTGAGAGAGAAGAGACCTTGTTCCAGGCAGCGGAACCTCGCTGCGTCCGGCACTCCGGTGTCGTGAGAGTGAACGCCGTAGCATACAGCAGCGCTGCGCGTCGTGGGAAACCCTGATTGCGAATGCCCGCTGGTCGCAGCGCTCGGCTGCTTTTTGCAGTGACGCTAAGCTCATGGTTGGGGGGAGATATTCTTATCTTCAATGAGGTGAACGGATGGGAGAGACGCAGCTACCCGCAATCAAACCGGAGCTTTACGAACGCCTGATCGACCGTCTTGGCCTGGCACTGGAAGTTGCCAGAACGTCGGTGCGATTGCGCGACGAGATGCCCGCCGAGCTGGAGTTGCGTGGTTTGAGCCACGCAGAGTTCGAAGTGATCAAGGCCTACCTGGAATCCCTCCCGGAACGCCGCAATGCCTGTGTTGGCGCATACCCGCAAGCGGAGCCAGCCTCGGCGAAGATCATCTGGCTCAAGGACAAGCAACGCCCCGCCAACACGGCGAGATCCAGGACGCTGCCGCATCGCTAGCCGTTCAGGATTCCAGGCGCAGGTCATCGTGCGCCGGTGCTTCAACACACACCCTATGATCGGCGTCGGTCACACACTTGTTGCCCGGCGTCGATCCTCTTAGGCTGCACGCCTTCCATGGAGGTGTGGCCAATGCCGATACGATTCTTCATCAAACAATGGTTGTTGCCGCCAGGCATCCTGTTCCTGCTGTTGCTGGCTGCCTGGTGGTTGCGCAGCCGCCGCCCGCGCCTGTCGGCGCTGTGCTTTGCCGTCGGGTTGGGAGGCTTGTGGCTGATGAGCTTGCCGCTGGTGGTGCAGGAGTCGGCGCGGCTGCTGGAAACCGAACCACCCTTGGCGGTCCCTGACTGGGCGGGATTGGCGCGCCGGGCCGATGCCATCGTGGTGCTGGGGGCTGGGCGTGAGCGGGGCGACCCGGCCTGGGGCGGTGATGACCAGCCCAGCGCCCTGGCGTTGGAGCGCATGCGCTTTGCGGCGCGCCTGGCCAAGGCATCCGGCTTGCCGGTGCTGACCAGTGGCGGCTTGCACTATGGCACCCCGCCGAGCGAGGCGCAGTTGATGGCAGATCGGCTGCGCGAAGATTTCGCCATCGACGTCAAATGGAAGGAAGAAGCCAGCCGCACGACCTGGGAAAACGCTCAGCTCAGTGCACAGATGCTGCAGCCGTTGGGTATTCGCCGGGTGGTGTTGGTGACCCAGGCGTGGCACATGCAGCGCTCGCGCTGGAGCTTCGAACAGGCGGGCTTCGAGGTGGTGACGGCGCCGATGGGGTTCCTGGGCCGTGACCATGGGCGGCCGTTCGGCGGCTTGTTGCCAGAAAGCCGGGCCGTGTGGCAGAGCGGGCAGTTGCTCAATGAGGCGGTGGGGTTGGTGGGGTATCGGTTGTTCTATTGAGTTCTGTGCTGACTGCACTGGCCTCTTCGCGGGCAAGCCCGCTCCCACAGGATCTCCACAGCTCTTGATGGCGGTGGGGTCCTGTGGGAGCGGGCTTGCCCGCGAAGAGGCCGGAGCAGGCTACATCACACGGTCCTGGCAATCCGCCCGGCCGCCAGCGCCCAGCCGAACAGCAGCACACAGAAAATCGCCAGCGGCCACGAACGCCATTGCAGATAAGGCGTCAGCTGCTGCATGGGCACCACTTCGCCATACAGAATCGCTTGCTGGAACTGTGGTATCTGCGCCGTGATCTTGCCGAACGGGTCGATCAGTGCGGTCACCCCGTTGTTGGTGGCCCGGATCATCCAGCGCCCGGCCTCCAGTGCACGCATCTGGGCCATCTGCAGGTGCTGCAGCGGGCCGATAGAGGTGCCGAACCAGGTGTCGTTGCTGATGGTCAGCATCAGGTCGCTGCGCGCCGCCAGGCCGGCGGCGAACTCTGGATAGACGACTTCGTAGCAGATGTAAGGCGCAATCTGATAGCCCTTGGCCTGCAGCAGTGGCTGGTCCTCTGGCCCGCGGGCGAAGTCGGACATCGGCAGGTTGAAGAACTCGATCAGCCCGCGCAGCATGTCCTGCAACGGCACGTACTCACCGAACGGCACCAGCTTTTGCTTGAGATAAGTGCCATCGCCCTCACCGGTGACGGTGATGCCGTTGTAGTAGCGGCGCTGGTGGTGCACCACTTCCCGCACCGGCACGCCTGTGATCAGCGCGGAATGCCGCTCTGCCGCGAACCGACCCATCACGTCGATGTAGCCCTGGGCCTGGTCCTTGAGCACAGGTACGGCTGTTTCAGGCCAGATCAGCAGGTCCACGGGTTTGGACGTGAAGCTCATGTCGCGGTACAGCGCCAGCTGGGCGTCGATGTGTGCCGGGTCCCATTTCAGGTCCTGCTCGACATTGCCTTGCACAGCCGCGACCTTGAGCGGATCGCCGGCCGGCGTGGTCCAGGCGTGGCCCTTGAGCGCCAGGCCAATACCCCAAGGCGCCAGCAGCAGAGCGACGCCAATCACCAGGAATGACGGGCGAGTACGCAGGCGGTTCAGGTTGCACAGCAGGGCGGCGCTCAAGGCCAGTACGAAGGAAACCAGCCACACGCCCCCCAGGGGAGCCAGCCCGGCCAGCGGGCCATCCAGCTGGCTGTAACCGGCATAGAGCCAGGGGAAACCGGTCAGGAACCAGCCCCGGAAGGCTTCCTGCAGCAGCCACAGTGCAGCAAAGCAAAGCGCATCGGCCAAGGGCGCTTCGTTGCGCCGTAGCCAGCGGGCCCAAAGCCATGCGGGCAGGGCGAAGAACCAGGCGAGGGCAGCGAAGAACGCGAGCAGCAGCAGAATCGCCAGCAGCGGCGAGGCGCCGCCGTAGGTGTTCATGCTGACGTAGATCCACCAGGTGCCGGCACCGTACAGGCCGAAGCCGAAGCACCAGCCACGGCCCATGGCCTGGCGCGGGCTGAGCTCGCGCAGACCGAGGTAGAGCAGGGCGATGGACACCAGGGCCAGCGGCCAGATGTCGAATGGCGCCAGGGCCAGGAGGGTGGAAGCGCCGGCCGCCATGGCCAGCAGGTTACCGGGCCAGCCGGGGCGGGTGATCCAACGCATGTTTGTCCTTAGCGGGTGATCGGTGTCAGGCGCAGCAAGTGTATCCGCCGGCTATCGGCGTTGAGAATACGGAATTTGTAGGAGCCGATCTCGGTGGTCTCGTTGCGCTTGGGCAGGTGGCCAAAGGCGCTCATCACCAGGCCGCCGACCGTGTCGAACTCGTCGTCCGAGAACTCGCTGTCGAAGAACTCGTTGAAGTTGTCGATCGGCGTCAGTGCCTTGACCAGGAAGTCGCCGCTGGGCAGTGGCTTGATGTAGCTGTCTTCTTCGACATCGTGTTCGTCCTCGATGTCACCGACGATCTGCTCGAGCACGTCCTCGATGGTCACCAGGCCCGCCACACCGCCGTATTCGTCGATGACGATGGCCATGTGGTTGTGGTTGGCGCGGAATTCGCGCAGCAGCACGTTCAGGCGCTTGGACTCCGGCACGAAAGTGGCCGGGCGCAGCAGGTCCTTGATGTTGAAACTGTCGCCGTTCTCTTTGAGGATCAGCGGCAGCAGGTCCTTGGCCAGCAGGATCCCGAGCACATCGTCATGGCTTTCGCCGATCACCGGGTAGCGCGAGTGGGCAGCGTCGATCACCGCTGGCAGGAACTCGCGTGGCGACTGGGTGGCCTTGATGCTGATCATCTGTGAACGTGGGACCATGATGTCGCGTACCTGCAGGTCGGCGACCTGGATAGCACCTTCGACGATGGTCAGCGCTTCGCTGTCGAGCAGCTTGTTCTGATGGGCTTCGCGCAGCAGCTCGAGGAGCTCCTGACGGTTTTTCGGCTCATGGGCAAAAGCCTGGGTCAGTTTACCCAGCCAGGACTTCTGCCCGTTGCTCGATCGATCTTCGCTCATGGCGGTTCTCGTGATCCTTGCAGTATCAGTGTGTGATTGATTCGTTTTCATCGTCGGCATACGGGTCGGGGTGACCCAGTTCTGCCAGCAAATCTCGTTCCAGCGCTTCCATTTCCTCGGCCTCATCGTCTTCGATGTGGTCGTAGCCGAGCAGGTGCAGGCAGCCGTGGATGACCAGGTGCGCCCAGTGAGCCTCCAGGGCCTTGCCCTGTTCGGCAGCCTCGCGCTCGACCACCGGCACGCAGATCACCAGGTCGCCGAGCAGCGGAATGTCCAGCAGGTCGTCTGGTACGTCGGCCGGGAAGGACAGCACGTTGGTCGCGTAGTCCTTGTGCCGGTAGGTGTGGTTCAGCTCGCGGCCTTCGGCTTCGTCGACCAGGCGAATGGTCATTTCCGAGTCGGCGCTGCGCTGGCGCAAGGCCAATTCACACCAGCGGCGGAAGGCGGCGTCATCCGGGGCAGCGGCGTCCGTGGCCCGTTGCAGGTCGAGTTCAAGCATCTTTGCCGGGAACCTCGGGTTTGGCCTGGCGGGCGTCGAAGCGGTCATAGGCCTCGACGATGCGCTGTACAAGTGGGTGACGAACCACATCTTTGGGTTGGAAGTGGGTAAAACTGATCCCCGGAACGTCCCTGAGCACTTCGATCACATGGGCCAGGCCCGACTTGGTGCCGCGTGGCAGGTCGACCTGGGTGATGTCACCGGTGATCACTGCCGTCGAGCCGAAGCCGATACGGGTCAGGAACATCTTCATCTGCTCGAGCGTGGTGTTCTGGCTTTCGTCGAGGATGATGAAGCTGTTGTTCAAGGTGCGGCCACGCATGTAGGCGAGCGGGGCGATCTCGATCACCTGGCGCTCGATGAGCTTGGCCACATGCTCGAAGCCGAGCATTTCGTACAGCGCATCGTAGAGCGGGCGCAGGTACGGGTCGATCTTCTGGGCAAGGTCGCCTGGCAGGAAACCGAGCTTTTCGCCCGCCTCGACCGCTGGACGTACCAGCAGGATGCGGCGAACTTGCTCGCGCTCGAGGGCATCCACGGCGCAGGCCACGGCCAGGTAGGTCTTGCCGGTACCGGCCGGTCCGATGCCGAAGTTGATGTCGTTGGCCAGGATTTCCTTGACGTAGCGCTGCTGGTTGACGCCGCGCGGGCGAATGTTGCCCTTGCGCGTGCGCAGCGAGACGCTGACCTCATTGACCGCCGGGTTGTCGATGTTCTCGATCGTGGACTCCTGCAGGTACAGGTGCACGGTTTCCGGCGACAGGTCTGCGGATTGGGCCTCGCGATAGAGGCGGCGCAGCAGTTGCTCGGCAGCAGAGGTAGTCCTGGGTTCGCCGATCAGCTCGAATTGGTTGCCGCGGTTGCGGATTTCGATGGCCAGGCGTTGTTCGATCAGGCGCAGGTGCTCGTCGAACTGGCCGCACAGATTGGCGAAACGGTGGGCCTCGAAGGGTTCGAGGATGAAACGATGGGGTTGTATGGGCGCGTTCAAGGTCGTTTTTAGCCGCTCGACGGCAATGAATGTGAACTCAAGAATAACCCTTGAATGGCAGTGGCGAAAGCACTGAAACGTTCAACGGTATCTACTGCCTGTTCTGGCCTCTTCGCGGGTGAACCCGCTCCCACAGCTACTGTGCTGCTTTCAAGGGCGGTGGAGAACCTGTGGGAGCAGGCTTGTCCCGCGAAGAGGCCGGCACTGCTATGATGCGCCCCTTTTCTTACGCATGTGTTATTCCGTCAGACATGAGCAAACGCGAACCCGCCATCTACAAAGTCATTTTCCTTAACCAGGGCCAAGTCTTCGAGATGTACGCCAAGCAGATCTACCAGAGCGATCTGTGGGGCTTTCTTGAGATCGAGGAGTTTGTCTTCGGCGAGCGCACGCAGGTGGTGGTCGACCCCAGCGAAGAAAAGCTCAAGAACCAGTTCGAAGGGGTGATCCGCAGCTTCGTGCCGATGCATTCGATCGTGCGTATCGATGAAGTGGAACGTCTGGGTACGGCGAAGATCAGCGAGGCCAAGGGTGCTGGCAATGTAATGCCGTTCCCGATGCCGATGCCGGAAAAGTAAGGCGCTTCAGGGGAGTGGCGAGAACGGCGTTCGCCCTTCGGCGTTCTGCAGTTCCAGCAGGTATTTGCGGAAGATCTGGCCGAGCACTTGGGTGGCGTGCTCCAGTTCGTCGCGGGGCATCTGCTCGGTCACTTCGTCAGCCATGTCGAGCGCATCCTCGGCACCGTTGACTGCGGCCATCTTCAGAAGGATGTAAGCCTGCACATTGTTGGCCTTGACCCCCTCGCCATGGAAGAACATGGCGCCCAGGCGGTATTGGGCTTCGGCGTGGCCTTGCAACGAGGCTTTTTCGAACCAGTCCAGGGCCTTTTTCAGGTCTTTCGGCGTTTGTGTGTAGTAGTAGTCACCCAGTTCGAACTGTGCCTGGGCATCCCCGGTCGCCGCCGTTTGCTCGCACGCCTTCAGGGCATTCTGCAGGTCTTCTGGCTGAACGTTCAAAATGCAGCGGCCCGTCGCTGGAATCAGCAACGAGTTACCGCCCTCCGCCAGGGCCAGCAGGGGCTGAAGAAGCAACAGGCAGCCCATGGTCAGGGCGCGGCCGGTGCGGTTCATGGGGATCGACTTACCTCTGCAAAGCTACGGCCAATGTCTCTGGTGGCACATTATGGGATAAGCAGCGCCAACCTTACAAAGTTTTACGCGAATTTCTGTATCGGTAGGGGAGTTGGCTGATAGCGGCAGGTCTTTTATTGCTTGTGCCGGCCTCTTCGCGGGTAAACCCGCTCCTACAGGTATTGCACAGGTTTCAAGGCCTGTGAAGTACTTGTAGGAGCCGGCTTGCCGGCGATGAGGCCGGCAAGCCAAAGGCTTACTTGAGTTTGGCAAACGCTCGCTCAGCTGCATCCAGGGTGATCTGCAGTTCTTTCTCACCATGGGCGATGGAGGTGAAACCGGCCTCGAACGCGCTCGGGGCCAGGTACACGCCGCCTTCGAGCATCAGGTGGAAGAAGCGCTTGAAGCGCTCGGCATCGCTGGCCATGACGTCGTCGAAGGTGACGATGTCGTCGGCACCGCTGAAGTACAGGCCGAACATCGCGCCCGCCTGGGTGGTGACGAACGGGATGCCGGCGGCATCGGCGCGCTGCTGCAGGCCATCGAGCATGCGGCTGGTGAAGGCGGTCAGTTCATCGTGGAAGCCTGGGCGGCTGATCAGTTTCAGGGTGGTCAGGCCGGCCGCCATGGCCAGTGGGTTGCCCGACAAGGTGCCTGCCTGGTAGACCGGGCCCAGCGGAGCGATGCAGCCCATGATTTCGCGTTTGCCGCCGAAGCAGCCGACGGGCATGCCGCCGCCGACGATCTTGCCGAAGGTCGACAGGTCCGGCTTGATGCCGTAATGGCCTTGGGCGCCACCAAGGGAAACGCGGAAGCCGGTCATCACTTCGTCGAAGATCAACACCACACCGTGCTTGTCGCACTGCTCACGCAGGCCTTCGAGGAAGCCCGGAGCCGGTGGTACGCAGTTCATGTTGCCGGCCACAGGCTCGACGATGATGCAAGCGACGGTCTGGCCGACTTCGGCCAGGGTTTTTTCCACGGCCGCGATATCGTTGAACGGCAGAGTCAGGGTGTGCTTGGCGAAGTCCGCTGGTACACCCGCCGAGCTAGGCACGCCTTGGGTCAGCAAGCCGGAGCCGGCCTTGACCAGCAGGCTGTCGGAGTGGCCGTGGTAGCAGCCTTCGAACTTGATGATGGCGTCGCGGCCGGTGTAGCCACGGGCCAGACGAATGGCGCTCATGGTCGCTTCGGTGCCGGAGCTGACCATCCGCACCATTTCCATGGACGGTACGATTGAGCAGACCAGGTCGGCCATTTCGGTTTCCATGGCGGTTGGTGCGCCATAGGACAAGCCATGTTCGAGCTGCTTGCGCACTGCGTCCAGCACGTCCGGGTGGCCGTGGCCGAGAATCATCGGGCCCCAGGAACCCACGTAATCGACATAGCGCTTGTCGTCCTCGTCAACCACGTAGGCGCCTTCGGCGTGCTTGAAGAACAGTGGCGTGCCGCCAACGCTCTTGAAGGCACGGACCGGCGAGTTGACGCCACCGGGGATGTGCTTCTGGGCTTGGGCGAACAGGGATTCGGAACGGGACATGGAGTTATCTCTCGAAATCAGGAAGCGAACAGGGCGTTGAAGGCGCGGGCGCGGCGGGTAACTTCCTGCGCGCTGTCGGCACCGAACAAGCCATGGATCACCGCCAGCAGGTCTGCACCATGGGCAACCAGCGGGGCGGCGTTGTCGAGGGTGATGCCGCCGATCACGGCAATCGGCAGCTTGACCTGGGCACGGGCCTGCTCCAGCAGATCAAGGCTGGCGGCCGGCGCACCGGGCTTGGTGACGGAGTTGAAGAAACGGCCGAAGGCCACATAGCTGGCACCTTCGCTGGCCGCCTGACGGGCCAGGTCGAGCTGGGCGTGGCAGGTCGAACCGATGATGGCATGGCGGCCCAGCAGAGCGCGGGCCGGGGTCAGCGGGCCATCGGTCTGCCCCAGGTGTACGCCGACGCCCAGGCGCGCGGCCAGTTCGGCGTCGTCGTTGATGATCAGCTGTGTGCCATAGCGCTCACAGAGCTGCTTCAGTGCTTCGGCTTCGCGCAGACGGCGGGCTGCATCATCGCTTTTGTCGCGGTATTGCAACAGGCACACGCCGCCTTCCAGGGCTGCCTCGACATGGGACAGGAAACGGCCGGCGAGCAGCTGGCTGTCGGTGATCGCATACAGACCACGTAGCTTCATCGGAAGGCCTCGTATCAGGAGCAGAAGTCCAGGGGCAGACGGCGCGGGACGAACTGGCCCTTGCCCAGTTGCTCGGCATCGCGCAGGGTCCGCCAGGTGTAGTCCAGGGCGCTGCGCACGGCACTGTCGAGCTGTTCGCCAAGCGCCAGGCGGCCGGCCAGGGCGCTGGCCAGTGTGCAGCCCGAGCCGTGGTAGCTGCCGGGCAGGCGTTGGCAGGTCCAGGTGTGATGCTGGCCGTCGCGGCTGTACAGGCGGTTGTGAATCTCGTCTTCGTCACCGTGGCCACCGGTGATCAGCAGGTGTTTGCAGAACGGCAACAATTTTTCGGCACACTCGTCCGCCGTGCCTTCGGGCAGTTCGGCCAGGATGCGTGCCTCGGGCAGGTTTGGCGTGGCGATGGTCGCCAGCGGCAACAGGCGTTCGCGCAGGGCATAGCCTACTTCGTCCTTGCCCAGACGGCCGCCGCCGCCAGCGCGCAGCACCGGGTCGCAGACCAGGGGCAAATGCGGGTGGGCGCTGAGCAGCTCGGCAACGGTGTCGACCATTTCGATCGAGCCGAGCATGCCGAGCTTGACGGCAGCGACGGTGGAGTCGGCCAGCACGGCGTTGGCCTGTGCCAGTACCCACTCGCGGTCGAGCACGCGGAAGTCGGTAACGTTGACGGTATCCTGGACGGTCAGGGCTGTTACCGCGGGCGCGGCGTGACAGCCTTGGGCGATCAGGGCTTCGATATCTGCCTGCAGGCCGGCGCCGCCACTTGGGTCGTGGCCGGAGAGACAGAGGACAACGGGGCGGGAGCTGTAGGTATTCATGGTCGGCGAGCTTACCACCAAACCCATTTGTGCGGATCGTCCTACAAGCGCTATTTGTTGATCGATCGGTCAGTTTATTGTTCTTGTTTTATCTCAAACCATTGATTTAGAGCCTTTTCTTTAAAAAATGAGGTGGCTCAATGCTATCTTTGAAGGCTATGCTAGAGTGCTCGGACAATTCGACTAACGGGTACTGCCGGGGTACGTCGTCTCAAAGGGATGGGGGCAACTGCGACGCTACCGGACAGGCCATGCTGGGGCTGTATGCGCTATTTGCTGATTGTGCTTCTGGGCTGCCTGCCCGTGCTGGCCGGTGCGGTCGATTTCAACGACGCCACCCGGCATTTACCGCTTGGCAGGATCATGCAGGTCTACGAGGACCGCGATGGCAGCGCCAGTATCGTCCAGGTCAGTGCACCTGCGTTCGCCAGCCGTTTCCGCCAACACAGCAATGACGTGCTCAATGCCGGTTACTCGACGTCGGTGTTCTGGCTCAAGGTCGACCTGCGTTATGCCGCTGCCCCAGGTGCGGCGCCACGTCAGTGGCTTCTGGAACTGGCCTACCCGCCACTGGACTACCTCGAGCTCTACCTGCCTGACGCCAATGGCGTCTATCGACTGACCCAGCGAACCGGCGATGCCCTGCCTTATGAGAGCCGGCAAATACGCCAGAACAACTACCTGTTCGAGCTGCCTCTGCGTCCTGGCCAGGCGACCACGGCTTACCTGCGCCTGCACAGCCAAGGTTCGGTGCAGGCGCCCTTGGCGCTGTGGTCGGCCGAAGCCTATATGGAGGAGCAGCCCACGCGGTTGTACGTGCTGGGGATGATCTACGGCGTGTTACTGGTGATGCTGGTGTACAACCTGTTCATCTACTTGAGCGTGCGTGACGTCAGTTACCTCTATTACATCTTCTACATCGCCTCGTTTGGCCTGTATCAGGTATCGGTCAATGGCGCGGGCGTGGCCTATTTCTGGCCCGACAGCCCGTGGTGGGCGAACGCCGCGACACCTTTGTTCATTGGTGCGGCCGGCTTGTTCGGGTGTCAGTTCGCCCGTCATTTCCTGCAGCTGGGCAAGATCGCCCGCGGTTTCGATCGGCTGCTGCAACTGCTGATGCTGGGTGGGGCACTGGTGATGGTGCTGGCGGTCAGCATGCCCTATGGCGTCGCCTTGCGCATGGCCACCGTGCTGGCCTTGCTGTTCACTGTGAGTATTTTCACCGCCGGGCTGTATGCCTGGTGGCACGGTCTGCGCGTGGCGCGCTGGTTCATCATCGCCTGGTCGGCGTTCCTGCTCGGAGGTTTGGTCAACACCCTGATGGTGCTGGGCTATCTGCCGAACGTGTTCATCACCATGTACGCCAGCCAACTCGGCTCGGCGCTTGAGGTGGCGCTGTTGTCCCTGGCCCTGGCCGACCGGATCAACAGCCTGCGCGAGCAGCAGGCCAGCGCGCTGCGCGACACTGGCCGGGCATTGGAGCAGCTGAACCAGCAACTGGCCCGCAGTAATCGCCTGAAGGATGAGTTCCTGGCTACCGTGACCCACGAACTGCGCACGCCGATGAATGGTGTGATCGGTTCGCTGGAGCTGATGCAGACACTGCCCATGGACGCGGAGATGACCCAATACCACCGTACGGCGGTCGGCTCGTCCCAGGACATGATGGACATGGTTGATGACATCCTCACCCTGACCGAGCTTCAAGCCGGCCGCCTGCGTGCGCAAGCTACGCCGTTCAGCTTGCGCGGACTGGTCCAGGACCTGCGGGCAGGATACGCCGGGCAAGCATTGGGCAGGGGGTTGTATCTGAGCCTCGACATTCCGGCCGAGCTACCTGACGCGTTGCTGGGGGACGCGCAGAAGCTGACCCGATGCCTGGGGTGCCTGGTGGACAACGGCCTGAAGTTCACCCATCAAGGTGGAGTCATGATTCAGGTCCGAGGTCGGCGGCTTGGCCCGGACAGTCTGGCGCTGACGTTCACGGTCAGCGACAGCGGCATCGGTTTCGATGACTTGGACCAGGCAATTCTGTACCAGCGCTTCTTCCAGGTGGATGGCTCGATGACCCGACGCTATGGCGGCCTGGGTATCGGCTTGTCGATTTGCCGACAGTTGGGCGAATTGCTTGGCGCTACGTTGTCCCATGAATCGACGCGGGGGCTGGGTAGCCGTTTCGAGTTGGCGCTTGATCTGGCCATCGAGCAGGTTCAGGTGCCTCCGGGCCGGACGGCTTCTGGGGCCGCGCGGTACTAGGCCATTCGGTTGCCGCCTGTTTAGTCATTTTTGTCACTTTGACTGGTTGTCGGGGAGTGCTTCACTGGGGGTTCAGGCTGGCCCGGATCCAGGAGCTCCCCGATGAACCTGCACCAGTACGCTGAAACCCACGAAGTGACCAACCAGCCGCCATCGCTGGATGGCGCCAACCTGTACCGCCTCGACCAGCCGCTACAGGAATGGTCGCGGCGTTGCGGCGCGGGCTGGGCCGAGTCGCGGATCGACGCCTATGGTGCCCTGGCTGGCGGTCCGTTGATGGCCGCAGGTTTTCTGGCCAATGCGCACAAGCCCGAGTTCAGCAGCCACGACCGCTACGGCCATCGTATCGACCTGGTGGAGTTCCACCCTGCCTATCACGACCTGATGCGTACCGCTGTCGAGCACGGGCTGCCTTCGTTGCCCTGGGCCGAGCCTCGTCCAGGTGCCCATGTGGCACGGGCCAGCATGACCTACCTGCATAGCCAGGCCGAAGCCGGCACCGGTTGCCCGCTGACCATGACCTTCGCTGCGGTTCCGGCATTGCGCTTGCAGCCGGAGTTGGCCGAGTACTGGTTGCCGAAGATCCTGTCCCGCGAGTACGACCCACGCAATGTCGGTGACCGTCACAAGGCTGGGGTCACCATCGGCATGGCCATGACTGAAAAACAGGGCGGCACTGACGTGCGGGCCAACACCACCCGAGCCTATCCGGTCGGCGCTTCAGGGCCAGGCCAGGCTTATGAGCTGATCGGGCACAAGTGGTTCTGTTCGGCGCCCATGTGCGATGCCTTCCTGACCCTGGCCCAGACGGACAAGGGCCTCAGCTGTTTCCTGCTGCCACGTCACCGGCCGGATGACAGCCGCAACGAGTTCTACATCCAGCGTCTGAAGAACAAACTCGGCAACAGTTCCAATGCGTCCAGCGAAGTGGAGTTTCGCGGTGCGCTGGCGTGGATGATCGGTGAGGAGGGGCGAGGGGTGCCTACGATCATCGAGATGGTGGCGATGACGCGTTTTGACTGCATGGTTGGCTCCAGCGCCTTGATGCGGCAGGCATTGACCCAGGCGGCTCACCATTGCGCACACCGCAAGGTGGGTGGGCGGGTGTTGAGCGAGCAGCCGTTGATGCAGAACGTGTTGGCTGACCTGGCCTTGGAAAGCGAGGCGGCGCTAGCCTTGAGCTTGCGTATGGGGCAGGCGCTGGATCAGTTGGACGACCCTCAGCAAGCGCATTTCGCCCGGTTGGTGACGGCCGTGGGCAAGTACTGGATCTGCAAACGGGCGCCGGCAATGATCAATGAAGCGGCCGAGTGCCTGGGTGGCACGGGTTATGTCGAGGAGAGCATTCTGCCTCGGCTGTACCGTGAGGCGCCGGTCAACTCGACCTGGGAAGGTTCGGGGAATGTGCAGTGTCTGGATGTGCTGCGGGCGCTGTCCAAGGAGCCTGGGGTGCTGGATGCGTTGTTTGCCGAGCTTGGCGATGGCCATGGTGACCCGCGGCTTGCTGCGCATATTGGCAATCTCAAAGGGGCCTTTGCCGACACCGGCGACATTCAGTATCGCGCCCGGCAATTGACCGAAGATATTGCGATTGCGTTGCAGGCCAAGTTGTTATTGGAGGCAGGTAATTCAGTTGTTAGTGATGCGTTCATTGGCAGTCGGTTGTCGGGTAGTGGTCGGGTGTATGGGGCCTTGCCTAGAGGTGTTGATGTCGAGGCATTGGTGGCGCGAGCAACGCCGGTTTGGCCAAGTTGAAATGAGCACTAACGGCACGGGTTCCAGTTCTTGCTCTTGCTCTTGCTCTTGCTCTTGCTCTGCTTTTGCTTCTAGTGCGCGCTAGTTCAGACGCCACAAATTGCGACGTCAGTAGGCCGAGTGGAGGTCTTGCGTAGGGAGGTGACGGGCATGGATGCCCGTCAAGCGCTGCGGCCCAGGATGGGCCGTACAGCGCGGTCCTCCCGGGAGCAAGACCGGAGCGAGGGGACCCCGGAGCGTAGCGTAGGGGCCGGATGTAGGAGCCGACGGCTTTGGTTACTTTGGCCGAGACCAATCTATGGTCACCCCGTTTTTTGCAATACTGTTCATTGGATGAAATGGATGGCTTGCTTCAATCTATCCGGCGTCTATTGGGCTGGTATCCCGCGCCACGATGAGTGTTCGCGCCTGGCGGTCCTAACAAAGTAAGCGGCTTCCAAGAGCCAATTGGTCGTTCAGGATCATCGCTAGGCCGACCGGCCGTTTATTTCATCTGTTGTTCAGCTATCGCAAAACCTGATGGTGAAACACGGTGCAGCACAACGGGGTCAGACGTTCATAGCGTCTGGCTCCGTTCTATATTGCGTGTGTCGAGTAGCAATGGCCCAAGCGATGCGGGCCAGTTTGTTGGCCAACGCGCAGGCCACCACGTTGGAGTGGCGTCGCGCTGACAGGGAACGTACCCAGTCGGCCATTGGGCCTTTCTGATACTTCAGGCGAAGCATGTAGACCCGGGCGCAGAGCACCAGCAAATGCCGAAGGTTCTTGTCGCCACGTTTGCTGATCCCCAGCAGAGCCGGTCTACCGCCAGTGCTGTATTGCCTGGGAACCAAGCCTACGGCGGCTGCAAAATCACGGCTGCTGCCGTACTGCTGAGCGTCTCCCATTTCTACAGCCAGCAGGCTGGCGGTGATCGGCCCGACACACGGGATACTCAGCAAACGGCTACCTAGATCATCGTCAGCAAGCTGGCTCTCAAGCTCTTTGTCCAACAACTTGATCTGCTCACTCAGGTAGGCGAAGTGATCATGCAGGCGCTGTAGCAATGCGACGAGGCGTACAGGCAAGTCGTGCTCTTCAAGCACTGAAGCGAGCCGTTTTATCACCGCCAGCCCTGTCGGTAGGCTGATGCCGAACTCGAGCAGAAATCCATGCATCTGATTCACCGTCTTGGTCCGATCGCGGATCAATGACTCACGCATCCTGTGAGAAACAGAAAGTGTTTGCTGGTCAGGCGATTTGGGCGTCACAAAGCGCATGGAAGGCCGGGAAGCGGCTTCGCAGATGGCCTGCGCATCGACGAAGTCATTTTTGTTGGTCTTGACGAAAGGTTTAACGAACTGAGGTGAGATCAGTTTGGCCTCATGCCCCATCGCCTTGAGTTGACGGGCCAGATAGTGCGAGCCGGCACAGGCCTCCATCACTACCGTGCAAGGGGGATGATTGGCGAGAAGCCGCATCATCTGCTGCCTTGAGCATTTTTTGCGCGACACCTCTTTGCCGAACTTGTCTTGGGCATGCAGATGGAAGGTATGTTTGCCGATGTCGATGCCGATCAAGGTCACGGTACTCATGATGACGGTCTCCGAAGTAAAAACACCCTGCGAAAGCGTACGCCTCGCAGGGTGCCGGGGTGACCATCTCATTAAGTAACCCGCCGGAAGGGCGGAAAGGTGAATAAGCGCCTCCATGGCAAATGGATATTCACGCTGTATAAATGCAGCCACAAAGTTAGGTTTTTGATTTTTGGTTTTTGGTTTTTGGTTTTTGGTTTTTGGTTTTTGGTTTAAGTTGGTTTAAGTTGGTTTAAGTTGGTTTAAAAATTTGAGAGCATATCCATTTGCCAAGGCGACGCTTAATCACCTTTCCGCTCTTACAGCGGGTCACTTTTTGGCAAGCGCCCCAAAAAGTAACCAAAAAAGTCTGGCTCCTACATCCGGCCCCTACGCTGCGCTCCGGGGTTCCCTCGCTCCGGTCTTGCTCCCGGAAGGACCGCGCTGTACGGCCCATCCTGGGCCGCAGCGCTTGACGGGCATCCATGCCCGTCACCTTCCTTCGCAAGACCTCCACTCGGCCTACTGACGTCGCAATCTGCTGCGTCTGAACTATCGCGCGCTAGAAGCAAGAGCAAGAGCAAGAGCGAGCAACAGCAAGAGCGAGCAAGAGCAAGAGCGACAGCTGAGGCGAAAACGGAGGCTGGTTTGGGATGGAGCTGGCAACGCTGATCAATGGGGATGTAATTGCCTGCGAAGGCAGGCAAGATGGCTGACATGCATGTCCAGACAGGAAGCCCAGTGTGAGCCAAGCTTTTGTAGTCGTTGATACCCCCGAACAGGCTGTCGAGCGTCTGGCGGCCCTGCATGACCAGGCCACCGGAGCCCTCAGCCAGGCCCTGAAGCTCTACCTGAAGGACCGTACCCAGCCCAATGAAGACGAACGGGCCCTGTTCCGCTATCCGGCCCTGCGCCTGACCTACCACAGCCACGGCGAGGTCGCCGCCACCACCCGCGCCTACGCAAAAGTCCAGGTGGCCGGCACCTACAGCGTCACCGTCACCCAGCCAGCCGCGTTTCGCAGCTACCTGCTGGAGCAACTGCGCCCACTGATGAACGACTACACCGTAACGGTGGAAGTCGGCGTCAGCGAACAGAACATCCCGTACCCCTACGTCGTCGACCAAGGCGACGAGCTGGCCGGCAGCGGCATCACCGCCGCAGAGCTGGCGCGGGTTTTCCCCAGCACCGACCTTTCAGCCGCCACCGACAACATCGCCGACGGCCTGTACGACTGGGGCAACGCCGAGACGCTGCCACTGGCATTGTTCGACGCCGCCCGCGTCGACTTCTCCCTGCGTCGCCTGGTGCACTACACCGGCAGCGACTGGCGCCACATGCAACCGTGGATCCTGCTCACCAACTACCACCGCTATGTCGACCAGTTCATCAGCCACGGCCTGGAACAACTGCGCGAAGACCCACGCTTCGTACGCATGGTGCTGCCAGGCAACGTCGTGATCGAGAAGGGCATGGACCACGGTGAAGCACAGGCGCTGGTGGCCAGCGTGGTCTGGCACCGCTACCAGATGCCGGCCTATCACCTCATCGCCGGCGATGGTGACGGCATCACCCTGGTCAACATCGGTGTCGGCCCGTCCAACGCCAAGAACATCACCGACCACCTGGCGGTGCTGCGTCCACACTGCTGGCTGATGATTGGCCACTGCGGTGGCTTGCGGCAGTCGCAGACCATTGGCGACTACGTGCTGGCGCACGCTTATATGCGCCGTGACGGGATCCTCGACCGGGTGGTGCCGCCCAACATTCCGATTCCGGCCCTGGCCGAGGTGCAACTGGCACTGCAGGAGGCTGCTGCGCAGGTGACCGGCGAGCGGGGCGAGGCACTGAAAAAGCGCCTGCGTACCGGCACCGTGCTGACCTACGACGACCGTAACTGGGAGCTTCGCTGGGCCCAGGAGCGGCCACTGATCAACCTGTCCCGCGCCGTGGCGGTGGATATGGAAAGCGGCACCATCGCCGCCCAGGGCTACCGCCTGCGAGTCCCGTACGGCACCTTGCTGTGCGTGTCGGACAAGCCGCTGCACAGTGAAATCAAACTGCCTGGCTCGGCCAACGCCTTCTACAATCGCGCCGTCAGCCAGCACCTGAAAATCGGCATCGCTGCCCTCGATCTGTTGCGTACCGAGCTCAATTCGTTGCACTCGCGTAAACTGCGCAGTTTCGATGAGCCGCCGTTCCGCTGAGGATCCATGCCCCTGCCACCCCGTTCCAAGCCGCGCCGCCCTTCGGCGCGGCCTACCGGCCCGCGTCGCCAGCCCAAGGCAACGCCGGCCGAGCCTCGCCTGATCCTGTTCAACAAGCCGTTCGACGTACTGACTCAGTTCAGCGACGGCGAAGGGCGCGCCACCCTCAAGGACTTCATCGACATTCCAGGCGTGTACCCCGCCGGTCGGCTGGATCGTGACAGCGAAGGCCTGTTGTTGCTGACCAATGACGGAGGCTTGCAAGCGCGCATTGCCGACCCCAAGCACAAGTTGGCCAAAACCTATTGGGTGCAGGTGGAGGGTGAGCCAAGCGACGAGCAGTTGCAGCGGCTGCGTGACGGTGTCGAACTCAATGACGGGCCAACCTTGCCCGCCGAGGCACGGCGCCTGGAGGAGCCTGACCTGTGGCCGCGCAATCCGCCGGTGCGTTTTCGCAAGAGCGTGCCGACCAGTTGGCTGGAGCTGGTGATTCGCGAAGGGCGCAATCGCCAGGTGCGGCGGATGACGGCGGCTGTTGGCTTACCGACCCTGCGCCTGGTGCGGGTGCGCATTGGAGACTGGACCCTGGACGGCCTGGGCCAGGGCTGCTGGCGCGAGGTTTCGCCGAAGCTGGTGCGCTAGCCCTGCCGGATGAGCGACTGCCCTGATCAAACCTCCCAAGCTTGCTAGGTCCTTGTGGGAGCTGGCGCCAGCCTGCGATGGACCGCAAAGCGGTTCTGCTGTGGCAGCCGTTGCTCTACTGCGAGCGCTTCGCGCTCGATCGCAGGCTAACGCCAGCTCCCACGGGTCGCTACACCCCCTCCAGAAACCCCACCACCACGCTCTTGATGATGAAGGCCAGCACGCCCAGCCCCAGCACAAAGAACAGAATCAACGTGCCAAACCGGCCCGCCTTGGACTTCTTGGCCAGGTCCCAGACGATGAAGCCCATGAAACCGATCAGCACGGTGACGAGGACGATCATCATCCACTCTTCGAATACAGCCGGATCCATCTGTTTTCTCCTGGGGCAATTAGCGCAGGTGGGTCAATGGCATTTCGGTGCTGGCCAGCACCTGATTGAGCACGAAGCTCGAACGCACGCTGGTGACGCCTTCGATGCGGGTCAGGCTGCCTAGTAGCAATTTCTGGTAGTGATCCATGTCCGGCACCACCACCTTCAACTGATAGTCAGCGTCCATACCGGTCACCAGGCTGCATTCAAGTACCTGGGGCAGGTTGCGGATGGCGGCTTCGAAGGTTTCAAAGCGTTCCGGAGTGTGGCGGTCCATGCCGATCAGTACATAGGCCGTCAGGCTCAGGCCGAGTTTCTTGCGGTCGAGCAGGGCAACCTGACGCGAGATGTAGCCATCGTCTTCCAGTTGCTTGACCCGACGCGAGCACGGCGAGGGCGAAAGCCCGATACGTTCTGCCAGCTCCTGGTTGGAGATGCGCGCATCGCGCTGCAATTCGGCGAGGATGCTCAGGTCGTAGCGGTCAAGCTTGCTCATGGAAAAGGCCTTTTCTGTTCGGATTGCGGTGAATTATCGATCCAGGGTGAAAAATTGCGCAAGTGCTATTTATCTGAGCAATCTTCGCAATCATCTGCTGCGCCGCCTCCCGTATCGTTAACCACAGAATCACTGCCCGGACATGAGTCCACGGCGACGCGCCCTAGGCGGGCGGTCGCGGCCAGCCATCCAACAGGATCCGCCAGGCCCCCGGGCTACGCACCGTCCAGAAGACGATGTGAGGTGAGCCGGTGCCACAAGCGCCGAGCACGGACGACAATTCCCAAAGGGAGGCCCAGCGGCCTCCCTTTTTTCATGCCTGCGTTTTTCATCTGCCCGTGCCATGGGCGCGGTAGACTGGCGGCCAATGCAGCGCATCTACCGAGAGGAACAACATGAAGTCGCGCATCTGGCAGTTGGCAGGTGTTGGTTTGTTGGGGCTGGGCATCAGCCTGGGAGCCTTGGCCCAAGGGCCGGGTGATGAGCATGGCGGGCATGGCGACAACGCTCAGCAAGACCCCAATGGCGGCGGCGCAGGCCGCTCGCCGCTCAACTCGCGCGACGAAGTGCGCCAGACGCAACCGCCGCGTCAGGGCTACTACCAGGATATTCCTCGACGCAATGGCGAAAACCGATCATGGGAGGCTGGTGGCCACGGGCAACGGCCCGGTGGTGACTGGCAAGGGCGTCCGGACGGCCATGGCAATGGCTGGGGACCTGGGCCGCAGTATCGACCTGGACACACGGTAGATCGCTTCCCCGACCGCTCCTGGAAAGTGCCCTATCGCGGACAGGACTATTTCTACTCCGGCGGCTACTGGTATCGACCGCATGGCGGCAGCTATATCGTGGTGACGCCACCCTATGGCGTGCGGGTCGACTACCTGCCGCCTTATGCCCGAGAGGTGTGGTTGGGCGGTGCGCTGTTCTTCCTGGTCGCCGATACCTATTACCAGTACCTGGCCGACAGCCGCGAGTATGTGGTGGTCAACCCGCCTGCGGCGACACCTGCACCTGTAGCGCCGGCAGCCAGTGGCTATGACGTGGTGGCCTACCCGATGTATGGCCAAGGGCAGGAGCAGCAGGATCAGGACCGCTACCAGTGCCATCGCTGGGCGGTGAGCCAGTCGGGCTTCGACCCAGCCACGGCCAGTTATGCTCCGCCAGTCAACGTGGCAGACACCTACCGACGTGCGCTCGGCGCCTGCTTCAGCGGACGGGGCTACAGCATCAACTGAGGCTTGGTGGGCCTCATCGCTGGCAAGCCAGCTCCCACAGGTACGGCAGTGATCTCAAGATCTGCGCCGTCCATGTGGGAGCCGGCTTGCCGGCGATAGGGCCCCTGTAGATTCCGCTGAAGACCCGATCAGACCGGGTCCGCATGCACGATCACATCCGCCTTCGGATAACGCTGGCGGATGGCCGCAGAAGCCGCCACGCACAACGCATGCGCCTCATGCAGTGGCAGGTCCCCCGGCAATTCCAGATGTAATTGCACGAACCATTGGTTGCCCGACATCCGCGTACGCAGATCGTGCACCCCTTTCACCCCAGGTATGGCCAGTACTTGCTCGACCATGCCTTCGGCAACATCCCCCGGCAGCTCCTGATCCATGAGAATCGCCGTGCTCTCCCGGGCAATCTGCAGCGCGCTCCAGAGGATGTAGGCGGCAATGCCCAGGCCGAACAGCGCGTCCAGTTGCGGCCAGCCGAAGCGAGCCAGCAGCAGGGCCAGCAGAATGCTGCCGTTGAGCAGCAGGTCGGAGCGGTAGTGCAGCGAGTCGGCGCGAACTGCCGTGGAGCCGGTCAGGCGGATCACCTTGTGCTGAAACGCCAGCAACGCCAGGGTCAGCGCCAGCGACAGCAGCATCACGGCTATGCCGATGGCGGTGTCGCCCAGAGGCTGTGGGTTCTGCAACCGCTCGACCGCCTGCACCGCAATCAGCACCGCGCTACCGCCAATGAACAACGCCTGGGCCATGCCGGCCAGGGCCTCGGCCTTGCCATGGCCGAAGCGGTGGTCGTCATCGGCCGGGCGCAAGGCATAGTGCACAGCCAGCAGGTTGAGGAACGAGGCGACTGCGTCCAGCGCCGAATCGGTCAAACCCGCCAGCAGGCTGACCGAGCCACTCAGCCACCAGGCAATCGCCTTGCTCAGCACCAGAATGCTGGCCACGGCCAACGAGGCGCGGGTGGCCAGGCGCAGCAGCCGTTGGTGTTCAACCGAAGTGGTCATGCCGGGGGCGATGTCCTTGTGTGGCTCAGGCGGCTGGAACCAGGCCGTAAGCGGCCAGTTGCTCGACGCTGCCACGGTGCTGGATCAGCCGTGGGTCGTTCAGCGGCAGGCGCTGGCCCAGTTCGCTTTCGATAATGGCTTGTAGCTTGAGGTTGTCGACCTTGCCGTCCGGGGTGATGGCTTCGCGCAGTTTTTCAGGCGCGACCTGGGCGGTGGTGCCGCCTGGGTAGTAGATGGCGCCAGTGGCGAAGTCGACGCCGAAGGCGATCAGGCCAGGGATGACGTAGAACAGGATGCCGATGGCATCGAGCGCGGCGACCACAGGGTCGATCTTGCCTTCGATCTGGCCGCGACGGTCAGGGTAGAACAGCGTGCCGCAGGCCGTCAGCTGGGTCAGCAGGGTGGCGATGAGTACGCTGCCAATGACGCGGGAAGGGATACGCATGTGAATCTCCGGAAAGGTGTACTGCAAGGCTGGGCGAAACGCCAGCACCTGATGCTAAGACCATGATAGAGCAGGCTCGGTTCGCCGTTATACTCGGGCGATTGTTCGAGGACCACCATGATTTCATTACCAATCGATGCTGTCTTGCCCGCTTTGCGCCGGGCGCTGGAAAACCGTGACGAAGCGGTGCTCGAGGCGCCTCCCGGTGCGGGCAAGACCACCCGGGTGCCTTTGGCCCTGTTGGACGAGCCGTGGATGGCCGGCCAGACCATCCTCATGCTCGAACCACGCCGCCTGGCCGCCCGTGCCGCAGCCGAGCGCCTGGCCAGCGAGCTGGGTGAGAAGGTTGGGGAAACCGTGGGTTACCGCATCCGGCTGGACAGCAAGGTGGGGCCGAACACCCGTATCGAGGTGGTCACCGAAGGTATCCTCACCCGTCGTCTGCAGTCCGACCCGGCGCTGGATGGGGTGGGCCTGCTGATTTTCGACGAATTTCACGAACGCAGCCTGGATGCCGACCTGGCCCTGGCCCTTAGCCTCAATGGCCGTGAGCTGTTGCGTGACGAGCCGCCGCTGAAGATTCTGCTGATGTCTGCAACCCTGGAAGGCGAGCGCTTGTCGCGCCTGCTGGACGATGCGCCTGTGGTCAGCAGCGAGGGCCGCATGCACCCTGTGGATATCCACTGGGGGCGGCCGTTCCAGCCAGGTGAATTCATCGAGCCGCGGGTCGTGGACAGTGTGCTTCACGCCTTGGCGGACCAGACCGGCAGTTTGCTGGTCTTCCTGCCAGGTCAGGCCGAGATTCGCCGCGTTCACCAGAGCCTTCAGGATGCTTTGAGCGAGCGTGCCGACATTCTGCTGTGCCCATTGCACGGCGAGCTTGACCTCAATGCCCAGCGCGCGGCCATCGACCCCGCGCCCAAAGGCCAGCGCAAAGTGGTGCTGGCTACCAACATTGCTGAAACCAGCCTGACCATCGACGGCGTACGTGTGGTGATCGATGCAGGCCTGGCGCGCGTGCCGCGTTTCGACCCGGGTAGTGGCATGACCCGCCTGGACACGCAGCGTATTTCCCGCGCCAGCGCCACCCAACGAGCGGGGCGCGCCGGTCGACTTGAGCCGGGCGTGTGCTACCGCCTGTGGAGCGAAGCCCAGCACGACCAGTTGGCGGCCCACGGTACAGCCGAAATGCTTCAGGCCGACCTCGCAGGCCTGGCCTTGCAACTGGCGCGATGGGGCGTTGAACCAGGCCAACTGCGCTGGCTCGACCAGCCGCCAGCTGCCGCGCTCGGTCAGGCCAAGGACCTGCTGGCACGTCTCGGTGCGTTCAAACCGGGCAGTCGCGATCACCTCAGTGACCACGGCCAGGCCATGGCCGAGCTGCCGGCCCACCCGCGCATCGCTCATTTGCTGTTGCGCGGGCAGAGCCTGGGCTTGGCCGAGATGGCCTGCGATGTCGCCGCCTTGCTGGGCGAGCGCGATATCCAGCGCGGTGGTGGGGCCGACCTGCACAGCCGACTGGCGCTGGTGAGCGGTGAGACCAAGGCAGGTCGTGGCGGCCAAGGGGGCGTGCAGCGCGCCCGCCAGCTGGCCCGCCAGTATCGGGGGCTGTTGAGGGGGAAGGCCGGTACCGCTGTTGCTGACCCTGATCATCAGCGATGGCTCGGCGCCCTGTTGGCGCTGGCCTACCCCGATCGAGTTGCACAGCAGCGCCGCGAAGGCGGTGCCGAGTACCGCCTGGCCAACGGCCGTGCTGCGCTGTTCGCCGAAGTCGATGCCCTGATGAAGTGCCCATGGTTGGTGATCGCCGACCTGGGCAGTCGCCAGGGACAGCGGGAAGAACGCATCTACCTGGCGGCTGAATTCGATCCCGCATTGCTGGAGGGGGTGTTGGCCGAACAGGTCGAAACCCTCGACATTCTCGACTGGGACGAGCGTGAGCAAGTCTTGCGTGCCGAGCGCCAGCGCAAGGTGGGCGAGCTGGTACTCAGTCGCGAGCCGCTGCCGGGCTTGGATGAAGAGGCGCGCGCCAAAGCCCTGCTTGGCCTGGTGCGACGCAAGGGCTTGAACCTGCTGACCTGGACGCCGGAGCTGCGCCAGTGGCAAGCGCGTGTGGCGTTGTTGCGCCAGCTTGACCTCGAGAAGGGCGGCCAGAGTGAATGGCCTGATCTAGCCGATGAGGCATTACTGGCAAGCCTCGAAGGCTGGTTGCAACCCTACCTTGGCAAGGTCTCGCGACTTAGCCATTTTGCCTCGTTGGATTTGCCCTCGATCCTGCGCAACCTGTTGCCCTGGCCGTTGCCGCAGCGTTTGGACGAGCAGGCGCCGCAGTCCATAACCGTGCCATCAGGGTCGAACATCAGGCTCGATTACAGTGAGTTTCCGCCGATTCTCGCCGTGCGCCTGCAAGAGCTTTTCGGCTTGTCGGATACGCCACGTATTGCGCAAGGGCGTCTGCAGGTGAAATTGCATCTGCTGTCACCTGCGCGACGACCGGTGCAGGTAACCCAAGACCTGGCGAACTTCTGGCGTACGACCTACGCACAGGTGAAGAAAGATTTGAAGGGGCGTTACCCGAAACACTACTGGCCGGATGACCCGTTGGTGGCCGAAGCCACCGCGCGGGCCAAACCGCGTGGTACTTGAGCGGTTAGCGGGACCTTTCGATCACGAACTCATGCGGCGTACCCTCAGCGGTGGTGAGATACGCGATGTTCGTGCCCGGGGTGTGCGTGCTTTTGATCTGATGGCCCAGATGATCGCGGATCAGGCAGCGAAGCTCGTGCCTCGACCATGCCAGTGGTTGTAGCTTCCAGTAGTCCAGTTCGGCCTCCTGTTCGTAGAGCCCCAGGTAGCCTTCACTGCTGGCGCCCAGTTTTCGTCGGCTGTTGCTGGCAAGCGATATGTTGAAATGCAGGCGGTCTTTGGCCTTCGAGTGAAACCTGAACTGAAAGCCAGGGGCGGCGAAATCGCCCCCCACTTTGAGCCAGCCGTCGTCGGTTTTGATGTTTACACCAAAGCTGAGGTCATGATGGCTTTTGAATATGTGTACCGGCAGTCGTCCACTGGCATCCAGCAGATAGATCTTGCCCAGGAATGAATGGCCATCGGCCCAGTGGTCATTCGTTTGGTTTTCGTTCATTGCCTGCCCTCCGTTGGGTTGTTCAGCCCAAGGTAGGCAGGCGGCGGGTAAGGCGGCAGCCTGTCAGGTTTCCATGCAAACAACCATCGGAAAAGCGCTAGCTCTCAAGCGCCAGCTTCACCTTCCAGCAGCATGAACAGGCGATAGAGCACCACAGTACTGAACAGTTGCAAGAAGCCGCTCAGGCTATCCATGGCCAGCTCGATGGCCGGTGTGGGTTCCGGGATGGCCATCAGCAGCAAGCCGTCGATCAACCAGATCGGTGCCAGCACACCCAGCACGCAGATCATGATGCGCATGAAATGCCCGGTGGTCATCCGCGCGCTTTCGCGCATGGACTGCACCACCGGCAGGCCGCGTAGCACCAGCAGGTACTCGGCGAACACCAGATTGATCATGATCCACACGCCCGGGAAGATGAACAGCGCCAGGCCCGCCATGATCAGCAGCGAGCTGATCAGAATCAGCAGCGCCAATGGCGGCCACAGCTGCACAGCACGAGCGAACAGGTCGCGTTTGGGGATTTCCTGGCCGTTGCTGCGGGTGTCGAGGTAGAGGATCAACGCCGCGCTGTACAGCGGGTAGAACAGCAAACTGACCAGCATGCCGTAGGCGGGGGAGGCCTGGTCGCCCATCTGCCGGTACAGCAGTTGGGTCAGCAGGGCTTCGAGCACCACCAGCGGCAGGCACAGCGGGATGATGCTCGGCAGGTGGCGGCGGAAGAAGTAAAGGGAGTCGCGCAGAACGCTCAGCGGATTCATCAGTCAACATCGCATGGCTGTAAAAGCAGGGGCCTAACTTTAGCCCAGAGCGGTCACTTGCTGAAAAAAGTTTCACGGCCGCCATGATTGAATCCTGTGGCTGCGCCCCCCATCTTTGACGCATCCGATGTCCTGCTCCCGCACGAGGTAGCCCCATGAACACTGAAGAACAAACTCTGATCGACGGCCTGTTCGGCCGCATCAAGCAAGCCGAGGACCCGAGCCAGCCTCGCGACGCCCAGGCTCAGTCGCGCATCGAGGAACACCTGCGCCAGCAACCGGCAGCGCCTTACTACATGGCCCAGGCGATTCTGGTCCAGGAGGCTGCAATCAAGCGCCTCGACGAGCAGAACAAACAGCTCGAAGCCGAACTCAAGCAAGCCCGCGCCCAGCTCGAGGCCACCCGCAGCAGCAACAGCAGCAGCGGTGGTTTCCTGTCCAGCATCTTTGGGGCCGGCGCACGCAACCCGGAGCCGGTTCAACAGCCGCAACGCTCGGTTGCACCACCCCCCAGTGCCGGTGGCTGGCGCGAACCCTCCGCGCCGGGCTTCTCCCAGCCGCAAGCTCAGCAACCTGGCTTCGGCGCAGCACCCGCTCGCAGTGGCGCCAGCAGCTTCCTGGGCGGCGCCATGCAGACTGCCGCTGGCGTGGCGGGCGGTGTATTGCTGGCGCAGGGCATCAGCAGTCTGTTCAACCACCACTCGCAGCCAGAAGAAGTGGTCGAGGTGATCAAGGAAGAACCGGCTCCTGCCAGCGATACCGGTGGCTGGAACGACTCGGGCGACCAGCGTCAGGTGGCCGACAATGGTGGCTGGGGCGCTGATCAGGGCGGCTACGCCGATACCGACTACGGCAGTGACGATGGCGGGTTCTTCTCGGATGACGACACCTTCGTCTAACCGGTCTGGCATACTGCAGGCATTTCAGGGGTGCTTTGCGCCCCTTACTGCCGAGAGTGAGTCGTGAAGAAGATCGCGCTGTTCGCCGATGTGCAGAACCTCTACTACACCGTGCGCCAGGCTTACGGTTGCCACTTCAATTACACCGCGTTATGGGCCGATGTCTGTCGCGAGGGTGAAATTGTCGAGGCTGTGGCTTACGCCATCGACCGTGGCGACAGCAAGCAACAGCAATTCCAGCAGATCCTGCGCAACCTTGGTTTCGACGTACGTCTCAAGCCCTTCATCCAGCGCAGCGATGGTTCGGCCAAGGGCGACTGGGATGTAGGCATCACCCTTGATGTGATCGATGCCGCCAGCCGCGTCGATCAGGTGGTGCTGGCGTCAGGCGACGGCGATTTCGACTTGTTGCTGGAGCGGGTGATCCAGCGCCATGGCACCGAGGCGGTCGTTTATGGCGTGCCTGGGCTGACCGCACTGTCGCTGATTCGTGCCGCCAGCCGTTATGTGCCAATCGAAGGGCGATTGCTGTTACGCCATTGAACTCAGCTTTTCTTGCCATTGTGCTGTAGATGATCCAGCGGCACCCGTCGCTCCACCGCGCTGGACAGAATGATCGAGGTCTTGCTGAAGCCCAGCTGCGAAACACGGTTGATCAACGCTTCAAGTTCAGTCATCGACCCCACGGCCGCCTGCATGATCACGCAGGGGTCACCGGTCACCCGGTGGCATTCGGTCAGTTCCGGTATGCGCGCCAGCTCGTCGTAGCTCTGCTGGTTGCCGTGGCTGGTCAGGCGTAGCTCGATCACGCACTGAATCGGCAAACCGATCTTTTCCAGGTTGACCTTGGCCGTGTAGCCAGAGATGACCCCGGTCGCTTCGAGCTTTGCCACCCGTTCCGCGACCGCCGGTGCCGAAAGGTTCACTTGGCGAGCCAGTTGTGCATAGGTGGCCCGGCCGTCCTCCAGCAGGGCGGCGAGCAGCATGCGGTCGTACTTGTCCATGAGCGGTTCCTGTCGGCTTTGCATTCAACGGTAAATGGCCTGAATAAACGTTCATTGCAAAGTGTTATGGCCTATTAAACGTTTTTTGTAACTTAAGTTTGCACGGAAGCCTTTCTAAACTAAGTCACCCGTAAACGGATTTCGAGTCTTTTTCCATGCCTGCCTCCCGTCGCTTTCCCTGGTTGCTCATTGGTGCTTTCCTGGCCTTGTATTTGGTCTGGGGTTCCACCTACCTGTTCATTCGCATTGGTGTCGAAACCTGGCCGCCGATGCTCATGGCCGGGGTGCGATTCCTGATTGCTGGCAGCCTGCTGTACGGCTTCCTGCGGTGGCGCGGCGTGCCAGCACCCACCTGGACGCAGTGGCGTGCGGCGGGGGCCATCGGCTTTTTGCTGCTCAGTTGCGGCAATGGCGGTGTGACCCTGGCCGAGCATGCCGGGGTCGCGTCGGGTGTGGCGGCACTGGCGGTGGCCACGGTGCCCTTGTTCACCTTGTTGTTCGGCCTGCTGTTCGGGCACCGCAACTCGCGGCTGGAATGGGCGGGGATTGGCCTCGGCCTGGTCGGTATCGGGCTGCTCAACCTGGGGTCGAACCTGCAGGCCAGCCCCATGGGAGCCGCACTCATCCTGTTCGCCGCAGCGGCCTGGGCCTTCGGTTCGGTCTGGAGCAAAAGCCTGCCCTTGCCCCAGGGCGCCATGGCCAGCGCCGCCGAGATGCTGGTGGGCGGTGCGGTGTTGCTGCTGGGCAGCGCCATCAGCGGTGAGCGCCTGACCCAGATGCCCACCGCAGCAGGTTGGGGCGCGCTTGCCTACTTGGTGTTCTTTGGCTCGATTCTGGCGTTCAGTGCCTACATGTACCTGCTCAAGAACGTGCGTCCGGCGGCGGCGACCAGCTATGCCTACGTCAACCCGGCGGTAGCGGTGTTGTTGGGCATCGTCTTCGCGGGTGAAACCATCGGTGCCGAAGAGTGCCTGGCCATGGCGGTGATCATTGGTGCGGTGGTGCTGATCGGCCTTCCACAGTGGCACAAGCCGCCAGAACCCGTGCAACCATTGAAGGGCGAAATCTGCAAGTAGGGTGGGGTGTTGCGGTAAACTTGCCGCCTTCGCTGAACCCCCTGACGGTATTGCCATGAATTTCGCCAAACTCGGCCTGATCGAACCCTTGCTGCGCACCCTGCAGCACCTGGACTACACCACCCCGACCCCGGTCCAGGCCCAGGCCATTCCCGCCGTGCTGGCCAGCCGCGACCTGATGGCCGCGGCCCAGACCGGCACAGGCAAGACCGCAGGTTTCGCCCTGCCGGTGCTGCAGCGCCTGGCCCTTGAGGGGGAAAAGGTCGCGAGCAACTCGATCCGTGCGCTGGTGCTGGTGCCGACCCGTGAACTGGCCGAGCAGGTGCACGCCAATATCCGTGAATATGCCGAGAACCTGCCGCTGAGCACCTATGCGGTGTACGGCGGTGTCAGCATCAACCCGCAGATGATGCGCCTGCGCCGTGGTGTCGACCTGTTGGTGGCCACCCCAGGACGACTGCTCGACCTGTTCCGCCAGAATGCGGTGAAGTTCGGCCAGGTTCAGACCCTGGTGCTCGACGAAGCCGACCGCATGCTCGACCTGGGCTTCGCCGAGGAACTGCAGGCGGTGTATGCCGCCTTGCCGCGCAAGCGCCAGACCCTGCTGTTTTCCGCCACGTTCTCCGACCAGATCCGCATGCTGGCCGGCCTGGCCCTGAACGACCCGCTGAGCATCGAGGTCAGCCCGCGCAACGCCACGGCCACAACGGTCAAGCAGTGGCTGGTGCCGGTGGACAAGAAGCGTAAGGCGGACCTGTTCTGCCACCTGCTGCGCAAGCAGCGCTGGAAACAGGTATTGGTGTTTGCCAAGACCCGTAACGGTGTCGACCAGTTGGTTGAGCGTCTGATGGGCGAGGGCGTGAATGCCGACGGTATTCATGGTGACCGCCCTCAGGCTACTCGCCAGCGTGCGCTGGACAGTTTCAAGGCCCGCGAGATTCAGGTGCTGGTTGCCACGGACGTTGCAGCACGTGGCCTGGACATCGATGACCTGCCGCTGGTGGTCAACCTGGACCTGCCGATTGTTGCCGAAGACTATGTGCACCGCATTGGTCGCACCGGCCGTGCGGGCAACAAAGGTGAGGCGATTTCGCTGGTGTGTGCTGATGAAGTGCAATTGCTGGCCAGCATCGAGACACTGATCCGTCAGACGCTGCCGCGTCATGAAGAGCCGGATTTCATTCCTGACCACCGGGTGCCGATGACCGATGCCAGTGGCCAGGTGATCAAGAAGCCGAAGAAGCCCAAGAAGCCGAAAGAGAACAGCGCCAAACGTGGGTTGGGCAAGTGGATGGACAGCGAGGCTGCGGGTGAGGCAAAGCCTGCAGTCAAAGCGGTGCGCAAGGTGCCGAGCTTCAATGGTGGGCCGCGCAAGCGTAAGCCTTGAGGTGGTCGGGGCGGATATTTCAGTCTCTGCACGGACTTTGTAGGATCCGGCTTGCCGGCGATCACCGGCGTAGCCGGTGCCAAGCACCGTGTCGCCTGCATCGCCGGCAAGCCGGCTCCCACATGGACCGCGCAGATCTTGAGATCACTGCCGTACCTGTGGGAGCTGGCTTATCGTGGCGACGAACCGCAGCGATGAGGCCTGTACAGGCAGCGCAAGACAGTTGCCCCCACAAAGACCGCGCGGATCCTGAGATAACCTGCAGGCGTAGGCTCGCCGACGATTGGGCTGCAATCTAACGGGACAACCACTCCACCGCAGCCCGCCCCGCCCGCAAGCCACTGGCAAAGCACGCCGTCAGCAGGTAGCCCCCGGTCGGCGCTTCCCAATCCAGCATCTCCCCGGCACAGAACACGCCCGGCAGTTGCTTGAGCATTAGTCCTTCGTTCATCGCCTCAAAACGCACGCCGCCCGCACTACTGATGGCTTCATCCAGCGGCCGTGTGCGCACCACCTCAATCGGCAATGCCTTTATCGCCTGTGCCAACGCGTCAGGGTTGGCGAAGGTGGCCTGGTCGGTCAGTTCACGCAACAGCGCCGCCTTCACTCCGTCGAGGCCCAACTGGCTGTGCAGGTGCTTGGCCATGGAACGCGAGCCGCGCGGCTTGGCCAGGGCCAGGGCAATTTTATCCACAGGCCGGTCTGGTAGCAGGTCAAGTAGCAACGTGGCTCGGCCATCACGGTTGATCGCCTCACGTACCGGTGCCGACCAGGCGTACACCAGGCTGCCTTCCACACCCTGGGCGGTCAGAATGAATTCGCCCTTGCGCGGCGCACTGCCGGGGACGCTCAGGGCAATGTTCTTCAGCGGTGCACCGGCGAACTTGTCCTTGAGCAATACGCTCCAGCCTTTGACTTCAAAGCCACAGTTGCTCGGCTGCAACGGCGAGATATCCACACCCCGCTCAGCCAGCATCGGTTGCCAGCTGCCGTCCGAGCCCAGGCGTGCCCAGCTGCCGCCTCCCAGGGCCAGTATTACAGCACTGGCGCGCACGCTGAGTTCGCCCTGTGGATAAGCGATTCGCAAGCTGCCGTCATCGTTCCAGCCCAACCAGCGATGGCGGGTGTGGATAACTACGCCGCTGTCGCGCAGGCGCTTGAGCCAGGCGCGCAGCAGCGGCGCGGCCTTCATGTCGCGAGGGAAGACGCGGCCCGACGTTCCGACGAAGGTTTCGATGCCCAGGCCATGTATCCACAGGCGCAAGGCGTCCGCGTCGAAGCCGCGCAGCAGGGCGTCGATCTCGCCTTGGCGCTCGGCATAGCGCGAAACGAATGCTGGGTAGGGTTCGGAATGGGTGATGTTCATCCCGCCCACGCCCGCCAGCAGGAATTTGCGGCCCACCGAGGGCATGGCGTCGAACACCTCCACGGCGAGGCCAGCCTGGGACAGTGCTTCGGCGGCCATCAAACCGGCGGGGCCGGCGCCAATGACGGCGACGAGGGGAGGGGAGGCAGGGTGCAGATCGGGCATGGTGGGCGGCAGGCTGTGGAAAAGAGCGCGCATTCTACCGCAGCGAGGCCAGTGGAGATACTGAGCAAAAAAATGATCAGTATCTTGGAGGCCAGGTGTTTAAAGGGCTGTAGCCGCTTTCCCGCAGGTTATCCACAAGCGGCTCCACAGTCATTGTGAACAACCGATGACTTTCGCTGCACTGTGGTGAAGGATGCCATGGCGCTTGGCCAAGGCCAGGCGGTCCTTGCTGTAGCCACCACCGATCACTCCCACCACCGGAATATCGCGGCCCAGGCAATGACGCAGGACAAGCTCGTCGCGTGCGGCCAGGCCCTCATCGGTCAGTTGCAGGTAACCCAGGGCATCGTCCTTGTGCACGTCAACACCGGCGTCGTACAGCACGAGGTCGGGCTGGTACAGCGGCAGCAGGTAGTTGAGGGCGTCGTCCACCACCTTCAGGTAGGCAGCGTCGCCCATGCCGCGAGGCAAGGGGATGTCCCAGTCGCTTTGCGCCTTGCGTGCCGGGAAGTTCTGCTCGCAGTGCAGCGACACGGTGATGGCATCGGGGGTGTCATGGAGAATGCGCGCGGTGCCGTCGCCCTGATGCACGTCACAGTCGAAGATCAGCACCCGGTGCACACGCCCGGCTTCCAGCAGGTAGCGGCTGATCACGGCCAGGTCGTTGAAAATGCAGAACCCGGCCGGGTGGTCGTAGTGGGCATGGTGGGTGCCGCCAGCCAAGTGGCAGGCAACCCCATGGCGCAGCGCCATTTCGGCGGTGAGCAACGACCCGCCCACGGCGCGAACGGTGCGGCGGGCCAAGGCTTCGCTCCAGGGCAGGCCGAGACGGCGCTGGTCCTCGCGGGAAAGGTCGCCGCTCATGTAACGCTCGATGTAGCTCCGGTCGTGGGCCAGGGCGAGGATGTCGTTCGGGCAGATTTCCGGGCGCAACAGGGCCTGGTCGGTGGTCAACCCGCTGTCGACCAGGTGATCGTGCAGCAGGCGGAACTTGTCCATCGGAAAGCGGTGCTCGGGGGGAAACTCCGGGCTGTAGTCTTCGTGGTAGATCAGCGGCAACGGCATGGCAGGTTCGCATTCAGGGCCAGCAGCCATCTTGCCAGCAGTTGCCGTGTCGTTGCCAATGTCGGGGTGGTTGAATTACTGGCCGGCAGAGGCCAGCACGCGCTGCCAGTCAGGTTCGTTCATGCGCCCCAGAATCCGCGCCTTGCCGGTGCTGTCCACTGAAACGAACAGGGCGCTGGCGTAACCGCTTTCGCGCTCGCCCCCTGGCACCTTCTGCGCGCGTTCGAAGTGGTCGATACAGCCATTGTGGGTGACCAGCACCAGGTTGTGGCCTGGGCGTTTGCGAGCCAGGGCTTCTTTGGCGAATGGGCGCTCGCAGCTTTCCAGCCAGTCCTCGCTGGGCACGGCCTGGCCGAGAATGAAATGGGCCGTCTGACGGGTGCGCAGCTTGGGGCTGCTGAGCATGTCGGCGTTGGCCAGCCCCAGGTGCTGCAAGCCTTGGCCAACCCGAGTGGCGGCTTCGCTGCCGGCCACGGTGATACCGGTCGGGTCGTCCAGGCACGGGCCGGGCGCGCTGTCACAGCGTTCGGCGTGGCGGATCATGACGATCACCGCACCTTCGGCCCAGTCCTGCAGCAGGCCGCTGTCACTCAACTGTTGTTCGTTGCCAAGGTCCACGATGTGCGTCCTCGTTGCCAGCCAGGTGCTCAACGCCGCCAATACCAGGCACAGGCCGAAGACGACGCCGAGGGTCTTGCGTGGGTACCGACGTCGTTTGCGTCGGGTGTGGAGGGTAGGGGCTTCCAGGGTATTGCTCGACTGCATGCGTCACTCCGATGGCATGGCCGCGTCGGGCGCGGCGTTGGATGCCGGCATTCTGGAAAGCGCGCTGTAGGGAGGCAGTGAAGGTGTTGTGAAAATTGCATTCAAGGCGGGCTGCAGGTGAAAACCCTTGGCCGCGCCTACGCTTTACACTGCAAGACCGTGAAACCGGAGCCTCCCCCGATGACCCCTATCCTGCATCTGGAAAGCGCACGTCTGGTGCTGCGCCAATGGCACGACGACGACTTGCGTGAGTTCGCCAGCATGTGCGCGGACCCACACGTGATGCGTTACTTCCCCGCCCCCATGACACGCCTGGAAGCGGCAGCCCTGATCGGACGGATCCGTGGTCACTTCAACGAATACGGCTTTGGCCTGTGGGCGCTGGAGCGCAAGGACAGTGGTGCCTTCATCGGCATGACCGGCCTGCTCAATGTCAATTTCGACGCCCCATTCGCCCCGGCCGTCGAGATAAGCTGGCGCCTGGCACGACGTCACTGGGGGCTGGGTTTTGCCAGCGAGGCGGCCTGGACCTGCCTGCGTTGTGCTTTCGCCCAATTGCGCCTGGGCGAGGTGGTGTCGTTCACTACCGAGAGCAACCTGCCGTCGCAGAAGGTCATGCAGGCCATCGGCATGGTTCAGGACCTGTCCGGCAACTTCGAGCACCCCCGCTTGCCCGTGGGCCATCCCTTGCGCCCTCATGTGCTGTATCGCATCGACCGAGCGCATTGGGAGCAGACCCTGCGCGGCTGAATGGTTGGCCATGCGCGGCAGCAATGACAAACCCTGTATCATTTACCCAGATGAGAGCGCCGTAGAGCTGTGATGCCTTGCTAGGAGAACCCCCGATGAGCCATGTGTTGGACGACCTGGTCGACCTGTTGAGCCTCGAGTCGATCGAGGAAAACCTGTTCCGTGGACGCAGTCAGGACCTGGGTTTCCGCCAGCTGTACGGTGGGCAGGTGCTGGGCCAGTCGCTGTCGGCGGCCAGCCAGACGGTTGAAGATGCGCGTCATGTGCATTCGCTGCATGGCTACTTTCTGCGCCCGGGCGATGCCAGCTTGCCGGTGGTCTACTCGGTCGACCGCGTGCGTGATGGCGGCAGCTTCAGCACCCGCCGGGTGACGGCGATCCAGAAGGGCCAGACCATCTTCACCTGCAGCGCTTCGTTCCAGTACGACGAGGAAGGCTTCGAGCACCAGGCGCAGATGCCTGATGTGGTGGGCCCCGAGAACCTGCCCAGCGAGGTCGAGCTGGCCCGCACCATGGCCGATCACTTGCCCGAGCGCATTCGCGAGAAAGTGCTGTGCGCCAAGCCCATCGAAATTCGTCCGGTGACCGAGCGCGACCCGTTCAACCCCAAGGCGGGCGACCCGGTGAAATACGCCTGGTTCCGCGCCGACGGCAACCTCCCTGACATTCCTGCGCTGCACAAGTATCTGCTGGCCTACGCGTCGGACTTCGGCCTGCTGACCACCGCGCTGCTGCCCCATGGCAAGTCGGTGTGGCAGAAAGACATGCAGATCGCCAGCCTCGATCACGCGCTGTGGTTCCACCGCAACCTGCGCGCCGATGAGTGGCTGCTGTACGCCACCGACAGCCCGTGGGCCGGCAACTCCCGTGGATTCTGCCGTGGCAGCATCTACAACCGCGCCGGTCAACTGGTGGCCTCGTCCACCCAGGAAGGCCTGATCCGTCATCGCAAGGACTGGGCATGAGCCTCGCCGAGATTCGCAACTGGGTGTTCGACATGGACGGCACCCTCACCGTCGCGGTGCACGATTTCGCCGCCATTCGCGAGGCGCTGGACATTCCCGCCGAGCACGACATCCTCACTCATCTGGCCGCGCTGCCGGCGGCGGAGGCAGCTGCCAAGCATGCCTGGCTTCTGGAGCACGAGCGTGACCTGGCCATTGCCTCCACTGCGGCCACAGGGGCGGTGGAATTGGTACGCGAGCTGGCCGAGCGTGGCTGCCGTTTGGGCATTCTGACCCGCAATGCCCGGGAGCTGGCCCACGTCACGCTGGAAGCGATTGGCCTGGCTGATTGCTTCCCGGTGGAGCACATCCTCGGGCGCGACGAAGCGGCGCCCAAGCCCAGTCCGGATGGCTTGCTGAAGATCGCTGATGCCTGGGGCGTGGCGCCCAGCGAACTGGTGATGGTGGGGGACTACCGATTCGACCTGGACTGTGGGCGCGCTGCGGGGGCGCGGACGGTGCTGGTGAACCTGCCGGACAACCCTTGGCCTGAACTTGCCGATTGGCATGCGGCCGACTGCCACGCGCTGCGAGGCCTGTTGGGCTGATGGCCCTGTCGCTGAGCAGATTGACCGCGCAGATCTGAGTAAACCACATACCTGTGCAAGCAACTGTCATGTGCCGCCTGTACCGGCCTCATCGCCGGCAAGCCGGCTCCTACAGGTACTGCGGTGGTCTCAAGGTTGGTGCGGTCCATGTGGGAGCCGGCTTGCCGGCGATGAGGCCATTACAGACACCGCCGCCATAGCTGGCTAAGCTCCTTGTCTGCTTCCCCACCCAAGGAAACCCACCCATGAGCAGCAAGGCCATCTTCGTCCAACCCGGCGGCGGCTACGACAAGGTCCAGGTCGGCACCTGCGAGGCCCCGGCGCCACAAGCCGGCGAGATCACCGTGCGCCTGCACGCCAGCTCCCTCAATTACCATGATTTCGCCGTGGTCAGCGGCATGTGGGGGCCCAGTGAGCGGCGCATCCCCATGGCCGATGGCGCGGGTGAAGTGGTTGCGATAGGTGCAGGTGTCAGCGAATTCAAGGTCGGCGATGCCGTGGTCAGCACCTTCTTCCCGGACTGGATCGACGGCCAAGCCCAAGTTGAAGGTTTCGCCAGCGTGCCCGGTGACGGCATCGACGGTTACGCCCGCGAGCAGGTGACCGCCCGTGCCACCGCCTTTACCTTGGCCCCGAAAGGCTATAGTCACGCTGAGGCCGCCACGCTGACCACCGCCGGCCTTACTGCCTGGCGTGCGCTGATGAGCGACGACCACCTCAAGCCCGGTGACACGGTGCTGGTTCAAGGCACCGGTGGGGTGTCGATCTTCGCCCTGCAGTTCGCCAAGCTGGCTGGTGCGACGGTCATCGCCACTTCGTCCAGCGACGCCAAGCTCGAACGCCTCAAGACGCTGGGCGCCGACCACCTGATCAACTACCGCAGCACCCCGGCGTGGGGCGAGCAGGTGCGCAAGCTCACCGACAACCGGGGTGTCGATCACGTCATCGAAGTGGGCGGCCCGGCCACCCTGGAGCAGTCGATGATCGCCGCACGGATCGGTGGGCATATCTCGCTGATCGGTATTCTCACCGGCGTGGCCGGGCAGTTGCCGCTGGTCCAGGCGCTGGTAAGGCAGATCCGCCTGCAGGGTGTGCTGGTGGGTAGCCGGGCCCAGCAACAGGCGATGGTCCGAGCCATCGATGCCAATGGCCTGCGGCCAGTGGTGGACAAGCACTTCGAACTGGAGCAGATCGTCGAGGCGTTCCGCTACCAGGAGAGCAACCGCCATTTCGGCAAGATCTGCCTGACCTGGTAACACCTCGGGCGGTCAGTCTGGCAACAATCGGTCCCGGCTGTTGGACAGGTGAAGGCAGATCGCCGCCCGCGCCGCATCCGGGTCCTTGCGCCGAATGGCATTGAGGATGGCCTCGTGTTCCAGGTTCGCCAGGTAGGCATGGCGGGCCAGCTTGGCGCCCGAGCGCTCGTTCAAGGCCATGCGGTTGCGCGGGATCATGCCATTGCCCAGCTGCGTCATCATTTCGGTGAAGTACAGGTTGCCGGTGGCTTCGGCAATCAGCAGGTGGAAACGCCGATCAGGCTCGATGCAACTGTCGCCGGCTGCCGCCAGGTCCTGATAATCGTCCAACGCTTGGCGCATGCGCTTCAACTGCTCGTCGCTGCGGCGCAGGGCGGCGAGGGCGGCGGCCTGGCCCTCCAGGCCGATTCTCAGTTCCAGCAGGTCGCGTACGCTGGCGGCGTTCTCCGCTGCCACCCGCAAGCCCGCCTGTGGCTGGCGCTCGATGACGAAGGTGCCGATACCGTGGCGTGGTTCCACCAGCCCCGAGGCCTGGAGTTTCGACAAGGCTTCGCGGACCACGGTGCGGCTTACGCCGTGCTCACGTACCAGTGTGTTCTCTGACGGCAGCTTGTCGCCGGGCTGGAAAGTGCCCAGCAAAATCTGCTGGGTCAGGCTCGAGACCAGGTCGTGGGCGCGGCTGTGGCCACGGGGGCGGGGTTCAAGGGTTTCCATGGTGCAATCCCTGACGTCAGTTGATCTTGTACGACAAGTTAAATCATAGAAATTTTTTTTGCAGATTTTTTGTATTGCAGAGACAGCGCTGTATGGTCTGTTTTACAGGAGATCGCGTTATTTAAGCTTTTTGATGCTTGTATTTTGCCTTTTAGGCGACTTTTCATGTCTTGTCGTACAACCCCGCTGCGAATATGCTCTTTCCCACTGGCCTGTCATACAACTTCGGCGGACTGCCTCCCGCCCACGACAGCCACGCGACCCGCACAAAAACAATTAGTGGGAGATTCCACAGTGAACGACACCCTCGATCCGTCCGCACGGAGCGGTGGCGACGCGTTGGCCAGTGCCGTGGCCAAAGTCAAACGCCATGTGCTGCCGCTGTTCGTCATCATGTTCATCGTCAACTACCTCGACCGCGTCAATATCGGCTTTGTTCGCCCGCACCTGGAAAGCGACCTTGGCATCAGTGCTGCGGCCTTCGGTTTTGGCGCCGGGCTGTTCTTCATCGGTTACGCCTTGTTCGAGGTGCCGTCGAACATGCTGTTGCAGCGTGTCGGTGCACGCTTGTGGCTGACCCGCATCATGTTCACCTGGGGGTTGGTCGCCACGGCCATGGCCTTCGTGCAGAACGAAACCCAGTTCTATGTGCTGCGCTTCCTGCTGGGTGTCGCTGAAGCCGGCTTCTTCCCAGGCGTCATCTACTACTTCACCCGCTGGCTGCCGGCCGCCGAACGCGGCAAGGCAATCGCCATCTTCCTCAGCGGTTCTGCGGTGGCTTCGTTGATTTCCGGCCCGCTGGCTGGTGCGCTGATGCAGATCCAGGGCATGGGCCTGCACGGTTGGCAGTGGATGCTGTTCATCGAAGGCATGGCTTCGGTGGTGCTGTGCTTCTTCGTGTTCTTCTGGCTCGACTCCAAACCTGAGGATGCCAAGTGGCTAAGCAAGGCCGAGCAGAACGCCTTGATCGAAACCATCGACCGCGAGCAGCGTGAGCGCGAGGCGGGTGGGGCGGTGAAAGTGTCGGCCTGGCGCCTGCTCAAGGACCGTCAGATCGTGCTGTTCTGCGTGATCTACTTCTGTATCCAGTTGACCATTTACGCGGCGACCTTCTGGCTGCCGAGCATCATCAAGCGCATGGGTGACCTGTCCGACATTCAGGTGGGCTTCTTCAACTCCATTCCGTGGTTTATCGCGATCGTGGCCATGTATGCCTTCGCCGCCGGCTCGGTGCGCTGGAAGTTCCAGCAGGCCTGGGTGGCTGCAGCGCTGGTGGTGGCGGCAATCGGGATGTTCATGTCCACCACGGGTGGGCCGGTATTCGCCTTCGTCGCGGTGTGCTTCGCCGCCATCGGTTTCAAATCGGCCTCGTCGTTGTTCTGGCCAATCCCTCAGGGTTACCTGGATGCGCGGATCGCCGCGGCCGTGATCGCCCTGATCAACTCTGTCGGCAACCTCGGCGGCTTCGTCGCCCCCACCACTTTCGGCCTGCTGGAGCAGCAGACCGGTTCGATCCAGGGCGGCCTTTACGGCCTGGCGGTGACCTCGGTGCTGGCAGCGATTCTGGTGTTCTTCGTCCGCACCCGCCCCAACACCTCTTCGAACAGCCTCAAGCCTCAGTCGGCATTGAGCCAGACCCACTGAACCTGCAGGAAACCCCACATGAATATGCAGAGCACTCCAGAATCCTTCAGCGGCGCCCCGGTGCATACCGGCACCCCAGTGGTTACCGACTTGCGCGTGATCCCGGTGGCTGGCCACGACAGCATGCTGCTCAACCTCAGCGGCGCGCATGGCCCGTACTTCACCCGTAACGTCGTGGTGCTGCGTGACAGCGCTGGCAACACCGGCCTGGGCGAAGTGCCCGGCGGCGAGAGCATTCGCCAGACCCTGGAAGACGCCCGCAGCCTGGTGGTCGGCCAACCCATCGGCCACTACCAGCGTGTGCTCAACGCCATGCGCCAGACCTTCGCCAACCGCGACGCCGCCGGGCGCGGCCTGCAGACCTTCGACCTGCGCATCACCGTGCATGCGGTAACTGCCATCGAGTCGGCCCTGCTCGACTTGCTGGGCCAGCACCTGGGCGTGCCGATGGCGGCGCTGCTCGGCGAAGGCCAGCAGCGTGATGCGGTGAAGATGCTGGGCTATCTGTTCTATATCGGTGACCGTCAGCAGACCAACCTGGCCTACCGCAATGAGGCCGACGCCGACAACGACTGGTTCCGCCTGCGTCATGAAAAAGCCCTGACCCCGGAGGCCGTGGTGCGCCTGGCCGAGGCTGCGAAAGAGCGCTACGGCTTTGGCGACTTCAAGCTCAAGGGCGGCGTACTGCGCGGCGAAGAAGAGATGGAAGCGGTCACCGCCCTGGCCGAGCGCTTCCCCGAGGCACGCATCACCCTGGACCCCAACGGTGCCTGGTCACTCAAGGAGGCCATCGCCCTGTGCCGCGACAAGCACCACGTGCTGGCCTACGCCGAAGACCCCTGCGGTGCCGAGAACGGCTACTCGGGCCGTGAAGTGATGGCTGAGTTCCGCCGTGCGACCGGGCTGCCGACCGCCACCAACATGATTGCCACCGACTGGCGGCAGATGGGCCACGCCATTCAGTTGCAGTCGGTGGACATTCCGCTGGCCGACCCACACTTCTGGACCTTGCAGGGTTCGGTGCGGGTGGCGCAGATGTGCAATGACTGGGGCCTGACCTGGGGCTCGCACTCCAACAACCACTTCGACATTTCCCTGGCCATGTTCACCCAGGTCGCGGCGGCGGCACCGGGTGAGATCACCGCGATCGACACCCACTGGATCTGGCAGGACGGCCAGCGCCTGACCCGCGAGCCGCTGCGCATCGTCGACGGCCATGTGCGCGTGCCAGAGCGTCCCGGGCTGGGTGTCGAGCTGGATGAAGACCAACTGGCCAAGGCCCATGAGTGCTACCGCAACATGGGGCTTGGGGCACGGGATGACAGCGTGGCGATGCAGTTCCTGATTCCGGGATGGACGTTCGACAACAAGCGGCCTTGCATGGTGCGGTGAGTTAGATCAGCTTGCGGTGGCCCTTTCGCGGGTGAACCCGCTCCCACAGGTACAGCGCTGCATTCAAGGGCAGCATGGAACCTGTGGGAGCGGGTTTACCCGCGAATGCCGCACCACAGAAAGCCAAGCTCACCCCGCCTCGAAAAACCCCCTCGCCATCTCCACGAATGCCCCCAGCACCGGGTTGGGATTGTCCCGGCAAAACGCCAGGAATATCTCCGCCTGCTGGTCCATGGCCATCAGCGGCTTGAACACCACCTGCTCCAGGCGCAACGCCTGCGCCGAAGCCGGCACCACCGCGCACCCCAGGCCGACATTGACCAGGCCCAGAATCGAATGCGTCTGCCCCAACTGATGCAGGTAACGCGGCTGCACCTCGTGCCGGGCGAACAGGTTGGCGATGCGGTCATGGAAGTAACGCCCTTCGTTGGCGCTGTACATCACGAACGGCTGGTCATGAAAGTCTGCTGGCTTGAGCCGCTCGCGCATGCTCAGCGGATGCCCGGCGGGCAGGGCGGCGACAAAGGGTTCGCGATGGATCGGCAGGTAGTCGACGCGCACGCTGGGCAGTACCTGACGCACCAGGCCAACGTCGATCAGGCCGGCTTCCAGGTCGTGCACCTGGGTGCTGGAAACACGCTCGCTAAGCACCAGCTCGATGTCTGGCAGGGTCTTGCCGGCATGCACCAGCAAGCGTGGAATCATGCTGTACGAACCCACGGCCGTGAAGCCCAGGGTCAGGCGCCCGGCTTCGCCATGGGCGATGCGCCGGGCCGAGTGGCTGGCCGATTCGGCAATCTGCAACACGCGGCGGGCATCTTCGAGAAAGCTTTGCCCGGCCAGGGTCAGGCGCGCCTGGCGGTTGTTGCGTTCAAGCAGCAGCACACCCAGCGAGTGCTCCAGCAGCTGGATCTGCCGGCTCAACGGCGGTTGGGTCATGTGCAGGCGGGTGGCAGCGCGGCCGAAGTGCAGCTCTTCGGCAACGGCGACGAAACAGCGCAGTTGGTGCAGTTCCACGATTCAATTCCTGGATTATTCGATCCAGCATCTATATTAGACCTGTATCGTTTGCAGGCCTAGCATCGGATCACAACCTTCGAACTGCCGGATGCTAACGATGAACAACGACAACACTGCACCCGTCGACCTGCTGCTGACTCAACCGGTGCCGGATGCCATCGATGCGCAGCTGGTGCAGGACTATCGCGTGCACCGCCTGTATCAACATGACAACCCGCAACAGTTGCTGAACGAGGTGGGGCCACGCATTCGCGGCGTAGTCACCGGTGGTGCCAAGGGCCTGTCCAATGCGTTGATGGACCAGCTCCCGGCGCTGCAGATCATCGCCATCAGCGGTATCGGCACCGATGCCGTGGACCTGCGCCACGCCGCCGCCCGCGGTGTCCATGTGACCACCACGCCGGGCGTGCTCACCGACGATGTGGCTGACATGGCCATCGGCCTGATCATTTCCACCCTGCGCCGCCTGGGCGAGGGCGAGCGCCTGGTGCGCGATGGCCTGTGGGGCACGGTGAACCTGCCGCTGGCGCGCAAGGTCACGGGCATCGAGCTGGGCATCGTCGGCCTGGGCCAGGTGGGGCAGGCCATCGCCCGCCGAGCTGCGGCCTTCGACATGCGCATCGCCTACAACGACCGGCGCGAAAAGCCGGAGTACGGTTACCGCTTCGTGGCTGATCTGACCGAACTGGCCCGCTCGGTGGACGTGCTGGTGCTGGCCGCCTCGGCCGACGACGGCAAGGCCATCGTCACTGCCCAGGTGCTGGAGGCATTAGGGCCGGACGGTTATCTGATCAACGTGGCGCGCGGCAAGTTGGTGGATGAAGACGCCCTGGTCGAGGCGCTGCGCGAGGGCCGAATTGCCGGTGCCGGGCTGGATGTCTTCGTCGACGAACCGAACGTACCGCCGGCATTGCGCGACTTGCACCAGGTCAGCCTGCAGCCGCACCGCGCCAGCGCCACGTTGCAGACCCGCCTGGAGATGGGGCGCATGGTGCTGCAAAACCTTGAAGCTTGTTTGCGCGGGGAAACACCACCGAACTGCGCCTGACGCCAATCGCCGCGGCCCATGTGGGAGCCGGCTTGTCGTGGCGACGAACCGCGGCGATAGGGCCGAGGCAGACAGCACCAACGCCACACCTTCTTTTCACAAGAACAATCGCTTCCACCGAGAAGCAAGAGGGTCACCATGAACACAAAATCCGCCGTCGCCGCTTCACCGGCCGTGGCCGGAATCGGCCGCCACCGCTTCCTGGTCCTGGCACTGATTTTCGTCATCACTGTCATCAACTACGCTGACCGCGCAACCCTTTCGATCACCGGCACCGAGGTGCTCAAGGACCTCGGCCTGGACCCGGTGATGCTGGGCATGATCTTCTCCGCTTTCGCCTGGGCCTACGCCCTGGGCCAGGTGCCTGGCGGCTGGCTGCTGGACCGCTTCGGCGCACGACGGGTCTACGGCATCAGCCTGATCCTGTGGTCGCTGTTCACCCTGTTGCAAGGCACGGTTGGCTGGCTGGGGCTGGCAGGCGTGTCGGCGGCGGTGGCGCTGTTCTCCATGCGCTTCATGCTGGGCCTGGTGGAGTCGCCGGCGTTTCCGGCCAACTCGCGCATCGTGAGCTGTTGGTTCCCGACCCGCGAACGGGGCACCGCATCGGCGTTGTTCAACTCGGCGCAGTACATGGCTGTGGTGGTGTTCGCACCGCTGATGGCGTGGATGACCCATACCCTGAGCTGGGAGCAGGTGTTCATCTGGATGGGCGTGCTG